>NZ_JAGETK010000013.1:0-150394 GCF_017573605.1 Salmonella sp. 32070601201500089SM
TCTCCTGAAGGAACGTTGAAGACGACGACGTTGATAGGCCGGGTGTGTAAGCGCAGCGATGCGTTGAGCTAACCGGTACTAATGAACCGTGAGGCTTAACCTTACAACGCCGAAGATGTTTTGGCGGATTGAGAAGACGATTTTCAGTTTGTATTCAGAGTTGAGTACGCAATAATTTGCGCAGCAGCAAGGCGACAAGCGAAGGAAAGGCAGGAGCATACTGAAGTATGTGACTGGCTTTGCGAGCGCTGGCAACGCAGCGGATGCGATAAAGAATTGCGTACAGAGCACAAAGAATTTGCCTGGCGGCACTAGCGCGGTGGTCCCACCTGACCCCATGCCGAACTCAGAAGTGAAACGCCGTAGCGCCGATGGTAGTGTGGGGTCTCCCCATGCGAGAGTAGGGAACTGCCAGGCATTAAATAAAACAAAAGGCCCTGTCGGAAGACAGGGCCTTTTGTTTTATCTGTGGTCTGTCGGTGAGCGCTCTCCTGAGGAGGACAAATCCGCCGGGAGCGGATTTGAACGTTGCGCAGCAACGGCCCGGAGGGGAGCGGGCAGGACGCCCGCCATAAACTGCCAGGCATCAATTTAGTGAAGAAGCCCGTCCGTCAGGATGGGCTTTTTTGCGTGTGCGGTAACTGTAAAACCGTAGGCCTGATAAGCGCAGCGCCATCAGGCAACCGGCACTGCCGGATGGCAGCTTCGCCTTATCCGGCCTACAAGGAACGTGCTTTCTCTAACCACCGCAAAATGAAGGCAGAAATCTGCGATACATCATTAAGATCCAAAACGGGTACCGCTACGGCAAGTGGAATATCACTGGCAACCGCAATAACATGCTCATCAAGAATTAATTCTTCCTCGCTGTGCCCACATCCCTGACGAAAAAGTAAGATCTTCGCAACTGCCTCGTGTTTAAACCCTTCTACCAGCACCATATCTAGCTTTGATGCATCCATCCGGCTCACCAGCCATGCCAGATCCAACTCTTCTTGCCCCGGCGTTTCAGTCATTAACGCCCAGCGCTGCTGACTGGCAACCATCGTTTGTGCCGCCCCGGCCTTACGTAATTCGTAGCTATCTTTACCCGGTTTATCAACATCCATATCATGATGGGTATGCTTAATCAGCCCTGGCCGAATACCGTGCGCACAAAGTGCTGGGATCAGTTTTTTCAGCAGTGTTGTTTTTCCCGTGCCGCTCCACGCGGCAATGGCGAGTAGCGGTATCATGGTCTCTTTTGCCATTGCGCGAGTTCCTCCGGCGTGTTGACGTTCACAAATGCCTCCTTACAATCGCTGAAATCAACGGCGTGTCCGCCTACCTGGCGCATAAAAATCATTACCCGCCGCTCGCCTGCTTGCAAATAAGCTGTCAACTGGGGCTCAACGGCACGATTAATCAACGCGATCGTTGGATGATCGCGCTCTCCATCATGAACCCAAACCACGGGTGCGCCATGACGCTGCGCTGCTAAACGATCGACCAGGTTGTGGGGGATACAGGGATTGTCACAGGGGCAAAACAGAAACCAGTCGCCTGCTAACTGCTGAAAAACGGAAAGCATACCCGCCAGCGGACCGGGAAAGTCAGCGATTGAATCCGGAATGACTTTCAGGGCGCTGGCCTGGTAGATATCCAGATGGCGATTAGCACTAATGACGACCGTAGCCAGTTGCGGCGCGAGCGCGTCGGCAACGTGTCGCCAGAGCGGTTTACCGTTCAGTTCAAGCAGACCTTTATCCACACCTCCCATCCGCCGGGCTTTACCGCCTGCCAGCACCACGCCGGTTATTACTTCATCCAGATTCACCGATATCGCCTCTTTTATTGTGGGATTGACCCTGCTACCGTGTCTGTATCAAGAATAAGGAGCACAGCTATGAAATGTAAACGCCTGAATGAAGTCATTGAACTCCTCCAGCCAGCCTGGCAGAAAGAGCCTGATCTTAATCTGACGCAATTTTTGCAGAAACTGGCGAAAGAGTCAGGTTTTGACGGCAAACTGGAAGATTTAACTGATGATATCCTGATCTACCATCTGAAAATGCGCGATTCCGCCAAAGACGCCGCCATTCCAGGGATTCAAAAAGACTATGAAGAGGACTTTAAAACGGCGCTTTTACGCGCCCGCGGCGTTATTAAAGAGTAAAACCTTGTAAGCGGCGCCACCGAAATCGCCACGAAATGATATCCTGAATCATTCGTAGTATTTTCCGGATGATGGGATGAACGACAACGCTTTTACTTTCCAGACGCTACACCCGGAAACCATCATGGATGCGCTGTTTGAACAGGGGATCAGGGTGGATTCCGGGCTGACTCCACTAAACAGTTATGAAAACCGCGTCTATCAGTTTCAGGATGAAGACCGTCGACGTTTTGTCGTTAAGTTTTATCGTCCTGAACGCTGGTCTGTTGATCAAATTCGGGAAGAACACCAATTCGCGCTTGAACTGGTGAAGGATGAGGTTCCGGTTGCTGCTCCGCTCGCGTTTAATGGCCAGACACTGTTAGCGCATCAGGGCTATCATTATGCCATTTTCCCCAGCGTAGGCGGTCGTCAGTTTGAAGCAGACAATATCGATCAGATGGAGGCGGTAGGGCGTTATCTTGGCCGATTGCATCAGACGGGGCGAAAACGTCCTTTCACTTTCCGGCCTGACATTGGGCTTGCAGAGTATCTTTTTGAACCTCGCCAGGTATTCGAAGATGCCGCACTGATTCCCTCCGGGCAAAAAGCGGCTTTCCTGAAAGCCACTGATACTCTACTGTCTGCAGTTACCGAATGCTGGCGCACCGATTTCGCCACGCTGCGATTGCACGGCGATTGTCATGCCGGCAACATTCTATGGCGTGATGGACCGCTGTTTGTCGATTTAGATGATGCCCGTAACGGTCCGGCGATACAGGATTTATGGATGCTGCTGAACGGCGACAAAGCCGAACAGCGAATGCAGCTTGAAACCATTATTGAAGCTTATGAAGAAGTTAGTGAGTTCGATACGGCTGAAATTGGTCTCATTGAACCTTTACGCGCCATGCGTTTAGTTTATTATCTTGCCTGGTTGATTCGTCGTTGGGGCGATCCTGCGTTTCCAAAAAACTTTCCCTGGTTAACAGGGGAAGATTACTGGCAGCGACAGACAACGACTTTTATTGAGCAGACTAAAATTTTGCACGACCCCCCTTTACAATTAACGCCAATGTATTAATCGGAGAGAGTTGATCATGAAAAAGATTTGGCTGGCGCTGGCTGGTATGGTTTTAGCTTTTAGCGCCTCGGCAGCACAGATCAGCGACGGTAAACAGTATATCACGCTGGATAAACCGGTCGCTGGCGAACCCCAGGTACTGGAGTTTTTCTCCTTCTACTGCCCACATTGTTATCAGTTTGAAGAAGTGCTTCATGTGTCTGACAATGTGAAGAAAAAGCTGCCGGAAGGCACCAAAATGACCAAGTACCACGTTGAGTTCCTGGGGCCGTTGGGCAAGGAGCTCACCCAGGCATGGGCGGTGGCGATGGCGTTGGGTGTAGAAGATAAAGTCACGGTCCCGCTGTTTGAAGCCGTACAGAAAACCCAGACAGTACAATCTGCCGCGGATATCCGTAAAGTGTTCGTTGATGCGGGCGTCAAGGGCGAAGATTACGATGCGGCCTGGAACAGCTTCGTGGTGAAATCACTGGTTGCGCAACAGGAGAAAGCCGCGGCTGACCTGCAACTGCAGGGCGTTCCGGCGATGTTCGTCAATGGCAAATACCAGATTAACCCACAAGGTATGGATACCAGCAGCATGGATGTTTTTGTTCAGCAGTATGCTGATACCGTGAAATATTTGGTTGATAAAAAATAAAAAGAACGCCGGTCACTGACCGGCGTTTTTATAAGATGTTTTAATCTCTTCTATCTGTATATCTTTCTTATCCCACAGCGTATTAAGCCAACGTTGAAAACGGCGTTTGAATGTTTTGTCGTTCACGTAATCGCCGTGCAGTTCTTCATTTATGGGTTCCAGGTGCACCCGAACAACAATACGCGTCAGCCTACCGCTTAGCATATCGTAGAAGGGGTGACGATCGTTGTTTGGGTAACACAACGTAATATTAAGCAGCTTATCGAACTGTGAGCCTAAAACATTAATCGCCATTGCAATACCGGCTGCTTTTGGCGGCAACAGATGTTGATAGGGTGAATGCGTTTGCTGACGTTTCTCATGCGTAAATCGTGAGCCTTCAACAAAGTTAACGATAGTGGTGGGATACCGACGAAACTTTTCGCAAGAGCGACGAGTTGTTTCAACATCTTTGCCGCGTCGATCGGGGTGGCGGAGCAGGTAGCTACGGGAGTAGCGCTTCATAAACGGCATATCTAATGCCCAGCACGCCAGGCCGATGAACGGTACCCAGGCCAATTGCTGTTTAAGAAAGTACTTATTCATTGGGATATGCTTGCGGAACAGAACGCAAAGCACAACGATATCGGCCCAGCTACGATGATTACAAATCAGTAAATACCAATTTTTCTTGCTCAGTCCTTCTAACCCTTCTACATCCCATTGCAAGTGCGGATTAAGGCGTAACAGCGCTGCAAGACCAGCACACCAGCAATACATCATGAAATTGCAGAAAATGGAGACCTTGCGCCAGATACCGGGAACAGGCAAAAGAAGCTTTACCATACCGGCAATGATGATCGGTACTGAGCAAACAATAGTGACCAGGATGGTCAATACGATACTCAATGGGAGCGTGATAGCCGCGAGTATTCTCGTCATAATAAATTATTCAAAAGTTAGCCATAAATGGTGCGCGAAAAGGGCGCAAGGGGCTGATTCTATCAGAAAACGATGCTAATGATGGCGCTGAGTGAAATAGAAACACTCGTAACAACTATCCACATTATGATAACGGCATGAATCAGATAATCAGAAAAACGTGATGTTAACAACTCATTGAAAATAATGGGTAATTATTAAGACGAGAAGGCTATCGCGCTGATTTTAAAGTAATGGTAAGAATTTACACACAAAGTTATCCACAGGTTGTTTTGCGAGCGATCCTGAAGATCGACAAAACTTTTCCGCAAATGCGGCGAAAAACTCAAGTTTTCCTCCTGTATGTGGCATCCTTTAACCATAATCTGTTAAACAGGCACGGACATTATGGTTCAGATCCCAGAAAACCCACTTATTCTCGTAGATGGCTCATCCTATCTCTATCGCGCCTATCATGCGTTTCCGCCGTTAACCAACAGCGCGGGAGAACCTACGGGCGCAATGTATGGTGTCCTCAACATGTTGCGCAGCCTGATCATGCAGTATCAGCCGACGCATGCTGCGGTGGTGTTTGACGCCAAAGGAAAAACCTTCCGTGATGAGCTCTTTGAACACTACAAATCGCATCGTCCTCCGATGCCGGATGATCTGCGAGCGCAAATAGAGCCGTTACATGCCATGGTTAAAGCCATGGGGTTACCTCTGCTGGCAGTCTCTGGCGTAGAAGCGGATGACGTTATCGGTACACTGGCGCGAGAAGCGGAGAAGGTGGGGCGTCCGGTATTAATCAGCACCGGCGATAAAGATATGGCACAGTTGGTGACGCCGAATATTACGCTGATCAACACCATGACTAACACCATCCTCGGCCCGGATGAAGTCGTTAATAAGTACGGTGTGCCGCCTGAGCTGATTATCGACTTTCTGGCGCTGATGGGGGACTCCTCGGATAATATTCCAGGCGTACCAGGCGTGGGTGAGAAGACGGCGCAAGCCTTGCTTCAGGGATTGGGCGGCCTGGATACGCTGTACGCCGAGCCGGAAAAAATTGCCGGTCTCACTTTCCGCGGCGCCAAAACGATGGCCGCTAAATTAGCGCAGAATAAAGACGTAGCGTACCTGTCTTATAAACTCGCCACCATTAAAACGGATGTTGAACTGGAGCTGACCTGCGAACAGCTTGAAGTGCAGCAGCCGATTGCGGATGAACTGCTGGGCCTGTTTAAAAAATATGAGTTTAAGCGCTGGACGGCGGACGTTGAGTCAGGCAAGTGGCTACAGGCAAAGGGCGCGAAACCAGCGGCCAAACCGCAGGAAACGGTCGTTATTGATGAATCGCCCAGCGAACCGGCAGCGGCGCTCTCTTATGAAAATTATGTCACGATTCTGGACGACGTTACGCTGGAAAGCTGGATTGAAAAGCTGAAAAAAGCGCCAGTTTTTGCTTTCGACACGGAGACCGACAGTCTGGATAATATCGCCGCCAACCTGGTGGGCCTCTCGTTTGCTATCGAACCTGGCGTTGCCGCGTATGTACCTGTCGCGCATGATTATCTGGACGCTCCGGATCAAATCTCCCACCAGCGTGCTCTGGAACTGCTGAAGCCGCTGCTGGAAGATGAAAAAGTGCGCAAAGTGGGGCAAAACCTCAAGTACGATCGCGGCGTCTTGCAAAATTACGGTATTGAGCTGCGCGGTATCGCCTTCGATACCATGCTTGAGTCTTACATTCTGAACAGCGTCGCCGGACGCCATGATATGGACAGTTTGTCCGATCGTTGGCTGAAGCACAAAACTATCACCTTTGAAGACATTGCCGGTAAAGGTAAAAACCAGCTCACCTTTAACCAGATCGCACTGGAGGAAGCGGGGCGCTATGCGGCAGAAGATGCGGATGTCACGTTACAGTTGCATCTCAAAATGTGGCCTGAGCTCCAGCAGCACAAAGGCCCGCTGAATGTTTTCGAAAACATCGAAATGCCGCTGGTGCCGGTACTGTCACGCGTTGAGCGCAATGGCGTAAAAATCGATCCTGCCGTCCTGCACAAACATTCGGAAGAAATCACACGACGTCTGGCGGAACTGGAAAAGAAAGCGCATGACATTGCGGGCGAGGCGTTCAACCTGTCCTCGACGAAGCAGTTGCAGACCATCCTGTTTGAAAAGCAGGGTATTAAGCCGCTGAAGAAAACGCCTGGCGGCGCGCCGTCAACGTCGGAAGAGGTGCTGGAAGAGCTGGCGCTGGACTATCCGCTGCCGAAAGTGATTCTGGAGTATCGTGGTCTGGCGAAGCTAAAATCCACCTATACCGATAAGCTGCCGCTGATGATTAACCCGAAAACCGGGCGCGTCCATACGTCCTATCATCAGGCGGTAACGGCGACGGGACGTTTATCGTCCACCGATCCGAACCTGCAAAATATTCCGGTGCGCAATGAAGAAGGCCGCCGCATTCGTCAGGCATTTATTGCGCCTGAGGATTATCTCATCGTGTCTGCGGACTATTCACAGATTGAGCTGCGTATTATGGCGCATCTTTCCCGTGATAAAGGACTGCTCACGGCGTTCGCCGAAGGGAAAGATATTCACCGTGCAACGGCGGCGGAAGTCTTTGGCTTGCCGCTGGATAGCGTGACCGGGGAACAGCGCCGAAGTGCGAAAGCCATTAACTTTGGCCTGATTTACGGGATGAGCGCCTTCGGTCTTTCTCGCCAGCTTAATATTCCGCGTAAAGAGGCGCAGAAGTATATGGATCTCTACTTCGAACGCTATCCTGGCGTGCTGGAATATATGGAGCGCACCCGCGCTCAGGCAAAAGAACAAGGCTATGTGGAAACTCTGGAGGGGCGCCGCCTTTACCTGCCGGATATTAAATCCAGCAACGCGGCGCGGCGCGCGGGGGCGGAACGCGCGGCGATCAATGCTCCCATGCAAGGAACGGCTGCCGATATCATCAAGCGCGCCATGATTGCCGTCGATGCCTGGCTACAGGCCGAGCAGCCACGCGTGCGGATGATTATGCAGGTACACGATGAATTAGTGTTCGAGGTGCATAAAGACGACTTAGATGCGGTAGCAAAACGTATCCATCAGTTGATGGAAAACTGCACGCGTATTGATGTGCCGTTGCTGGTGGAAGTCGGTAGCGGAGAAAATTGGGATCAAGCGCACTAAGCATTTAAGGAATAACGCGCTTTTTTCGTAATTAAGCAACATAAGCACGGGGGTTTTGTGATGGGTATTAGAATTCCCTATGTAAAGAATGAAAAAAAATTACGAAAAGGTCTTTCTGTGTTGCTCAAAAAAGAGTAAAGTTATTCACGTAGGGTACAGAGGTAAGATGTTCTATCTTTCAGACCTTTTACTTCACGTAATCGGATTTGGCTGAATATTTTAGCCGCCCCAGTCAGTTTATGACTGGGGCGTTTTTTATTGGGCATAAGAAAAGTTTCGCTCACACCGTAGGCCGGATAAGACGCGCAGCGGCGCCATCCGGCATAGCGGGTGATTATTCCCCGTCCTGAATCTCTTCGACCGGTGCCAGTTCGCTAAACCAGCTGTCCAGTTTCTGACGTAACTTATCCACGCCCTGCTTTTTCAGCGAGGAAAACGCTTCTACCTGCACATCGCCATTAAACGCCAGCACGGCTTCACGTACCATATTCAACTGCGCCTTGCGCGCGCCGCTGGCCAGTTTGTCCGCTTTGGTCAGCAGAACCAGAACCTGGATATTGCTCTCTACAGCCCACTGGATCATCTGTTGGTCGAGGTCTTTCAACGGATGGCGGATATCCATTAAAACGACTAAGCCCTGTAGGCTTTGACGTTTCTCCAGATATTCCCCCAGCGCGCGTTGCCACTTGCGTTTCATCTCTTCCGGGACTTCCGCGTAGCCATAGCCCGGCAGGTCGACCAACCGTTTGCCATCTACGACTTCAAACAGGTTAATCAATTGGGTACGGCCCGGCGTTTTAGAGGTGCGCGCCAGGCTTTTTTGGTTGGTCAACGTGTTCAGGGCGCTGGATTTGCCTGCATTGGAACGGCCAGCAAAAGCCACTTCAATTCCGCAATCGGAAGGTAAATGGCGAATATCAGGCGCACTCATCACAAAATGCGTCTGTTGATAATTCAGGTTAGTCAAAGCGGTCGTCTCCGTCAGTCAAAGCATTGTGGCGATTATACCTGAACGCCAGCAAAAGACGGATTTTTCGGCGCGTCGGTGCTGTAAGCAAAAGCCATACGCTTTGTGAGACATTGTCCATTGCACTTATGCGACATGACAGAGTCGTTGTCAGGCTCAAAGTCAGTTAATATAGTTAAATCATGAATTTATAGAAAGTTAATTGTCTGAAAAAAAGGAATTTGCCGTGTCGGTATCTTGTGAGTTTACCCCAAAAGAGTAAAGTAATGCACATAGCGAGGACGCTAACAGGATCAACGACTCAGGATGAGGGTCAGGAGCGCCAGGAGGCGAAGACACAGGATTGTCAGGAAGACAAACGTCCGGAGACGTTAGTAAAAGGAAATGGAAACAACATGGAATGTTCCAGGCTAAGGGAAAAACAGGGCGTGTTGATAGCCAACAGGGATGGTGGAACCCGTTAAGGGTCGTGAGTCAAGAAAAAAGGCGGCAGATTACTCTGTCGCCTTTTTTCTTTGCTTGCTTTCTGCTAGATTCCGCCTCAATTCTATACTGAATAAAACGGCTTAAAGATCTGACATCATGAAAAAACCAACCTCTGCACCGCGCAGTAAAGCCTTTGGCAAACAGCGTCGTAAAACGCGTGAAGAGTTAAACCAGGAGGCGCGCGACCGTAAACGCCTGAAAAAACATCGCGGTCATGCGCCGGGAAGTCGCGCGGCGGGCGGCAATTCCGCTTCGGGCGGCGGCAATCAGAATCAACAAAAAGATCCACGTATTGGCAGTAAAACACCTGTTCCATTGGGCGTGACTGAAAAAGTGACCCAACAGCATAAACCGAAAAGTGAGAAACCTATGCTTTCACCGCAGGCGGAGTTGGATTTACTGGAAACGGATGAGCGCCTGGATGCGCTGTTAGAACGTCTGGAAGCGGGCGAAACCCTGAGTGCGGAAGATCAAGCCTGGGTAGATGCCAAACTGGATCGTATTGATGAACTGATGCAGAAGCTTGGTCTGTCTTACGATGACGACGAAGAAGACGACGAAGAGGACGAGAAGCAGGAAGATATGATGCGCCTGCTAAGAGGCGGCAACTAACGGGTTTACACCGTGGGCTTGCCCGTCCTGCTTATAACCCTTCCGGTTATATGTTATCTGGTGTGGTTATTCGTTAAACTACAGCGATTGTCGCGGCGACAGAAATGGCTGCGCAGCCGGCTTGCCGCCCGTCATGGCGTGAAGCCGGTACGCCGTACCCGCCAGAGACGCCATCGGAAGGAGTGAGCATGTCTGAACAGCAAATAGACTGGGATCTGGCCCTGATCCAGAAATATAACTATTCCGGGCCACGATATACCTCGTACCCAACCGCGCTGGAGTTTTCTGAAGACTTCGAGGACGCCGCATTCTTGCAGGCTGTGGCGCGTTATCCTGAACGTCCGCTCTCGCTGTATGTGCATATCCCGTTTTGTCACAAGTTGTGTTATTTCTGCGGCTGCAACAAGATTGTCACCCGCCAACAGCATAAAGCTGACCAGTATCTTGACGCGCTTGAGCAGGAAATTCGTCATCGCGCGCCGCTGTTTGCAAACCGTCATGTCAGCCAGCTTCACTGGGGCGGCGGTACGCCTACTTACCTGAATAAAGCGCAAATCAGCCGCTTAATGACGCTGTTGCGTGAAAATTTCCACTTTAATACTGACGCGGAAATCTCGATCGAAGTCGATCCCCGTGAAATTGAGCTGGATGTGCTCGATCATTTACGTGCGGAAGGTTTTAACCGCCTGAGTATGGGCGTGCAGGACTTTAATAAAGAGGTGCAGCGCCTGGTTAACCGCGAGCAGGATGAAGAATTCATCTTTGCGCTGCTTAATCACGCCCGCGATATCGGCTTTACCTCGACCAATATCGATTTGATCTACGGTCTACCGAAACAGACGCCGGAAAGCTTCGCTTTCACGCTGAAGCGTGTGACGGAGCTGAACCCCGATCGTTTGAGCGTCTTTAACTATGCGCATCTGCCAACGCTTTTTGCCGCCCAGCGTAAAATTAAAGATGCCGATTTACCCAGCGCGCAGCAGAAACTGGATATTTTGCAGGAGACCATCGTATCGCTTACTCAGGCTGGTTATCAGTTTATCGGGATGGACCATTTTGCCCGTCCGGACGACGAACTGGCCGTCGCGCAGCGCGAAGGCGTGCTGCACCGTAATTTTCAGGGCTATACGACCCAGGGCGATACCGATCTGCTGGGGATGGGGGTTTCTGCTATCAGCATGATTGGCGATGGCTACATGCAGAACCAGAAAGAGCTGAAGCGTTATTACCAGCAAGTGGATGAGCGGGGCAATGCGCTATGGCGTGGTATTACGCTGACCCGTGATGATTGCATTCGTCGCGATGTTATCAAAGCGCTGATTTGTAACTTCCGCCTGGATTTTAACGCTGTCGAACAGCAGTGGGGTTTGCATTTCGCTGAATATTTTGCCGAAGATTTGCAGTTACTGTCGCCGCTGGCGAAAGATGGGCTGGTGGATATTAGCGAGAAGGGAATTCAGGTGACGGCGAAAGGTCGTTTGCTGATCCGCAATATCTGCATGTGCTTTGACGCGTATCTGCGCCAGAAAGCGCGGATGCAGCAGTTCTCACGCGTCATTTAGCCGGGTTGCCCGGTGGCGCTGCGCTTACCGGGCCTACACGTTGCGACAACCTGTAGGCCGGATAAGCATTAGCGCCATCCGGCACATTGTCAGCTGAACAGTCCTACCAGCGCGGCACACAACACGGCGGCTAGCGCAGTTTGTGGCGTGTGGCTGTCGACCGCTCCACTCGATACCAGATTAATAATAGATTCTAACATAATGAATCCCCCCGTTTGCCGGGCATGATCATACTGAACTCATCGGAACAGTAAAGCGCAAAATAGCAGCGTTTTGCGCTCAATTATTAATCTTTACACTCGCGGGTAATGTTTACTCCATTCCCAGCTCTTTCAACTTCCGCGTTAGGGTGTTTCGCCCCCAACCGAGCAGCCTGGCGGCTTCCTGTTTATGACCCTGCGTATGGCGTAATGCCGTGGTCAGTAGCGTTCTCTCCAGTTCTGGCTGCGCTTCAGAAAGCAGGTTTTGATGACCGGATCGCAAGGCGCGGTCCGCCCATTGTGCCAGTAATGTCGCCCAGCTATCCGGCGGCAGGTGGGACGGGCTATCCGGCGCCGAGGCTTCAAACAGTTCGCCCGGTAAATCCTGGATCAACACCTCCTGTCCGGCGGCCATGACGGTGAGCCAGCGGCAGGTATTTTCTAACTGACGCACGTTACCAGGCCATGCCAGGCGCGTTAACGCCGTTTCGGTTTCCGGATGTAATAATTTGGCTTCCACACCTAATTCACGGGCGGCGACCTGCAAAAAATGGCGCGCCAGGCGCGGAATATCCTCACGGCGCTCGCGCAACGGCGGAAGATGGATACGAATCACGTTCAGGCGGTGGAACAGGTCTTCGCGGAATTTCCCTTCCTGAACGCGTCGTTCGAGGTTCTGGTGGGTGGCGGCGATAATGCGCACATCGACTTTTACCGGCGCGTACCCGCCCACGCGGTAGAACTGTCCGTCAGCCAGCACGCGTAACAGACGAGTCTGGACATCCAGCGGCATATCGCCAATTTCGTCCAGAAACAGCGTGCCGCCGTCAGCCTGCTCGAAACGGCCCTGCCGGATGGTATTCGCCCCGGTAAAAGCGCCTTTCTCATGGCCAAACAGTTCGGATTCAATCAAATCTTTCGGGATGGCCGCCATATTGAGTGCGATAAACGGCGCTTTGGCGCGTGGGCTATGGCGGTGAAGCGCATGGGCGACCAGTTCTTTCCCGGTTCCTGATTCGCCGTTAATCAGCACGCTAATCGAAGAACGCGACAGCCGACCAATAATGCGAAACACATCCTGCATGGCGGGCGCTTCGCCTATCATGTCTGTTGTCGGGCCGTTAACCTCGATATTACGCGGCTGCTGCTGCTCCTGATAGTGGCTAATCGCGCGCTCGACCAGAGCGACGGCTTCATCAATATCAAACGGTTTAGGCAGATAATCAAACGCCCCCTGCTGATAGGCGCTCACGGCGGCATCTAAATCGGAATGCGCGGTCATAATGATGACCGGAAGCATCGGGTGACGCTGTTTAATCTGCTTTAATAGCGCCAGCCCGTCCATTCCCGGCATTCGGATATCCGACAGCAAGACGTCCGGCGTTTTACTGGCCAGCGCAGCCAGTACTTCATTACCATTCTCAAAGGTGGTACAGGTCAACCCTGCCCCGGCGAGAGCACGTTCAAGCACCCAACGGATGGAACTATCATCATCGACGACCCAGACTATTCCTCGTTGCATAAACACCTCTATTTCCGAATCGGCAGGTAAACCGAAAACTCGGTATGCCCCGGCCAACTGGTAAATTCAATTTTGCCGGCGTGTTGATCGATAAGATTGCGGGCGATAGATAACCCAAGCCCGGTGCCGCCTTCGCGACCGCTGACCATCGGGTAGAACAGCGTATCCTGTAAATGGGGAGGAATGCCCGGCCCATTGTCTTCAACGTCTATACGCGCCGCCAGGCGATAGCGTTCGCCATGCAGCGTTAACTGGAAGGCGGTACGGGTACGCAGCGTAATTTCGCCGCCTTCCGGCTCCAGCGCCTGCAAGGCATTGCGGACAATATTCAGCAGTACTTGCTCAATTTGTTCCGGGTCGTGCGGCAGTTCTGGCAGACTGGGGTCATAATCGCGGATAAGCCGGACATTATCCGGCAGTTCCATCGACACCAGCGCCACCACGCGCTCCGCGACTTTATGTATGCTCTCCGTAATGTGCATTCCCGGGTGCTGCGGCCCCAGCAAACGATCGACAAGGTTGCGTAGCCTGTCGGCCTGTTCAATGATGACTTTGGTATATTCCGTTAGCGCCGGGTCGGGCAGTGCCTTGCTGAGTAGCTGCGCCGCGCCGCGCAGGCCGCCGAGCGGATTTTTGATTTCGTGCGCCAGACCGCGCACCAGATCGCGGGCGGCGATTTGCTGCGCGTGCTGCAACTGCTCCTGACTCAGACGACGCTGGTTATCCATCGGCGCCATTTCGAGCAGTATAAAATCGTCGGGCAGACGTTGGGCGGTCAAAGAGAGAATATGCGAGCGACTATCAATCACCAGCGTCACTTCGTTATCGGTAAAGCCTTGCCCTGCCGCTAAACTTTCGCGCATCAGGTCAATGTTTAACGAAAAATAGCTCAACAGTTCAGGTAACGGCGTCCCGAACAGTTTGCGTGAGCTTTGCGCGAGCAACTGCTGCGCGGCAGGGTTGGCGTAATGGATTGCCAGCGCGTCGTCGACCACCAGCACGCTGTTGATTAACGAATTGAGGATCTGCCCAGCATCGGGCTGTATGCCGCTTGCCATTCAGCAGTCTCCTAGAAAAGGTTGCACCATTTTAGTGCATTATAGCTTTTTACCACTAAAAAGCGCGTGAGATCAGATTGTTGGTGGAGAAAAAAGCCCATCCTGGGATGGGCTGAAAGTTTCCACGGCAACTCAAAAACTCCTGACGCCTTTCACGCTGCTGTTGTGTTGGCTGCTTTCGCTTACCCCAGTCACATCGCTATCTATGCTCCTGGGCATGTGCTCAGTTGCCGCCTTGCCGCAACGCGAAATTCGTCGGATTTTTAATATACGATTAAACGCTGTAGTACAGCTCAAACTCTACCGGGTGCGGGGTCATACGCACGCGGTCATCTTCTTCGCGACGCAGCGCAATATACGCATCGATCGCTTCATCCGTGAACACGCCGCCTGCTTTCAGGAACTCGCGGTCCAGGTCCAGCGCGTTCAGCGCTTCTTCCAGAGAACCCGCTACCTGTGGGATCTCTTTCGCTTCTTCCGGCGGCAGGTCATACAGGTTTTTGTCCATGGCTTCGCCCGGGTGAATCTTATTCTTAATCCCGTCCAGACCGGCCATCAGCAGGGCGGCAAAGCACAGATACGGGTTAGCCGCCGGGTCCGGGAAGCGAACTTCGATACGGCGCGCTTTCGGAGACGCCACCACCGGAATACGGATGGAGGCGGAACGGTTACGGGCGGAGTAGGCCAGCATCACCGGCGCTTCGTAACCCGGGACCAGACGCTTGTAGGAGTTGGTGGTCGGGTTCGCCAGGGCGTTGATGGCTTTGGCGTGTTTGATGACGCCGCCGATGTAGTACAGCGCTTGCTCAGACAGACCGGCATATTTGTCGCCAGAGAACAGGTTGGTGCCGTTCTTCGCCAGCGACATGTGGCAGTGCATACCGGAACCGTTATCGCCGAACATCGGTTTTGGCATAAAGGTCGCGGTCTTACCAAAGCGGTGAGCCACGTTATGTACGACATATTTGTAAATCTGAATTTCGTCGGCTTTTTTGGTCATGGTGTTAAAGCGGGTCGCCACTTCGTTCTGACCTGCGGTCGCTACTTCGTGATGGTGCGCTTCAACGACCAGGCCCATCTGCTCCATGACCAGACACATTTCAGAACGGATATCCTGCGCGGAGTCGACTGGCGGAACCGGGAAATAACCGCCTTTCACGCCCGGACGATGGCCTTTGTTGCCGCCTTCGTACTTGGTAGAGGAGTTCCAGGCGCCTTCAATATCGTCAATCGCAACATGTGAGCCGGAGATAGATGCGCCGAAGCGGATGTCGTCGAACAGGAAGAATTCAGGTTCCGGCCCAAACAGGACGGTATCGGCGATACCGGTCGCGCGCAGGTAGTCTTCCGCACGTTTTGCGATGGAACGTGGGTCACGGTCATAACCTTGCAGAGTGCCAGGCTCCAGGATGTCGCAACGGATAATCAGGGTAGAGTCCGCGAAGAACGGGTCAATCACTGCGGTGGATGCGTCTGGCATCAGCACCATGTCGGATTCGTTAATGCCTTTCCAGCCGCCGATAGAGGAGCCGTCAAACATTTTGCCTTCTTCAAAGAATTCGGCATTTACCTGATGAGCAGGAATCGTGACGTGCTGTTCTTTGCCTTTGGTATCGGTGAAGCGCAGATCGACAAACTTCACTTCGTGCTCGTTCAGCATCGTCAAAACGTGTTCAGCGGACATACTTGTACTCTCCCGGATTGGTCATGGTCGGTCGTCGTGGTAACGAGATCTTCAATTCTGCTGGCCGTGTCGCCGTAAAAATATAAAGCGAAATCTGTGCCAACTTTCACATTGCCCCCAAAAGGCGTTATCATGCGCACCATCGTGCAAAAGGGCTGCACCACGGTGACTATGTTGCACCAAAATAGTGCTTCAATGTGAACATTAAGCACCACATTGGTGCAATAGAACGCAAGCCACCCTTTTAACGCTCCGTGAAAGCGATCACAAAGAGACTCTGCAATACTTGTTTGCGGAGGATGTTTGTGATCCTGTTTTGTAGTGCGATTAATCCGTGTACAATAACGCGCTATTTCTAATGCCTGAGGCAAAGTTGTGATCGAAAATTTGCGTAACATCGCCATCATCGCGCACGTTGACCATGGTAAAACTACCCTGGTTGATAAGCTGCTCCAGCAATCCGGTACGTTCGACGCGCGTGCCGAAACTCAAGAGCGAGTGATGGACTCCAACGATTTGGAGAAAGAGCGTGGTATTACTATCCTCGCTAAAAACACCGCTATTAAATGGAATGATTACCGTATCAACATCGTTGATACTCCCGGGCACGCTGACTTCGGTGGTGAAGTAGAGCGCGTCATGTCCATGGTTGACTCTGTGCTGCTGGTGGTTGACGCATTTGACGGCCCGATGCCGCAAACGCGCTTCGTGACCAAAAAAGCCTTTGCTCATGGCCTGAAACCCATTGTGGTTATCAACAAAGTTGACCGTCCTGGCGCGCGCCCTGACTGGGTTGTTGACCAGGTATTCGACCTGTTTGTTAACCTCGACGCGACCGACGAACAGTTGGACTTCCCGATCATCTACGCTTCGGCGCTGAACGGTATCGCGGGTCTGGACCACGAAGATATGGCGGAAGACATGACCCCGCTGTATCAGGCGATCGTTGATCATGTTCCGGCGCCGGACGTTGACCTCGATGGTCCGTTGCAGATGCAGATCTCCCAGCTGGACTACAACAACTACGTTGGCGTTATCGGCATTGGCCGTATCAAACGCGGCAAAGTGAAGCCGAACCAGCAGGTCACTATCATCGATAGTGAAGGGAAAACCCGTAACGCGAAAGTAGGTAAAGTGCTGACGCATCTGGGTCTGGAGCGTATCGACAGCGATATTGCCGAAGCGGGCGATATCATTGCGATCACCGGTCTGGGCGAGCTGAACATTTCCGACACCATCTGCGACCCGCAGAACGTTGAAGCGCTGCCGGCGCTGTCCGTTGATGAGCCGACCGTGTCTATGTTCTTCTGCGTTAACACCTCGCCGTTCTGCGGTAAAGAAGGTAAGTTTGTGACTTCTCGTCAGATTCTTGACCGTCTGAACAAAGAGCTGGTGCATAACGTGGCGCTGCGCGTTGAAGAAACCGAAGATGCGGATGCGTTCCGTGTATCCGGTCGTGGCGAACTGCACCTGTCCGTGCTGATTGAAAATATGCGTCGTGAAGGTTTCGAACTGGCGGTTTCCCGTCCGAAAGTTATCTTCCGTGAAATCGACGGTCGTAAACAAGAGCCGTACGAAAACGTGACGCTGGACGTCGAAGAGCAGCACCAGGGGTCTGTCATGCAGGCGTTGGGCGAGCGTAAAGGCGACCTGAAAAACATGAATCCGGACGGTAAAGGCCGCGTACGTCTCGACTACGTGATCCCAAGCCGTGGGCTGATTGGTTTCCGTTCAGAATTCATGACCATGACTTCCGGTACGGGTCTGCTGTACTCCACCTTCAGCCATTACGACGATATTCGTCCGGGTGAAGTGGGCCAGCGTCAGAACGGCGTACTGATCTCTAACGGTCAGGGTAAAGCGGTGGCGTTTGCGCTGTTCGGTTTGCAGGATCGCGGTAAGCTGTTCCTGGGCCACGGCGCGGAAGTTTATGAAGGCCAGATTATTGGTATTCACAGTCGCTCCAACGACCTGACGGTAAACTGCCTGACTGGTAAGAAACTGACCAACATGCGTGCGTCTGGTACGGATGAAGCGGTGATTCTGGTTCCGCCAATTAAAATGAGCCTTGAGCAAGCGCTGGAGTTCATTGATGACGACGAACTGGTAGAAGTCACCCCAACCTCTATCCGTATCCGTAAACGTCACCTGACGGAAAACGATCGCCGCCGTGCGAACCGTGGTCAGAAAGAAGAGTAATTAACGTTCTTACGGATAAAAACCCTGTCGAAATGAAAACTCGGCGGGGTTTTTTTATTCACATTGATAAAGGGATAAGGTTGCCAAAAAATCAGCAATCGCTGGCGTATTATGCCGACCAATGACGCTATCCGCATACATCTTTGCCCGAGCGCTGGCATTCCCCATCGCGACGCCCAATCCGGCTAAACGTAGCATTTCCGCATCGTTATCATTATCGCCAAACGCCATCACTTCGCGCATTGCGATATGCTGTTGCTGTGCATATCTGGCGAGGCTTTGTCCTTTGCTACACCCCTTCTGGAGAATATCCAGTTGATGATGCCAGGACCAGGTACAGCTTAGCTGTAATTCATGCTGTATAAACTCAGCAATATTTTGTAGTTGTTTTATGTGCCGATGAACGACGCTGATTTGCCAAATATTCTCCCTACTGCTTAGCTCATCAGCCTGAAAGATTATTTTATCATCAGCACGAATTGTCGGTTTAAGCGGATATACCCGCGCCAGTATTTTTTCCGTTTGTAAGTGCGTCAGCGGCAGCGGGTGAAGGACCTGCTGTTGAGCCGGTTGATAAATATAACTTCCGTTACAACAGATCATCGGTTCGGTGAGCGCCAGCGTTTGATAATACGCATAGGCTTCACGATGAGAGCGGCCGGTGACAAGCATTATTCGGCAGCCCATGTCCTGCATCTGACGGATGGCGGTTAGCGACTCTGGCAGAATTTGTTTATTACGGTTTAGCAGCGTTCCATCAAGATCAAAAGCGATTAAACGATATCGCATGAGCGCCCGATCCTAAAACAGCGTGAGGCATCCAGGTGATTCAGCAATGGAATATCGAGACGGTGCTGATAAGCGAGAAAACAGTGGCATTGTTTTGCCTGGCAGGCGGGAGAATTAAGTCGTTGCTGATATAAATTACCCATTTTAATTTTGCTGATATGACAAGCAAAAAGATCGCCTTCTGCATTCATAAAAATACTTTTTCTTCCTGCGGTACAGATATCCAGCTGCGCTGGCCACTGCTGCGTTTCAATCACATACAGCGGATCGAGTTCGCCGAAGGCGATGGCTTCCTCAACGGTATGCCGGGTATTGGCACATTCGTTGGCGTTAAACCAAAAATAATTCTGGTCAGGCAACTGCTGGCGTAGCCAACGAAACTGGTCGATATCTTTCATACTGGCGACAGCCCCCGCGCACCAGGTTATTCCGGCGGCAGAGAGTGCTACACATTGCTGGAGAAAGCGCTCAGCGGTAATTTGTGAGGGATGAAAAGAACACCATAACCGAAGCTTTGAGATATCTCCGCCGCCAGCACGAAATGCCTCCAGCAATGACATTAACGAAAAAGAGGCGTTAGTTTGTATGCCGACCGCCTGAACATGAGGATAGCGGCTAATTTCTGCCAGCGCCGCCATGTAATAACGCAAGCGTAGCGCCTCGCCATAAGGCGTAATCATCACATTCAACGGCGTACCTAAAAGAGGCAAATGGTCAACCATGCGCCATAGCGCGGCTTCGTCGCGTTTTTTATCGTTACGGGCGTGTTTATGGAACGGGCAATAGCCGCAATGATAATTACACGATTTAAGATAGCCGCGATAAAACAGCGTGTGAATATCGCGCAGGGCGGGGATGCTCATCTCTGCCGATTCTCCCGTAGCATCACCTCAGGCGAAACGAACACAGGAGCAAGGCAATCGGATAATGCCATACCGGTCTCCGTTAGCCGGAGGCGACTGCCATTCTGATAACAGTAGCCTTGCTGTATAAAGCGTTCAAGGTCGGGGAAATCCCTTAGCGCATCGCTGGCAAAATATTGCTGATAATCGCTAAGAGAAAGTCCCTGCCAGAAAAATAGATTTTTAATGATAAAGCGGCGTTTTATTTCATCAGGGGGAAGCAGATAACCGTGATTGATGACGGTTTTATCCGGGCTGTCGATAAACGCCTGAATGATTTTTCGTGATGTCTGCAGGTTCGACGACCACGGTGAACAGTAATGCAGATTGCCAAGATAACTTCTGCCGCCCGCGCCGAGCGCCAGTGAGTTTTCAAATCCGCAGCTTTCCGCCGCGGCGGATGGCGCTGGATTAAGGACGAAACGGCGCATGGACGTTTGGGTGTAGCCCGCGTTGCGTAAAAGATCGCGGGCTAAAACGTAGTAGCCATGCATATTTTCCTGGCGAGGCATATTATAAAGCGGATAAAGAAACAGCTCTTCCGGTTGATAAACGAGCGCCTGATGTAACGATTCCGTCAGGCTTGCGTGAGTCTGTCCGGGAATGCCGTAAATAATATCAATATTGAGTGATGGAAAATGACCCGCCTTTAGCCATTCCAGCGCTTGGTGCGCGCTGGCGGCATTGTGGCGGCGGTGCAGCGTATGTAACTCGCTGTCATGAAAACTTTGTACGCCAATACTGACGCGATTAACGGAAAAGGCGTTTAATAGCGCTACTTTTTCTGCTGTGGTATCCGTAGGGGAAGTTTCAATTGTTTTATAAATATTCCAGTCAACATTGAGCACATCAAAGACGGAAAAAAATAACTTCTCTAATTGCGCAATGTTTAATAGCAGAGGTGTGCCGCCGCCTACGGTAAAGCTTCCCCAGTGGACGGGCGCCAGCGCCATTTGTTGGCCCTGGGAAATAATCGCGTCGATATAGCTATCAATGAACGTATTATCTGCGCTTGTGCAGGTAAATAAATTACAGAACCCGCAGCGACTTTGACAAAACGGCATATGAACATACAGATGTGTGTCGTGCTCGTAAATCCGTGGTTTTACTTCGCTAAAGCTGACGTTCTCCAGCTCCCGATAAGCCGTCTTATGCGGATAACTGTACATATACTGACGATAAATATCATTGTTATTCATATTAATGATTACAGCTCAGCAAGAAATGCATATAGGGAACGGTATTAACGATCGGATGATTAAAACTATGGAAATATTTCCCGTCTTCGCCATAGCAGGTACCGTGATCGGAACAGACAATAACGAACGTTTCGCCGCCGGTTTGGCGGAAAATGTTTAGTAATCCGTCGATGCGGGCGTCGATATAGCGTAGCGCGGCGGCATGGGTCTCAACGGTATCGCCAGGGGCCGCGCCCTCAACGTAAAAATGGTTAGGGTAATGAATCGTGTCGATATTGATATACATCATGACCGGTTGGTTGCCAGCACGCTCGGCCATGATTTTCTGGATATAATGGATCTGGTTATCCATACTTTCTTTAACCGTACAGGCAAATCGTGGATGCCAGTAACTCTCTTTAAACATCGACGGGAACACTTTTCCCATGCCGGAGCGGTTATTAAAGAAAGAGACGCCGCCAATACAGATGGTCTGGTAGCCTTTATTTTCCAGACTTTTTATCCATGTTGCGTCATCAAAGGCAAATGCATTTTTCGGCCCTTTACGACCAAGTCCGATATCTTTTGGGAAAAACAGCATGGTCTGATTAACGGTATCATCAATAGGTTTTGGCATAAAACCTGAAAACATGGCGTGATGCGAAGGCCAGGTAAAATTACCGGCCGCTTCGCATTTCGTCCATTGTCCATAATGATTCAGGTTGGGCGTATTTCCGGCGGTTTGTTCCTGAAGCGCAATGTCGTAGCGTAACGAGTCCAGCACAATAAAAATAATATGAGCGTTATTACTAATTAGCGCATTCATATCGAATTCGCCATCGCCTGTGTCAATCGACGCGTGCAGCGAGACGGGGACTTCATCCATTGAATTATACATTTTGCTTCCTCATGGCCCGGATTTGCGCCTGATAAATTAGATTATTCTGCTGCGCATCCTGATAAATCAAATCACCCTGGCCATTAATTTCAATAATATACGGCGTCAGGCTGGTGGTAAGTAAAACATCAATACCCGCTAAGCGAATGCCAGGGAAAAGCCGCATGGCATTTTGACAGAGCGTATCGATCTCAGTCACTTTTGCGGCAGATAACTCCAGACTTTCGAAGCAGTAAGCTTGGTTTTGCAGATGTAAGTTAGTAATGGGCTGCGAGGAGGTTCTGACCACTCGCCAGATAATTTCGCCATCCAGGCAGACGATGCGTAAATCATAGGTTTTATGCTTTACGCTGGCTTTGGGCAGCCACTGTTCGACGAGGTTTTCCTGCTGAAGAACGCCATCAATAATGAGCTGGATATCTTCTTTCTGACGATACTGTTGGATTTTTTTGCTGTTAAATAGCTGTTGTCCTGATATGGCAATCGCGCTGTAAAGCACCTGCTTTATGCCATCAGGGTGGCGGCGCAAAGCGATAACGCCCGCCGCGCCAGAACCCAGCGAGGGCTTAATGAACACGCTGGCGACCTTTTTTTCCTCCATGATAGCGGTGAGCTGTGCAAAACTTTTTACGTCTTCCGCTACCAACGGCGGCGTGGGGATGCCGTGTTCCAGTAAGCGCCGCTTGCAGCGTTTTTTATCCAACAGGTGAATGAGGCCCGCCGGATGGTTAAGCCAGGTGACGCCGCCATGTTCTGCAAAAAATGGATATAGTCCAGACCGATCGCGTTTATTTTGCGGATGTCTGTTTCACTGTGTACTGGCGGGTCGATTTTAACGATGCCAGAGGTCAGCGAAGCGTCCAGCGCTTGCGGATAAGTCAGCGCCGTGACGGGTTTCCCAAGTACGGCGGCAGCCTGCATAAAATAATGCGTGCGCTTGCTCTGATGGGGGCCAATGAGCGTAATCACAATAAATCCCTTTATCGTTGAGTAGGGGAATGTGCACATTCCCCTACTCAATCACTCGGTGTACATCGCATTCATATAAATATCGCCATCGTAATCATCAGGCTCCAGAGCTTCTGAAAGATTCAGCGGTATTGGCAGCGCGGCTTTTAGCTTTTCCTGCATCTCCGGCGTCAAATAGTGGTGGTGGAGATCGAGTGTTTCCAGATGCGCAATTCGGTCTTTATGCTCCAGCAGCGCCTCTGCGCCGTTGTCCGTTAAGGTACCGCATGAGAGTTCCAGCACGTTAAGCTGCGGCAGGATATTACTTTCCAGCACCCGGCGGGCGATATCATCCTGCTCTTCGCTGTTCATCAACCCCAGATGGGTGAGCTGAGGGAAAAGATCTTTCGATGCCAGCGCCATCACGTCATCCAGCGAACCGTCAAAACCGTATCCCTCTACGCCCAGGAAGAGCTTCAGCGTTTTTAATGCAGGGAGCTGCGCATTTTGTAGTTCGGCAAGTACGTTAGAAGGGATGCCGCCGGAAATGATTTCCAGGTGCTCCAGTTTCTCATGATGTATAGCGCCCAGTCGCAGATCCGACGCGCCTTTAATAATCAGTTCTTTCAGATTGGGTAACGCCGCATAGAGCCTGGAATAGTCACCTTGTTTAATCCAGGAGATCTCGCAGTCTTCGCTCTCCATATCACCGATAAACAGTGATTCCAGGTGAGAAAAGCGGGGGGCGTTCTCCACAATCATATCAATAATAGGCTGGCAGGTTTCGTCTTCCCAACAATCACCCCAGTTACCAATGGTCAGTGAGCGAAGCTTTGGCAGATCTTCATCGGTTAAAATCAAATTAATGAGCTGTTCCTGGGTTAATTCATTGTCCCAATCAATATTAAATCGCTTATTCATTTGTTTCCCTTCTCTATAAGCATGAATACGGTAAAACGCTTTGTGAATATTATCATGGCGCTTAGGGGCGGGATATCGGGAGTCTGATTCAGGATGAATGAGCGGGCAGAACAACTACCCGCTGTGATGCTGATTCGTAAAATAGAGGCAATAATATCAGAAGAAATACTTCGCCCCGATACGAATCTGGTTTTGCTCTCTATGGTAGGGGCCCACGTTACGATCTAACCAGCGTAATTCAAAGTAGGGCAACCAGTGTTCATTGATACGATAACGGAAGGTATTAGTGATTTCCCAATGATGCTTCGTACCATTACTACTATTAAAATCATTAACGTTATAAAAATAGTGTGGTTCAAAGGTATAAGAAAATTTATCGGTAATGATAAAATTCCAATAGTTACCGATTTCATAGCTGTCATTATTATCCAGTTCGCCATTCAAGTCGGTTGAACTATAATTATTGTGATTATATCGGTTACGTACCGTAAGATTAAACCACGGGGTAAATTTATAGTTAACATCCAGATAGACGGCGCCGCCGGAACCAATGCTTTTGTCGTTTATTAACCCGCCAGGCTGGATGGTTAATTTATCTGTAGGTTTAAATAACGGATACCAGCCCTCAATCTCATTATAACCGTGCTTTAATTCATCATCACGCTGTAGCGTATAGGTATTGGTCAACATAATTCCGGCCCCCATATCGGAGTTATAGCCGACGCGCAGCATAAACTCCATTTGGTCAGACGCCAGGTTATAGGCCTCACGGTTTTCTACATAAGCGCCAGCAAAAACAGAGGTGGATATTACTGAAGTTAATATCACTAGAGTATTCAGAGATTTCATAATAAATCCATTTTTCAAATATAGGGAAGCCGCCATCCATCGGGATGGATAAAGCGGCAAGCGTCGTTTAATTATTTACAGTAGAAATACTTTGTTTATTATTAGTCGCGACAATTTGATTACCTGTTTTCTTTCGTTGGGCAATTTCCTCGATAATAAAAGCGAAACGTTGTTCATTGAGCTTATAAAAAAAGCCCATCGTTAGTGCTGCGATAATGGCAAGACCGCAAGGCCATAAAAAAATGAGCTGACGCAAACCAAGCAACGTGGTGTCACTTTGAGCTATGTTGGGGATATAACCGATTTGCGTCAGCATAATACCTGGCAAAAAGCCAGCAAGCGCAGCGGAAATTTTGCGGGAAAAGGTATAACCCGTATACACCGAGCCTTCAGCGCGAATACCCGTTTTCCATTCACCGTAGTCAACCGTATCCGGAACCAGTGCCCAGTTCAGGCTGTTGACGAAAGCGGTACCGAAGAAGGCGATACAAGAGAAAATAACAAACAGGAATGACGTTCCACCCCAGATAAAATTCAGGATATCGCCAACGGCCCACAATATCAGACCACCAAGATAAACCTGTTTTTTCCCGAAGCGTTTTACCGCAGCAGGTACTAATAAAACACCAATCAGGATACAGCCCATGCTGAAAAAACCCATCCATGACAACAAATGAATATCGTTCAGCACGTACTGAGTGTAATAAACCTGAATGGCCAGCTTAATATTAAAGGCGGCCAGCGTGCACAAATTGGCGACGCAGAGCACCAGCAGCGGCGGATTACGAAAAATCGCGCAGAAGGATTTCAATATGCTGGGTTTATGCGTGTCAGGTACGGTTTCGATATACCGTTCTTTCACCCCGCTAAAGCACCACCACATGCTGAACAGCCCGCAGACCGAAAAGATGACAGCTGCAACCAGATAACCCAGCGAAGGGGAACGGGTAAACAGTGCCTGAATGGGCATAAAACCTACGGTACAAAGAAGAAGGCCAATGGTAGCGCCGCCTTGTCGCCATGCGGCGAGCTGGGCCCGCTCATGCGGATTTTTGGTAATAGCGGGTACCATCGCGCCGTATGAGCAGTTCATCAGGCTGTAGAACAGACCGAACAACATAAACAGCACCGTCGCGAAGGCTGTTTTAACGGGTAAAGTAAAGTGAGTGGCAAAGAATTGCGCAGTAGCAACCAGAGCGACTGGAAATGACGCATACAGAATAAAAGGCCGAAACTTTCCTTTTGCGCCAATATTACGGCGTGAATCCAGCAATACGCCGGTGAGCATATCGGTAAAAGCGGTGAAGAATTTCGCCACCAGAAAGATAATTCCACCGTAATATGCAGGCATCCCGAGTTCATCGGTATAAAACTTCAGTAGATACAGCGTACCGATACACAGCATCAGATTTGAGCCGAAATCGCCCACGCCATAGGCGCATTTTTCCCGCAGGCTCAACTTTAGCGTTAGCGGATCATGATTAGACATAATCGCCTCTCAAAACGCCCCGCAGGGCGTTATATTTTATTGTTGTTAAACCGTATGTTTCCGGGCCTCAATCTCTTCCACAATTCGCACGTACATCTTCTCGTTGAGGTTGTAGAAACAGCCCATCGCAATAATGGTGATGACCGCCAGCACGCAAGGATAAATAAAGATCAACTGGCGTAGGCCTTCGACGGTGCCTGCCGATTGCACCACATTCGGGATATAACCGATTTGTGTCAGCATCCAGCCGGGGAAGAACCCTGCCAGCGCCTGGGAGACCTTACGGAAGAACGTGAAGCCGGTGTAAACCGTCCCTTCCGAGCGGACGCCGGTGCGCCATTCACCGTACTCCACCGTGTCGGAAACCAGCGCCCAGTTCAGGCTGTTGACGAAGGCGGAACCGAAGAACGCCAGGCAGGAGAAGGCGACAAAACTGACCGAGCCGCCGCCAAAGAAGTAGTTGAGCAGATCGCCCGCCACCCATATTAACAGCCCGCCGATATAGACTTTCTTCTTGCCAAAACGCCTGACTGCGCCGGGCATCAAAAAGACGCCGATAAAAATACAGCCCATGCTAAAGAAGCCCATCCAGGAGAGGAGGATCGGGTCGTTAAGAACGTACTGGGTGTAATAAACCTGAATCGCCAGTTTGACGTTGAAGGCGCCGAGAGTACAAAGGTTGGCGATACACAGAATAAACAGCGGACGGTTACCGGCGATGGCGCGGAACGACTGCAATAATCCGGGCTTTTGCGCGTTATCGACAGGTTTCACTTCGACGTAGCGCTCTTTAACGCCGGCGTAGCACAGCCACATAAATAGCAGGCCAAACAATGAAAATAGCGTGGCGGCGAAAATATAGCTGAGTTGGGCATTGCCTTCGATCAGGTTCATGACCGGCACAAAGCCAACGGTACACAGCAGCAGGCCGAGAGTGGCGCCGCCCTGACGCCAGGCGGCAAGCGAGGCGCGTTCATCCGGGTTCTTGGTAATCGCGGGCACCATCGCGCCATACGAGCAGTTCATCATGCTGAAAACCAGCCCGTACAGCATAAACAGCATCGTTGCGACGACGGTTTTTCCCGTCACCTCAAACGGTGTGCCGACAAAGTTAGCAATCGCCAGTAGCGTTACCGGAAATGCCGCGTAAAGCACGAACGGGCGGAATTTGCCCTTCGGACCAATTTTACGCCGCGAGTCGAGCATAATGCCGGTACCCATATCGGTAAATGCGGTAAAAAATTTGGCGATCAGGAAAATGATCCCGCCGTAAGTCCCTGGTAAACCCAGCACATCGGTATAAAATTTGAGTAAATAGAGGGTCCCGATATCTAACAGGATATTGGAACCTAAATCCCCCAGTCCATAGGCAAGTTTTTCTTTAAACGGCAAGCGTAGGGTTGCCGGATTCGATGATGTTTGACTCATTATTCTTCTCCATCTGCCCGCAGGTTTCCCTGCGGGCGAGCCGTATTAGATATTCCGTAAAGAAGCAAAAAGTGAAGCCCACTCGCTCTTCGCGCGATAGAAGACCGGCGGTTTGCCAATGGGCGCATCCACGGTAATTTCACCGCCGTGGTGAACTTCACCGGTCCAGATATTCACCCAGTGATCTTCCGGCAGGTACAGCGTCCAGTCGCAACGCCCCTGCTCGTGAACCGGCGCGACCAGCAGATCCTGACCGAGCAGATATTGATATTTCAGGGTGTAGGTTGCGGCATCGTTCTCGTAGTGCAGGAATAGCGGACGCATGACCGGCAGACCGGTAGCCGCGTTTTGCGCCACCGCCTGCTTGAGATACGGTTTCAGCGTGGTAAAGACGGTGGTCATGCGGGCAAAGTGGGCAATAGTTTCCGCGTCGCCGTCGAACTGCCAGTTATCGCCGGGGCGGTTGCCTTCATGGGTGCGCATCATCGGCGTAAAGGCGCTGAAATCGCACCAGCGCAGCAGCAACTCTTTGCTGCGTTTCATGTCAAACAGGGTGGTGTAGCCGCCGATATCGCTGTGATGCAGACCGTGGCCGGTCATCGCCAGCGACAATGCCGCAGGCACGACAGAGGCCAGACCATCATCAAGGCTCCAGTCAACGTTCTGGTCGCCTGCCCACATCATGGTGGAATATTTCTGACTGCCGGTGTAACCCGCACGCATAAAGAACAGGATCTCGCCGAGCTTGCCGGTCTCCTGTAGCGCTTCGTAGTTACACTTCGCCCAGAGCGCAGGCCAGGCGTTATGCATGATCTCTGCGCTGACGCCGTTGTGCAGATACGTGTCGGTCGGCAGATATTCGCCGAAATCCGCCATCCAGCCGCTGCAGCCGAGCGCGATCATGTTCTTTTTGATGACGTCTTTGAACCAGTCGTAAGCTTCAGGATTGGTCAGATCGACCACGCCGCCATAGAATTCGCCAAACTCGACCAGATAGTCGCCGCCCGTGGCGTCTTTCGCCAGGTAGCCGTGTTTCGCCGCCTCGGCGCAGAGGTCTTTATCACTGGCGACGTATGGGTTGATATAAGAGAGGAACTGGACGCCTTCTTCTTTCCACTGTTTGATACGGCTATCCAGCTGTGGATAGTTGTCGCTATTCCACTTCCAGTTCCACATCACGCGTTTGCCGAAAGAGGTCATACGAATGCCGGACCAGTCCTGCGCCCAAATACCGTTCACTTTTACGCCTGCGTTGCGCATGGTATCCAGTTTTTGCTGGCAAACTTCCGTACCGCCCTGAATGCCTAGCGTGACGCCGTCATAAACCCAGTCCGGCAGCTCCGGCTGGCGGCCTAACAGCGCAGTCAGTTTTTCCAGCAGGGCGATGTAGGTGTCGGCACACTCAAAACGCAGCGTAGTTTTATCTTCCCACAGCGCCAGTTCGTGATACTCCGGCGCGCTGAAGTCGAAATTCATATAGCAGCTATTATCGACGTGGCAGTAATACTTCTGCGTGCTGACAAAGGTTGGCTGGGGGAAGAAGGTCCAGTAATAGTCGCCGCCGGCGTTCTCTTTACAGTCTGCCTGCCAGGTGACATAGCTGGTTTTATTACGGCCAACGCCCTGTTCGCTGGTCCACAGCGGGAACGGCTTGCCGCGCAAATCGAAATAAGAGAACTGTTCGCCGCAGCCGTAGATATGGTCGTCTGGATTAGCTGCGAGGCGTAACCAGATACGGTTATGGTGCAGGTCGTCGTTTTGCAGATCCAGCTGCAGGCGTCCCGCCTCATCGGTGGAGATGCGAAGGGTGGCGCTAATTGTTGCGCCACGGCTGAATTGTACCAGCCAGCCGTCAGGTAGCTCGCTGACGGTGGCCTCCGTTAATGCAATCTTTTCGTTAAGTTTGTCTTTGATGCTAAAGTTGCCGCGAAACATGTCAATGTCGGCAACGCCCGCGCCAATCCACAGACAGGGATTTTCGGTGCTGTGACGTAAAATCAGGCGCTGTTGCCAGCTAAGCGCAAAACCATCCTGTGATGTTGTCAGTTCAAAATCGGTTGACCGTTGTGGTAGAGAATTCATTGTAATCTCCGTGAATGTAGGGTAATTCGGTAATCCATTTGGGCTAGTCGCAGCCGATGGAAAAATGCAGTTGATGGATCGCTTTTGGGGCAAGATGAATCAGTGCGATCCCGGAATTAAATGCATCGGGCGGGCAGCTCATAGGCTCTACCGCGAGACCTTTTCGGCTGAGTTTTTCGCCGGTATAGATCTGCAACCAGGGCTGGGTGCTGCGTAAAAATGTAGACATGTTCTGCGTTGGGCTGGTAAGTCTGACCTCCCACTCAGCCGGGGTCGTCGCGGTCTTAACCGCATGATCAAGGCGCGTTTCGCCGAGCAGGCATGATGCGGAAAAATCCCTGCCTGCGGGCAATTCTTCGCTTGCAGGCAGTGTTAATACACAGCTATCGATGCTTTGCAGATTACAAGTCAAATAAGGATGCGCGCCCGCGCCATAAGGGGCTGATTCATCGCCAATGTTTTGCGTACGAATCAATACGCGCAGCCCACTGGCGGCATCTAACCGATAAATCACTTCCGATATCAACGCAAAGGGATAGCCGTAAGAGGGCGGCAGAAAAATCGTTAGCGACGCTTCCGTCGCCGACTGATAATTAATCTGCCAGTCTCGCCAGGCTAACAGACCGTGAATGGCGGTCTGCGAAACCGGGTCGTTAACGGCAAGCTGGAAAACCTTGCCGTTATAGGAGTAGCAGCCATTTGTCACGCGATTGGGCCAGGGAATCAATACTTTCCCCAGATGCGCCATGGGTATTTCTTCCGGTTTATGCGGGATGACCACATGACGTCCATGATGAGTCAGTTCCGCCAGACCTGCGCCAACCGTGACGATTTTCGCCTGGTAATGGCCCGCATTAAGCTGAATAGTTTTTCCACCGCTATGCATGGCTGCCATCCTCATGACCTATTTCGCGTTGATATCCAGGAGACCCGCCGCGACCGCCGGAGCCAGGCCCGGCGCCAGTGGCAGACGAGGAATGACCAGGCAGTGCAGCAGATGGTAAATATCTTGCTTGCCGTCCCACACTTTGGTGGTCACTTTGTTATCGGCGTCCAGCTCTTGCCACCAGGAACCATTTTCATAGTCCATCAGGTACTTAATGCAGTAGTCCCACCATTTCTGATACCACTCTTCATACTGGCTATCGCCCGTCAGGGTGTAGAGGGCGTAGGCCGTACCCATCGCTTCCACAATCGGCCAGCGCACGCGTTCACGTACGATAGGTTTACCGTCCCAGTCGACTGAGTAGACAAAACCGTCTGCGCCATCTGGCGCCCAGGCGTCGCGGATAGTGGCATGGAACAGACCTTTCGCGTCTTCCAGCAGCCAGGCGGGTGGCGTTTCGAAGCGGGCCTCCAGCGCAGCATGGAGATGGAGCATCAGACGGCCCCACTCAATCCAGTGACCTGGCGTACCGCCGTAGGCGCGGAAACGGTGGGCAGGATTATCTTTGTTGTAGTCGCGGATAGGGTTCCACTGTGAATCGAAGTGTTCATTGACGCGGTAATCACCGTTGCGCGCCACATCATGAATAATTACCGACGCGATACGCAGCGCGCGATCCAACCATTTTTTGTCATGGGTAACGTCATAAACAATCAGGAATGCTTCGACGGCGTGCATATTGGCGTTACCGCCACGGTAATCTTCCGTCTGGCTAAAGGCTTCGTCCCAGGACTCCAGGCACATCTGCTCTTCTTCACTCCAGAAGTATTTCTCAATCACTTCTATGGTGTAATCCAGCAATTTCCTGGCTTCAGGATGCCCGGTCGTGACGGCGCTGGCCGCGCCCAGCAAGGCGAAGAAGTGTTGATAACCCTGTTTAGAGGCATCCACCACGCCCTGATCGTTAACGCAGGCATACCAGCCGCCGTATTTTTTATCGCGCAGCGCGCCGTTCATGGCTTTGATGCCGTGATCGACCAGATCATAAGCGCCCGGTCGGCCCATCGACGCCGCCACGGAATAAACGTGCAGCATACGCGCCGTGATCCAAAGATGGGTGCCCATCTCTTCTTTGATTTGCCCTTTATTTCCCAGCCAGCCGAAGCCTGTCGGCACCACGGCGTTTTTACCGAAATTAAAGATGCGGTCGGTTTCCTGCTCCAGCCAGCGGTTGTGGCTCAACGTGTTAAACCATTTCATTCTGTCATCCTCGTATTAACGACGTTTTGCCATCATTTCATCGACGATCTCGCCCAGACGTTGCAATTTAGGCGCGGAAACATCACGTAGCATCAGCTCGGTATCCGGTAAACCAATTACTGATGACCAGACCGCGCGTCCCGCCAGGAACCCGGATGCGCCAGCTTCCATGGCGACCCTGACTGCGCGAGGGAACAGTTTTTCGTCCACACCGGAAGAGAGGATGACCCACGGCATATTGATATGCCCATTCAGGCGTTGTGAGGCGGTAAGAAGATCGGAACGTGCGCCTTTGCCGTAGAGCGGCATTTCAACTTTGTAAAGATCGGCGCCGCTGTCGCCCAGCTCTTTGGCCGCATCGATAATCGCCTGCTCGCGATCGAACTTGTCGCCGCAGCGCGGCGGACGTACAACCGGTTCGATAATGCTCAACAAACCATTGGAGTGGCATAATTCATTGAATTCCTTGACCATATCCAGACGCTGCTGCGCGTCTTCGTCGCTGCGCCACAGCACCAACAGTTTTAAGGCTTTCGCGCCATCCCGTTTTACCGCCTGCGCATTAATTTTTTTATCAATGACCACGTTATCAACGGGAATACCGTTGCCCGGGATGAAATCATCCGCCGCGACGATCATGGCGCAGCTTTTAGCGACCGCGTTTTGTTCTACGGCCTGGCGATAACAGAACTGCTGATCCAGCAGAACGGCAGAGGCATACGGGGAAAGAATTTTCGCCGCATTCACTTTGAAATCCGTCAGCACGCTATCGGCAACGGGTGTTTTCGCACCAGCAGCAGCAAACATTAAACGCATCGCCTCGCGCTGATCGACAGCCAGCATGGCAAACCCGCCGGACGCTCGCGTAATGTCTTTGATGGTGTAGTTGTTCATTCAATTTTCCTTTATACAGTCGTTACTTTTTTACGTTGGCGGTCAGCCCGGCGCTGATGCGCACCTGTTCCAGGATGGCGCTCCAGTCTTCCCGACCGCGGCCTGCGGCCCGCGCCAGGTTATAAACTTCACGGGAGGCGGCGCCGAGCGGCATCGGTACGTGCAGTTGATTGGCGACATCCAACGCGATGCCAAGATCTTTGTGCGCCAGATCGATCATGAAGGCGGGAGACAGATCCCCTTTCATCACTTTATTCGGCCAGGTGGTGGTGAAATGCCCTTTGCCTGCGGCAGTGCCGCTCATCACTTTTAAAGCCACGTCGAAGGAAAGCCCCAGCGCTTCACACAGCACGGCGGCTTCGGCGGAGAGCGCATTTAGCGCAATACTCATGTAGTTGTTGATCAGTTTTACGCGAATACCCATTCCCGGGCCGCCGGTGTTGACCAGCTCATTACCCATCGCCATCAGAACAGGGGTAGCGCGCTCTACTTGCTCCGTCGTACCGCCTGCCAGCAGCAACAATGTGCCGGTAATCGCGTTGTCGGATGTCCGGCCTACCGGCACATCCATCATGCTGAACCCTTTGCTCTGCATGTCGGCAATCAGCTTATCGGTTTGCAACGGATGAATAGTGGACATATCAATGACCAGCGCTTCACGGGAAAGGGTTTCACAAACGCCTTGCTCGCCAAACAAAACGGAACGAACCAGATCGCCGTTCGGGAGCATGGTGATAACAAATTCAGCGCCGATGGTTGCTTGAGCCGGGCTGCTTGCAGGTTGCGCGCCTTTGTCTACCAGGCGCTGTACGGCGTCGTGATTAACATCGAAGACGCTGAGTTGATGGCCCTGCTTTAGCAGATTGCTCGCCATAGGGGAGCCCATCTGTCCCAACCCGATAAATGCTATAACTGCCATATCGTTCTCCTGAACACGGTGGTGTCATTTTTTGTCATTAATGAGCCTTTTTCTGTCCGTTTGTGATCGTATTTGTAATTTATAGTCAAAAAATTGACAGCCGTCACTTTTTAAACATTTCGTGAAATTAAAATGAGCACATCGAAAATGCTTGAGGAATGACCATGGTTCGTATTGCTTGTGTAGGTATTACCGTGATGGATCGCATCTATTACGTGGAAGGATTACCGACAGAAGGGGGTAAATATGTGGCGAAGCGCTATACGGAAGTGGGCGGCGGGCCTGCGGCGACCGCTGCCGTGGCTGCGGCGAAATTGGGCGCGCAGGTGGACTTTATTGGCCGTGTGGGCGATGACGACACCGGAAACAGCCTGCTGGCGGAACTGGAATCCCTGGGGGTAAATACCCGTTATACCCGCCGCTACACGCAGGCCATGTCGTCGCAGTCAGCGATTATGGTGGATGCCAAAGGAGAGCGGATTATCGTTAATTATCCCAGCCCGGATTTATTACCTGACGCCGACTGGCTTAACGACATCGATTTTTCGCAGTGGGATGTGGTGTTGGCGGATGTGCGCTGGCATGACGGCGCAAAACAGGCGTTTACGCTGGCGCGTCAGGCTGGCGTCATGACTGTTCTTGATGGCGATATTACGCCGCAGGATATTAGCGAGCTGGTGGCGTTAAGCGACCACGCCGCCTTCTCCGAGCCAGGGCTGGCACGCCTGACGGGGATGAGCGAAGCCATTGATGCGCTAAAAAAAGCACAAATGCTCACAAATGGACATGTCTATGTCACGCGAGGCAGTGAAGGCTGCAACTGGTTGGAAAAAGCGGCGGTACGCCACCAACCGGGTTTTACCGTGGAGGTGGTGGATACTACTGGCGCGGGCGATGTTTTTCATGGCGCACTGGCATTTGGCCTGGCAAGCGGATACGCCATCGAAGAGGCTGTCAGATTCGCCAGCGGCGTTGCCGCGCTGAAGTGTACGCGCCCGGGTGGCCGGGCGGGTATCCCTGATTGTGAGCAAACCCGATCTTTCTTGTCACTTTTTGTATAATATGAGCAGTAGGAAGCTTTTAGAGGAATGCTCATGAGTCTTACCGAACTGACCGGTAATCCGCGACACGATCGGCTGTTAATGCTAATTGATGAGCGCGGCTATATGAATATCGATGAGTTAGCCAGTTTGTTGGAGGTCTCTACCCAGACGGTTCGCCGCGATATTCGTAAATTAAGCGAGCAGGGGCTGATTACGCGTCATCACGGCGGCGCTGGCAGAGCGTCCAGTGTGGTCAATACCGCCTTTGAGCAGCGAGAGGTCTCCTGGACGCAAGAGAAAAAAGCCATTGCGGAAGCCGTGGCTGACTATATTCCGGATGGCTCCACGATATTTATCACGATTGGAACGACGGTTGAGCAGGTGGCGCGCGCGCTGCTCAACCATAATCATCTGCGCATTATCACCAATAGCCTGCGCGTCGCGCACATTCTTTATAATAACCCTCGTTTTGAAGTGATGGTGCCTGGCGGCACGCTGCGCCCGCATAATAGCGGCATTATCGGGCCATCCGCGGCGGCGTTTGTGGCGGGGTTCCGGGCTGACTATCTCGTCACCAGCGTAGGTGCGATAGAGAGCGATGGCGCGTTACTGGAGTTTGATGTCAACGAAGCCAGCGTAGTGAAAACCATGATGGCCCACTCGCGACATATTCTGCTGGCCGCCGATCATACGAAATACCATGCTTCTGCGGCGGTTGAGATCGGCAATGTGTCACAGATTACCGCTCTGTTTACGGACGAGTATCCCGGTCCGGCATTACAGAATTTACTTCAATCCCAGCAAATCGAAGTGGTTCAGGTGAGTCCTTCGCTGGACGACGCCGTTTCAGCGTGACAAGCGCCCTTGCGCCGGATGGTCGCGTCAGCGCTTTATCCGGCCAATAAAACGGCGCTGTGATGCAGGCGATATTGGGCATCGTCTGCGTTTCTATTGTCTTTTTGTTAATTGATTTATAAAGGGATACATAGTCAAACTTCTCCTTTCCCGCTACAGTTATTCATCCCCGGTTAGCAAGGAGAATGACATGCTCTACATCTTTGATTTAGGTAATGTGATTGTCGACATCGACTTTAACCGCGTATTAGGTGTGTGGAGCGATCTGAGTCGAGTACCGCTGGCTTCGCTGAAGCAAAAATTTACGATGGGCGAGACTTTTCACCAACATGAACGCGGTGAGATAACGGACGAAGCGTTTGCTGAAGCTTTCTGTCATGAAATGGCGTTATCGCTCAGTTATGAACAATTCGCGCACGGCTGGCAGGCGGTATTTGTCGGATTACGGCCCGAAGTGATTGCTATCATGCATAAACTGCGCGAGCAGGGGCATCGCGTGGTGGTGCTATCCAATACTAACCGACTGCATACCCACTTCTGGCCGGAGGAATACCCGGAGGTGCGCGCTGCCGCCGACCATATCTATTTATCGCAGGATTTGGGAATGCGTAAACCGGAAGCGCGTATTTATCAGCACGTCCTGCAGAAAGAAGGTTTTTCCGCTGCCGATGCGGTCTTTTTCGACGACAATGCCGATAATATAGAAGGGGCCAACCAGTTGGGGATCACCAGCATTCTGGTGAAGGATAAAGCCACCATCCCTGACTATTTCGCGAAGCTGTTATGCTAAAAACCGTTCACCAAAAAGCTGGACGCCATACGCGCCCTGTTCGGGCCTGGCTCAAGCTATTATGGCAGCGTATCGATGAGGATAATATGACGACTCTGGCGGGAAATCTCGCCTATGTCTCATTACTCTCCTTAGTACCGCTTATTGCCGTCGTTTTTGCCCTTTTCGCTGCTTTTCCAATGTTTTCTGATGTCAGCATTCAGTTACGCCATTTTATTTTTGCTAACTTTATGCCAGCCACCGGAGACGTGATTCAGCGCTATATTGAGCAGTTTGTCGCTAACTCCAACAAAATGACGGCGGTGGGCGCCTGTGGACTGATTGTGACGGCATTGCTGTTGATGTACGCCATTGATAGCGCCTTAAACACTATCTGGCGCAGCAAACGCACACGGCCAAAAGTGTACTCTTTTGCGGTGTACTGGATGATCCTCACGCTCGGCCCGCTTCTCGCCGGCGCCAGCCTGGCAATCAGCTCCTACCTGCTTTCTTTACGCTGGGCCAGCGATCTGAATACGGTCATCGACAATGTATTGCGCATCCTTCCGCTGCTGCTCTCGTGGATCTCATTCTGGTTACTTTACAGTATTGTCCCAACAACTCGCGTACCGAACCGTGACGCCCTTGTCGGCGCGTTTGTCGCAGCGTTGCTGTTCGAGGCCGGAAAGAAAGGTTTCGCGCTTTATATCACCATGTTCCCGTCATATCAGCTCATTTATGGCGTACTGGCAGTGATCCCTATCCTGTTTGTCTGGGTATACTGGACCTGGTGTATAGTCTTGCTTGGCGCAGAAATAACTGTCACTCTCGGGGAATACCGAAAACTCAAACAAGCCGCAGAACAAGAAGAAGCTGACCAACCATGATTGCATTAATTCAACGCGTAACCCGTGCCAGCGTCACCGTGGAGGACGAGGTGACGGGTAAAATCGGCCCAGGACTTTTGGTGTTATTGGGTGTCGAAAAAGAAGATGACGAACAAAAAGCGAATCGTCTGTGCGAGCGCGTGCTGGGATACCGTATCTTCAGCGATGCTGACGGCAAGATGAATCTGAATGTACAACAGGCTGGCGGCAGCGTGCTGGTGGTGTCGCAGTTTACGCTGGCGGCAGATACCGAACGCGGTATGCGGCCAAGCTTTTCCGGCGGGGCTGCGCCGGATCGCGCGCAGGCGCTTTATGAATATTTTGTCGAACGCTGCCGCCAGCAGGCGATAAACACGCAAACCGGACGCTTCGCTGCCGATATGCAGGTTGAGCTGGTTAATGACGGTCCCGTGACATTCTGGCTCCAGGTATGAGTCAGCTTCCGGCGTGGCCGCGGATAACAACAGAGAGTACGGCTATGTATCACCTTCGAGTTCCGCAAACAGAAGAAGAATTAGAACGTTACTACCAGTTTCGCTGGGAGATGCTGCGTAAACCGCTGCACCAGCCGAAAGGGTCGGAACGGGATGGCTGGGATGCGTTGGCGCACCATCAAATGGTGGTGGACGAAGAAGGAAATTTAGTTGCAGTGGGCCGCCTGTATATCAATGCAGATAACGAGGCGTCTATTCGTTTTATGGCTGTACATCCCTCGGTACAGGATAAAGGGCTGGGGACATTAATGGCGATGACCCTGGAGTCTGTTGCTCGCCAGGAAGGCGTTAAGCGCGTCACCTGCAGCGCGCGCGAAGATGCGGTTGAGTTCTTTGCCAAACTCGGGTTTGTCAATCAGGGGGAGATTACTACGCCCACAACCACGCCAATCCGCCATTTTCTGATGATTAAACCGGTAGCATCGCTGGATGATATCCTGCATCGCGGCGACTGGTGCGGGCAGCTTCAGCAGGCCTGGTATGAGCACATTCCATTGAGTGAAAAGATGGGGGTGCGCATTCAGCAGTACACCGGGCAAAAATTTATCACCACGATGCCGGAAACCGGTAATCAAAATCCGCATCACACGGTGTTTGCCGGCAGCCTGTTCTCCCTGGCGACGTTGACCGGATGGGGACTTATCTGGCTGATGCTCCGTGAACGCCACCTGGGCGGGACGATTATTCTTGCTGACGCCCATATTCGCTACAGTAAACCCATTAGCGGAAAGCCAAACGCCGTGGCTGATTTGGGGTCGCTAAGCGGTGATTTGGACAGGCTGGCGCGGGGTAAAAAAGCGCGTGTCCAGTTGCAGGTTGAACTGTTGGGCGGTGAGACCGCAGGGGCAATTTTCGAAGGCATTTATATCGTACTACCTGCGAAACCGTTCGGCCCGTATGAAGAGGGCGGGAATGAGGAGGAGTAGCTGGACATATCCAACTACTCGATGAAGGCATCCGCTGGTAGTTTGAAGCGTTGTGTAAGCGCTTTAATATGATTAACCGTTAGTGCTCTGCGGCCATTTAAGATGTTGCTGACGTTCGATTTAGAACCAAGTTCGTTGGCAAGATCTGCTGCTTTGAGACCGTATTGATCCATGAGCGTTCGCAATACTGAAACGCCAGGGGGTGTTTTCTCCAGGTGTTGGTTGAGTGATTTGAATTCCGGCGCATGTTTTTCGTATTCACTGATTCGGGCACAGAGCAATTCAAATAGTGGGTTTTCAAGATCGTCGTGGTCGACCAGAAACTCCACTAGCGCTAGTGCCCTGCGATACTCATTGTCATTTCGGTCTTCCCCCATCAGTGGGACGCTTTTTACCGCATCGCTGAAGGTATCAACGATCTTTTTTGCGCTGGTTGCATCCATCTGACGATGAGTTCTCATTCTTTATTACCCCGATCATATGCGGTCAGTTTGTCATATTCGGCATGGGAAACGATATGTTTCACAAATATCTTATGTAACCTGAAATCTATGTAGGAAATGAGTCTCAGGCTGTTACCAGAAACATCAATCACCCACCATTTATCTCTGTACTTAAAATTATCCAGTGAAGGAATATACCGCTTCATCTCTTCAGGCTGAGTGAATGTTTTTTTCTCCAGAACATTCAGCAACTCAGTGAGAGCAAGCTCATGGTTTGGATACATGAGCATCGCTTCATTGAACGGTTTTCGGCTGATAACATGCACAATGTCGTTCCATTACAAAGTTTTCAACCTGAAAACAATTTAGCGCAACGTTATCCAGTTTTCAAGTTGAAAACAAAATTGAATTTTAGGTCATTTTGCCTGTTGATGGGCTTACAACACGCCAGGCCACATCTCGCATGGCGCTTCGTGCCGCCTGGCTCACGCCTCCGAGCTGGAAAAAGCCATGGATGACACCGAGATAGCGCTGGCAAGTACATTCCACACCCTGTTCCTGGAACCGTTGATACAGGGCCTCGCCCTCATCGCGCAGTGGGTCGAATTCGGCAGTAATGATGTGCGTGGATGGCAGTCCGGCGAAGTCCTCACGCCAGAGCGGACTGGCTTCAGGATGCAGTGGATCGGTTCGCGGCATATACATCTCGTAGCCTGAAAGCAGCGTGTCACGCGTGATAATGTAATCCAGCCCATTACAGGTGTAGCTCGCAAACCTGGCGGTTGCGTCCAGCATGGGGTAGATCAGAATCAGCTGTGCAGGTTGCCATTGACGGGCGGCTTTCAGGCGTAGCGCGGTGACCAGCGCCAGATGCCCACCCGCGCTGTCACCGGCAAGCGTAATGTTCTCGCGATCTATCCCCAGTTTCTGGGCATATTTCCAGATAGTATTAGCTCCGGTTTCGGCATCGTTATGTGCGGCCGGGAAGGTGTGCTCTGGTGCAAGTCGGTACTGTGCCGCAATCACGCGACAACGGCTGTAAAAAGCTAACTGCCTTAACTGGTTATCGTGAGTGGCAAAACCGCCGCTGACAAAGCAGCCACCATGATAATAAATGATGCAGGGTAATTTCCCTGTGGCATTGAGCGGCGAAACCACGCGAAACGTCATGGCATCGAGTTCAATATCTTCAACCTGGACGCGGGTTTCTGTTTCTCCTGCCAGCGTCGTGCTGGCGATGTAGCCCGCCCTCCGGTCATCAATATTCTGTTCGCGAGAAGAGGGGCGTCCCGCCGCGATAAATTCCTCCACTAACTGCGCAATCCCGCTTTCCAGTGCCATTTTTCATTGCCTTTATCTGTATGGATATACAGTTTTATAACTCGATTTGGTACGAATGAAAATGGGAAAATTGGGCTGCGTACGATTCTGGAAAGCGGCTCGCAAAAATAAAAATCGTTCGCGTAATAACTATTTTCTCGTCAGTCTCAGGTGTATGTTGTTTGAAAAATAAGCGCGAATGATATACTGGAGGTATATGTGAGTATGATGGCTGGGATGGATATGGGCAGAATTTTACTCGATTTATCAGACGATGTGATTAAACGGCTTGACGATCTCAAGGTGCAACGCAACCTGCCTCGTGCAGAACTCTTGCGGGAGGCCGTTGAGCAGTATCTGGAAAGACAGGATCGGGCTGAGACCACAATTTCGAAAGCATTGGGGCTCTGGCAAGGCTGTGAGGAAGATGGCGTTGAATACCAACGTAAACTTCGTGAGGAATGGTAATGGTCAAAGGGTCTGCGCTTTTTGATACCAATATCCTCATCGACCTGTTTAGCGGTCGAATTGAAGCGAAACATGCGCCGGAAGCGTATCCGCCACAGAATGCGATTAGCCTTATCACATGGATGGAAGTGATGGTGGGTGCTAAGAAATATCATCAGGAAAACCGCACGCGCATTGCATTAAGTGCGTTCAATATTATTGGCGTAACACAGGAAATCGCGGAACGAAGCGTCATTGTCAGGCAGGAGTATGGCATGAAACTCCCGGATGCGATCATCCTGGCCACTGCTCAAGTCCATCGTTGTGAGCTTGTGACGCGTAATACAAAAGACTTTGCCGATATTCCGGGAGTGATCACGCCGTATCACTTGTAGACCGGACGGCAAACTTCGCCCGGTCTGAGTAAAAAACTTATTCCCCTTCCCCCGGGAACAGGAACGGGTTGATGGAACTGCGGGCGAACCCTTCCTGCTCCATGCGCGCGTCCAGCACCAGCGAGGCGAGGTCGTCGGCCACTGCTTCTACTTTCGGGTCTTTTTCCTGATAGAGAATCTTCAGGTAAGTCCCGCAATCGCCGCAGCTTTCGGCTTTCACCGCAGCCTGCTCATTTTCCAGCGACCAGTAGTGTAAGTCGCGGCTCTGTTCGCAGTTACTGCATTTTACGCGCACGACGTGCCATTCGGTTTCGCACAGGTTACAGTGCAGATAACGCAGCCCCTGCGTGGTGCCGATCTGCACCATGCTGGAGACCGGCATCGAACCGCACACCGGGCAATACTGGCGCGCTTCACCGTATTCCGCGCGGGCTTTGCCTGGAATCAAGCTGGCCATTTGCGCCCAGTAAAGGGAGAGCGCGGCCCAGATAAACGGGGCTTTATCGCTGCTGACGGAGGCAAAATCCGAGGCAAACAGCGCGCTGGCCATCTGCTCCAGCTCCTGCTCTGAGGCTTTCTCCAGGTTCTCAATCACCGCCAGCGCGGGGCCGCTCATCTCGGGTTTTAGCTCGGCAATCAACGAATGCAGCAGTTTTTGCCAGTGCTTATCACGCGGCAACACGTGGATATCCAGCGGCGGCTTGCCCTGGTCGTTCGCTTCTTTAATACGTGCGGTCAGATCCATCTCCAGCGGATGGTCGTACAGCACCACTTCCTGCGCGTGCGCGATAAGCGCGGCAAAGCGCAGGTAATCGCCCAGCGGGTTATTTTCAGCCAGCTCGCGCAGACGTTCGGCGCGGCGGTTGTAGACGTTTTTGAGTCGGGGGAACAATAACGGCGGAATCATATCCGCCGTACGTTTCTCGCTCGACCCCAGCTCATCTTGCGGGATTATGCGAATACTCATTCAGTTTCTTTTTCCGTTGTCTTGCGGACTTCTCGGTACCAGCGCGGGTGATGTTTCTTCGCCCACGACCGGGTTACCCAGCCTTCCACCATCGCGGTAATGGTGCCTTTCACCCAAAGGGCGGCGTAGATATGCACCATGATAACCACAATTAACGCTACTGCGGCAAAAGAATGCAACATTAACGCGAATCGGATCACCGGGATTGAGAAAGCAGGCGCAAAGTACGGACGCCAGATAATTACCCCGCTCACCAGCAGCAGCACCAGGAGGATAATCGCCGCCCAGAATACGCATTTCTGACCGAAATTATAACGCCCGGTGTCACCCACTTCCTCGTTGACGACGATCTTACGAATATTCTTCGCCCAAAAGATATCATCCCGATTGATTAGATTGTGGTGCCAATAACGGAAAAACATGATGATGAACGAGGCAAACATAACCACGCCCACAAACGGGTGCAGAATTCGCGCCAGTTGCGGGGTGCCCATGATATGCATCAACCAGTTGAAGGATGGGAATAAAAAGCCCAGCCCGCTCACCGCCGCCAGCACGAAGCAGAAGGCGACGATCCAGTGGTTGATGCGTTCCGGCGCCGTATAGCGCACGATGGTGTCACGTCGTTTCATTTGCGCACCTCGTCTTTCTCTTCATGCAGGTTGTCATCTTCCTCTTCCGCGCGGTTCGGACCGACGCCGACATAGTGGAAGACGCTGGCGGCAAAGGTCGCGGCAAAACCGAACGCGGCGAGCGGTTTCCAGACGCCTTTCCAGAACTTAACGGTTTCGCTGATTTCCGGGTTCTCCGGCAGACCGTGATACAGATTCGGCTTGTCGGCATGATGCAGCACGTACATGACATGCGTACCGCCTACGCCCGCCGGATCGTACAGACCCGCGTTGTCATAACCACGGGTTTTTAGTTCCGCCACCCGCTCGCCCGCCAGCGTTTTCATATCCTCTTTCGAGCCAAAATGAATGGCGCCGGTTGGACAGGTCTTCACGCAGGCCGGTTCCTGGCCGACCACCACACGGTCAACGCACAGCGTACATTTATAGACGCGGTTGTCTTCCGGGTTAAGGCGCGGCACGTTGAACGGGCAGCCAGCGATACAGTAGCCGCAGCCGATACACTGCTCGGACTGGAAGTCGACAATACCGTTAGCGTACTGAATGATCGCCCCTTCCGCCGGACATGCCTTCAGGCAGCCGGGATCGGCGCAGTGCATACAGCCATCCTTACGGATCAGCCACTCCAGTTTGTCGTTCTGTTCCACTTCCGAGAAGCGCATCACCGTCCAGGATTTCGCGGTCAAATCAGCCGGGTTGTCATACACCCCGACGTTATTGCCCACTTCATCACGGATGTCGTTCCACTCGGAGCACGCCACCTGACACGCTTTACAGCCGATACAGGTGGTGACGTCGATGAGTTTCGCCACCTCTTCCTGGTGGTCCCGCGCCTGGGGCGCGGGGGTGAAACCGTTAGTGGCGGAACGACGAATGATGTCTTGCGATTGATAAGCCATAGGTCGTCTCCGTTACACCTTTTCCACGTTCACAAGGAAGGATTTAAACTCCGGCGTTTGCGTGTTCGCATCACCGACGAAAGGCGTTAACGTATTGGCGATAAAGCCTTTTTTCGCCACGCCTTCGTAGCCCCAGTGAATAGGAATACCGATGGTATCGATATCCTTGCCGTCCGCTTTCAGCGTGCGAATACGCTTGGTCACCACCGCTTTGGCTTTGATATAGCCGCGGTTCGAGGAGACCTTCACGGTATCGCCATGCGCGATACCGAGCTTATTCGCCAGCTTCTCGCCAATTTCCACAAACTGTTCCGGCTGGGCGATAGCGTTAAGCAACGCGTGCTTGGTCCAGTAGTGGAAGTGCTCGGTCAGACGGTAAGTGGTTCCGACATACGGGAACTTATCCGCTTTACCCAGCGCGTCGGCATCGTCTTTAAAGATACGGGCGGCAGGGTTAGAGATAACGTTCGGGTGCAGCGGGTTAGTGCCCAGCGGCGTTTCAAACGGCTCGTAGTGTTCCGGGAACGGCCCTTCCGCCATCTTATCGATAGCAAACAGGCGGCCCATCCCTTCCGGCTGCATGATAAACGGTCCGACGTCGCTGCCGGGCGCGGCGGCGCTGTAGTCCGGAATATCCCATCCGGCCCATTTTCCGCCTTCCCATTTCAGTAGCTGACGTTTCGGGTCCCAGGGATTACCCTGCGGATCGGCGGAGGCGCGGTTATAGAGGATGCGGCGGTTAAGCGGCCATGCCCATGCCCAGCCCAGCGTGTTGCCGAGACCAGACGGGTCGGCGTTATCACGACGCGCCATCATGTTGCCTTCCGGCGTCCAGCTACCGGCGAAAATCCAGCAGCCGCTGGACGTCGTACCGTCATCGCGCAGTTGCGCGAACGAACTGAGTTGTTGGCCTTTCTTCACCACCACCGCGCCGGTTGCCGGGTCGATAAGATCGGCCAGCGCTTTACCGTTACTTTCCATCGCCACTTCTTCAGAGGCGGGTTCGTATGGTTTGGTGTAGTTCCAGGTCATATTCAGTACCTGTTCCGGGTTGGCGCCGCCCTGTTCAGAGTACATCTTACGCAGGCGTAAGAAGATACCGGCGAGGATTTCGCCGTCGGTCATGGCAATTCCCGGGGCGTCCGCGCCCTTCCAGTGCCACTGTAACCAGCGACCGGAGTTAACGATGGAACCATTTTCCTCGGCAAAACAGGTGGAAGGCAGACGGAACACTTCGGTCTGGATTTTTGCGGGATCAACGTCGTTCGACTCACCGTGGTTTTGCCAGAAGGTGGACGTTTCGGTGTTGAGCGGATCGATAGTCACCAGGTACTTCAGTTTGGAAAGCGACGCGACCACTTTGTTTTTGTTCGGGAATGAGGCCACCGGGTTAAAGCCCTGGCAGATATAGCCGTTGACCTTACCCTGTTTCATCATCTCGAAGTACTGCAACACGTCGTACCCTTTGTCCCACTTCGGTAGCCAGTCAAAGCCCCAGCTATTTTCCGCTGTCGCTTTATCACCAAAGAAGGCCTTCATCATCGAGACGAAGAATTTCGGATAGTTGCCCCAGTAGTTGACCTGATCCTTCAACAATGGCTTCGGCGTATTGGCAGCCAGATAGGTTTGCAAATCGGTCTGTTTTTCGCTCGGCAGCGTCAGGTAGCCCGGCAGACTTTGCGACAGCAGTCCTAAGTCGGTCAGTCCCTGAATGTTGGAGTGACCGCGCAGGGCGTTAACGCCGCCGCCCGCCATCCCCATGTTACCGAGCAGAAGCTGGATCATCGCCATAGTACGGATGTTCTGCGCGCCGATGGAATGCTGCGTCCAGCCCAGCGCGTACAGGAACGACGCGGTTTTATCTTTTGCGCTGGTTTCTGCAATGTACTCGCACACTTTCAGGAAGTCCGCTTTCGGCGTACCGCAGATATTTTCTACCACGTCCGGTGTATAGCGTGAGACATGCTGTTTCAACAGATTCCAGACACAGCGCGGGTGTTGCAGTGTCGTATCGCGTTTGGCAAAACCGTTTTCGTCCAGCTCATAGTGCCAACTGGTTTTATCGTACTGCCGCTTGTCGGCGTCATAGCCGGTGAACAGACCATCATCGAAGCCAAAATCTTCACGCACGATCAGGCTGGCATTGGTATAGGCCTCGGTGTATTCACGGTTGTATTTTTCGTTAGTCAGCAGATACAGCATCACGCCTGACAAGAAGGCAATGTCAGTACCAGAGCGTATTGGCGCATAGAAATCGGCCACCGACGCGGTACGCGTAAAGCGCGGATCGATCACAATCAGCTTCGCGCCGTTGTGAATTTTGGCTTCCATCGCCCAGCGGAACCCGACCGGGTGAGCTTCTGCGGCGTTACCGCCCATCACCACGACGAGGTTGGCGTTCTTGATGTCGACCCAGTGGTTGGTCATCGCACCGCGACCAAATGTTGGAGCAAGACTTGCTACCGTTGGTCCGTGTCAGACACGCGCCTGGTTGTCGACCGCGAGCATACCCAGCGCGCGGGAGAATTTTTGCGTTAAATAACCCGTCTCGTTACTGGATGCGGAAGCGCACAGCATCCCGGTGGTGAGCCAGCGGTTAACGGTAACGCCTTCGGCGTTCTGCGCCTGATAGTTGGCGTCGCGATCTTCCTTCATCAGTTTAGCGATGCGGTCAAACGCTTCTTCCCAACTGATCTGTTGCCACTTATCTGAACCCGGCGCGCGGTATTGCGGGAATTTCAGGCGGCTTTCAGAGTGGATAAAGTCCACCAGACCGGCCCCTTTTGGGCACAGCGCGCCACGGCTTACTGGATGATCCGGGTCCCCTTCGATATGGAAAATAGATGCTTTGGCGTTTTTCGCACCGTCGCCGAGGCTGTACATCAACAGCCCGCAGCCAACGGAACAGTAGGTGCAGGTGTTACGGGTTTCGCGGGTGCGCAGCAGTTTATATTGCCGTGTTTCCGCTAGCGCTACGCCGGACGCGAAGCCCAGTGCCGCCGCCGTGGTGCCTGCCATACCGCCAGCGCAGATCTTAAAGAACTGCCTTCTGCTGACCTGCATGGTTTGCTCCTTGTTTCGACATTGTCACTTCTCTTTCACATTTCTCTATCCGAAACGCTCAGGGAGTGGTTGTTATTTTTCTTTGCGGACGGGCCCGCAAAGGTTCAGAATTGGATAAATTTTCCTCCATCCGGGAGGAGTTGTAACAGAATACCATAATGTTGGTGTGTGTGTTCTTATATGGTTAAAAGAAAGTGAACAATATACTGTCTGAAGAAGTCCTAAATGTGACTGATTTCACAACCTCACGCCAGTTGACTCTCTGGAAACGCGAGGATTTGCAGTCCCCCCAACTTGATGATGTTGCCGAGGAAGTGCCAGTGGCACTGGTGTATAACGGCATTTCGCATGTCGTTATGATGGCCTCTCCGAAAGATCTGACGCATTTTGCAATGGGGTTTTCTCTGTCGGAAGGGATCATTGACAGCCCGCGTGAAATCTATGGCATGGACGTTGTACCGTCCTGTAACGGACTTGAAGTGCAGATTGATCTTTCCAGCCGTCGATTTATGGGGCTGAAAGCGCGTCGTCGCGCGCTGGCCGGACGTACCGGTTGCGGCGTATGTGGCGTGGAACAGCTCAATGACATCGGTAAGCCGGTGCAACCGCTGCCGTTTAGCCAAACGTTTAATCTCGGTAACCTTGATCGCGCGTTAAAACATCTGAATGATTTTCAACCGACGGGTAAGCTGACGGGTTGTACGCACGCTGCGGCATGGGTCATGCCGTCGGGTGAACTGGCGGGGGGCCATGAAGATGTCGGACGCCACGTTGCGCTGGATAAACTGCTCGGCCGCCGCGCTACGGAAGGTGAGGAATGGCGGCAAGGCGCGGCGCTGGTTTCCAGTCGTGCGAGTTACGAAATGGTGCAGAAGTCCGCGATGTGCGGCGTTGAAATTCTGTTTGCCGTCTCTGCCGCAACGACGCTGGCGGTCGAGGTGGCTGAACGCTGCAATCTGACGCTGGTGGGGTTCTGTAAGCCGGGTCGGGCGACGATTTATACCCATCCGCAGCGGTTAATCGCAGACTAAAATAGTACCCTCTACATTTGCGTAAAATATATATTTTCTCAATTTTACAGCCTCTCTTGATAACGGAATCACGTATAGTGGAGAGGCCATACAGGTTTTAATCGTTTTTATGCTGGACCGCAGCTTATTCCAGCCATTCACGAGGCGCTTGCTACCCGGTAATACTTCGAACGAAAAAAGCGCCCCTGGGGCGCTCTTTTGGCAGTCGCTAACGACTTATTTGCTCAGTTTAGCGGTTATATGCACGCGATTTGCAGCGTGAAAAGCTTAGAACTCACGCTCAAGATGATAGCCATTATAGGTATCGATGAGTTCGTTATAAGCTTTAACCACAGCCTCATAAGAACCATCTACCATATCGCCGCTGCCGCTATTGAGGTAGTCCTGCTCATGCGAGGTATACGCCACGTTATCGCGCACGCGCCGAATGCGTTTTTTCACCTTGCCCTGGAATTTTTCCAGCTCAGAAATAAAACCAGGGAAGCTACGATGTTTATCTATATCAACGTTGATCTTCTCGTTTAGCTTCTGAGTATGCTCTTCAAAATCAGCGAGCTGTTTGCTTACTGCCGCCACATCAAAAGAATCATCAGCTACAGCGTCATTAAGCGTCTCGGCTTCCTGCATCGTCAAAAGCGTATAGTACTTAATGGATTTACCTTCTTTCTTCTCGGTCGCCTTAATTTCATTAGCCGCATGCTGCCCACTCATAATGGTAATCTCGGCGATATATTTCTTCGCAATGGGATCAAACTCATCGAACTGTTTTATAAACGTTTTATGGAACGCTTTAGCGCCAGCAAAGGCATCATCCTTGAAGTTATCTTGATCATAGTATTTATTCATACTATTGATTGTTTCAGCTAGTGGCCCAGCCGCATTAATAAATGCCAGAGCAGCACTATCCAGAGAGGCAAACGCCGGCTTTAATTCAGCCGCCGCCTTGATGTCTTTCCGGCAGTCCTGGATAAATGCAGGATACACAGGAACCAGCGGAGAGGGATCGTCTTCCTTACCGGTAGGACCGGTGCGGAAATCGTCGAATGTGTTAGCATAACGATTTACAGCACGGTAAATATCTGCCTGGAGATTATTATAACAATCAATGTAAACATTCAGCTTTTGGTTAAGAACATCGTTCGCATCTGCGCTTTCCGCTGATGTGGGTTGTGTATTGCTCGCTGATGAGTCCGCACTCTGAGCTACAGGTTGTTCGTCCGCTTTTTTTTCATCACAAGCGCTTAGCCCGGCAGTCATCAGCATAGCGATAATAATTGATGATAACAAATCCTTTTTCATTAGAATAACCTATAAATAATATCATTGAAATTTACAGATTCATTTTAATGAAAAAAACAGGTATGTGATTTATTCAACACAAAAAATACTTAATCCATATTTCATTATAATTAACATTATCAATATCAATGTGTTCGTTAAAATAAGAGAACCCCAACGTAAATATACAAAAGGCAATTAAATGAAAAGGAATTTATTATCCTCAGCGATAATCATTGCGCTAATGACCCTGGGCGCAACAGGATGTGATGACAATAATGTTAAAACCGAGGCGACGCCGGCCGCCAGCAGTCAGCCTGCGACGCCAGCGCCTTCTCAGACGCCGCGCAATCTGGCGAAAGTCCAGCGCAGCCCCCAGCAGCGAAGCCAGAAACGGCAACTCAGCCCCCGGCGGCGAAGCCAGAAACGCCAGCTCAGCCGGAGGTTGACGCTGAAGAAGTTTATAGTGAAAAAATGGATGTCTATATCGATTGTTTTAATAAACTTCAATTGCCCGTTCAGCGCAGTCTGGCGCGTTACGCGGATTGGGTGAAAGACTTTAAAAAAGGTCCGACAGGGAAAGAGAGCCTGGTTTATGGCATTTATGGTATTACGGAGTCTTACATAACGAATTGCCAGAAAGAGATGAAACAGGTGGCCGCCTTAACGCCATTACTTGAGCCTATTGATGGCGTTGCCGTTAGCTATATTGATAGCGCCGCCGCGCTGGGTAATACCATTAACGAAATGGAAAAATATTATACCTAGGAAAACTATAAAGATGATGCCTTTGCTAAAGGTAAGGCGCTGCATCAGACATTACTGAAGAATATCGAGGATTTTAAACCCGTCTCGGAAAAATATCATGAGGCTATACAGGAAATAAATGACAGGCGGCAATTGACACAGTTGAAGAGAATAGAAGAAGCGGAAGGCAAAACATTTAACTATTATTCTCTGGCTGTCATGATTTCGGCAAAGCAGATCAACAAGGTTATTTCTGCCGATACCTTTGATGCCGAAGCGATGATGAAAAAAGTCGCGGAACTGGAAACAATGATTGCGCAATTGAAAGAAGTGAATACTGATGGCCGTAATTCTTCTTTCATCAGCTCTGCGGCTGATTATCAGCTACAAGCTAAAAAATATATTCGTCGCATCAGAGACAATGTTGAGTATTCTGATTTTGAAAAGAAACGGGTGCAGGACCCTGCAACAGGATGGATGGTTGCGGATTCTTATCCGGCGTCGTTGAGAAGTTATAACGAGATGGTGGATGATTATAACCGCCTGCGTTGAGTGACGGCACATTAACTGCGCGCAGGCTGGCGCAAGTGCCTATAAAATTACGCTATAACGCCAATAAAAAGCGCCGATCAGGCGCTTTTTTCGTTCATGTATTCTTCATCAGGCAATATCTGTAAAAATAGCTGACGTAAACATTAACTAAAGAGAGTTATTAGAAAAACCAGTAATCTGAAGCTATCACAAGATGTTGACGTCACGCTGGAAGGTACTGGTAGTGTCATTGAGGATCGGCATTTATATGGAAAGCATTTATCCCCCTGATGCGAAAGTTCTGGGCCACTTCAGCATAGGGCGGCCCAGCCTTCATCACTTATAGGGTGTCACGTCCAACTATTCTGTAAGACGTTAATTAATACCCGCCATTCGTAATAACGCGGTCACCACTGCAGCGGCGATAATCACCACAATAAGCGGCATTTTACGCCAGGCTAAAAATACGGCGAAGCCAACCCCAAGAACGCGCGCCATTCCGGCAAAATGTTCGCCTTCGTAAAAGGTGGTCGCCAGCGCGACGGAGAATAGCAGCACCGTTGCCGCATCCGAGAGCAGCGCCTGTGAACGCTCAGACAGCGCCAGACGGCTGCCAAGTTTCGCGCCGCCGAGGCGCATCAAATAGGTTCCCGCAGACAAAAGAGCAATACCGATAATAAATAGCGTCATATTGCCCATTATTTTTTCCTCGCCAGTAGGCCAAGCAGCGAAAGCAACACCGGCAATCCGGCAGCCACAAAGGGAACGGCGGCAAGCGACAGCGCGGCGCCGCTGCAACCACGAATCAATGTGGTGCGGTTTTTAAACGCCGGGATCACCAGCGCCAGTAAGATTGCCGGGAATACGGCATCCAGACCGATGGTTTCTGGGGCCGGGAGCAGTTTGCCGACACCTGCGCCAATCAGTGTGCCAATCGGCCAGAATAGGGCGACGCCCAGACCGCATAGCCAGTAGGCGGCTTTACGTTGTTCGGGTGTTTTTTGCGACAGGCCGAACACCACGCTCTCATCATTCATAATATGGCAGCCGAAAAAGCTGGCGGCGCGGGTGCCAACCAAATCGCGCACCGTTACGCCAAACGGCACGTGGCGCGCATTCACCAGCAGTCCTGCCGCCGCCGCCGCTAACGGATTGCCGCCGCTGGCAACAATGCCGATAAACATAAATTCGGACGCGCCCGCCAGCACAAAAATAGAGAGGACAAACGGCACCCACAGTGGGAAACCGTAGGCCATCGCCAGTGAGCCATAGGACATGCCGACGACGCCCACGGCCAGGCACACTAAAAATATCGCTTTTATCGTGTCTCCTTTGAGACAGGAAAAATAGTGTTTCATCTTCTTTAGTCATATCGAACGAATTTTCATTATAATGAACGGAACAGATTTGCTTTACAAGACGAACATTTCGTTCGTTATAGTGAACGTTGGATGCTTTATGACACAACCTATTAGCGTCATTGCCAGAAGCCTGGTACGCGAACGCCAGCGAACCGGACTGTCGCTGGCGGAGATTGCGCGGCGCGCAGGCATCGCTAAATCTACGCTTTCACAACTGGAAGCAGGGAACGGCAACCCCAGCCTGGAGACGTTATGGTCGCTATGCGTCGCGCTCGACATTCCCTTTGCCAGGCTGCTGGAGCCGCAGGTACAAAAAACGCAGGTGATTCGCCGCGGAGAAGGCACCAAAGTGGTGGCGGAGCAGGCGCATTATCAGGCGATATTACTGGCGGCGTGTCCGCCCGGCGCGCGGCGTGATATCTATCTGCTGTTGACGCAGCCGGGGGCCGACCGGATCTCTCACCCGCATCCGCCGGGGTCGGTGGAACATATTATTGTTACGCAGGGAAAAGCCCTCGTCGGCTTAACCGAGGCGCCGGAAGAGCTGGCGGAGGGCGATTACATTTGTTATCCCGGCGATCAGGCGCATATCTTTAAAGCGCTGGAACCGGATACTCAGGCTATCCTGGTAGCGGAGCAGAATTGAAATTGCCGGATGGCGGCGTAACCGCCTTATCCGGCCTACAAAAAATAAAACCGTAGGCCCGGTAAGCTTGCGCCACCGGGCACACGACTTACTGCAGATAGAACACCTCTTTTAGCTCTGCGCTGACCGGGCTGTTATCCGGATTCGCGGGCATAACGTCACGCATATGTTTCCACCAACGCTGGCAAACGTCGGTGCTGGCAACGGCGTTCCAGCGCTCCTCGGATTCAATCTCAACGGTGGCGAACAGCAGATTGCGCTCCTGATCGAGATAAATCGCGTAGTGATGCGCGCCGTGAGATTTTAATACGGCTTCCAGCTCCGGCCAGATAGGGTTATGACGACGCTGATACTCCTCGTGCGCGTCGGCATTTACCTGCATCACAAAGGCTTTGCGGATCATAACGCCTCCAGGTACAGCCCGCGAACTTCATCGCGGCTGGCGGTGCGCGGGTTACACGGCGCGCACGGGTCGGCGAGGGCTTTATCCAGCCAGCCTTCGATATCTTCTTTTGTGACGCCCAGCTTGCTGAAACCTTCTGGAATGCCGACGCGTTTGCTCAGCGTACGGATAGCGTTAATCGCTTCCTGACTTGCGGCTTCGTCAGACATACCGCGCGTCTCCACGCCCATCGCCTGTGCGATGCGGGCAAAACGCGCGACGGCGTTCGGACGGTTAAAGTTCTCGACAATTGGCAGCAGGATAGCGTTGCAGACTCCGTGCGGCAGGTTGTGAGTTGCGCCCGGCTGGTGCGCCAGCGCGTGAACCAGCCCCAAACCGGCGCTGTTGAACGCCATACCCGCCAGGTACTGGCCGAATGCCATTTGCTCACGGGCTTCGAGGTTATGGCCATCGTCAACCGCTTTCGGTAGCCACACATTGATTAAGCGAATCGCTTCCAGCGCGTTAGCGTCGGTGAGCGGATGCGCGCCAACGGAGACATAGGCTTCCACCGCATGGGTCAGGGCATCCATGCCGGTTGCGGCGGTCACAGAAGCGGGGATTTCCAGCATAACGCTGGCGTCATCCACGGCAATATCCGGGATGATGTTCGGGTCGATGATCACCTCTTTGACCTTACGGGCAGAGTCGATAATCACCGCGTTGCTGGTCATCTCTGCCGCGGTACCTGCCGTAGTGTTAATCGCTACCAGCGGTACGCCGGCGTTTTTCACTTTGCCGACGCCGGAGTAGGCGGTAGATGGACCTGGGTTGGCGGTCAGAATTTTCATCGCTTTTGCGGTATCGATCGGGCTGCCGCCGCCGAAGGCGATAATGTAGTCACATTCTGCGCTCTGATATGCCGCAAAACCTTTCTGCACCAGCTCTTCTGTCGGGTTTGGGAACACCTCATCAAACAGGTGGTAAGACATTTGATGTTCATCCAGTGCGCTAAACAGGCTATCCAGCAGGCCCAGCTTTACCAGTTGACCATCGGTAACGATCAGCGCTTTGCCCCATTGCTTATTCGCCACGAGGTTCACCATATCGGCAATCGCTCCAGCGCCATGCAGGCTAATTTTTGGCAGTGCCAACATAAAGCTCATCACTATTCTCCTTAAAAAAATTCCCTGTTGCCCGATGGCGCTACGCTTATCGGGCCTACGGTAAAATGCGCACCGACCTGTAGGCCGGATAAGGCAAAGCCGCATCCGGCGTTGAGTTGGGAGGTATCAGTACAGCGCTACGGCGCTGGCCAGAGGCGTCACACCAAAACGTTTGCCGAGTGCGACCAGTTCTTCGCGCGTGATGGTCTGCTTCATACCGCCCATCGAATAGATTTTGACTAATACCTCAGCGGATTTCTCTGCGGTATCTATCAAACCGAAGGTTTCATCCAGCGTAGGTCCGCTTCCGAACACGCCGTGGAACGGCCACAGTACCAGCGAATGTTTCTGCATTTCTTGCGCGGTGGCCTGGCCGATTTCATCGGTGCCTGGCACCATCCACGGCAGAATGCCGACACCGTCCGGGAATACCACCAGGCATTCGGTGCTGCCTTCCCACAGTTTGCGGGTGATCAGCGCAGTGTTGTTTTCCAGTACGTAGGTGAGGGCGATCAGGTTAGTCGCATGGCAATGCATAATGACGCGGTCTTTGCCGTGGGTGGCTTTGATGCGTTCGCAGTGGGAAAGGAAATGCGCCGGGAGTTCAGAGGTGGGTACCGCGTCGTGGGTTAAGCCCCACAGAATGTGGTAGCCTGCGCCGTCGCTGTCGATTTTGACCACGCCTAAATTGGCTGCCGGATCGAGCTGCACGTTGCGAAAGAATTTGCCGGAACCGGTAACGATAAACGGCGTATTCGCCAGCAGCGGCATGGGTTGACTTAGCGCGATATAGCGCGGTTTTTCGTGGAAATTAGCCGCAAAAGGCGCGATATCGGTTTCATCCAGACGCAGCGTCAGGTTACCGCCATTACGTTCGTCCCACCCTTTCAGCCACGCATCAGACGTGGCTTTAATCATGCCCTGGACAAACCAGGAATCGGTAATATTTTGCATGTTCGTGTTCCCATTCATTGCCCGAAGGTTATTCGGGTCTTACGTAGGCCGGATAAGCGCAGCGCCATCCGGCAATCGTGTTTCATTTATTGCCGGATGGTGACGCGGGCGTCTTATCCGGCCTACAGATCAGGTGTCGCTGTCAGCTACGTTTGCTCAGGATCTCTTTTTCGTAGGTGCGAACGCTGTCCAGCCACTGGCTGCCAGCCGGCGTGTCGTGACGCTGGCAATACATTTCCCAGACGGCCTGCCACGGCAGAGATTTCTGCTCTTCCAGTAGCGCCAGACGCGCGGTGTAATCGCCGCTGGCCTCAAGCTGACGCAGTTGATCTGTGGGTTCCAGCAGAGCGCGCAGCAGCGCTTTTTTCATGTTGCGGGTACCGATAACCCACGCGGCGACACGGTTGATAGAGGCGTCGAAGAAATCCAGACCGATATGCACACGGTCGAACAGGTTATGACGGACGATCTCGCTGGCAATTGCCTGGGTTTCATCGTCCAGGAGCACCACGTGGTCGCTATCCCAGCGTACCGGGCGGCTGACGTGCAGCAGCAGCCGTGGCACATAGAGCATGGCGGCGGAAATTTTGTCGGAAATCACTTCAGTGGGATGGAAGTGGCCCGCATCAAGGCACAGCGCGGTCTGACGGCTGGTGGCGTAGCCCATGTAGAACTCATTGGAGCCGACGGTGTAGCTTTCCGCGCCGATGCCAAACAGTTTGCTCTCAACGGCGTCGATGTGGTGCGCCGGGTCGAATTTCTCGCTAATGACCTCATCCAGCGCTTCCAGCAGGCGCTGGCGCGGGGCTAAACGGTCGACGGTAATGTCTTTCATGCCGTCCGGAATCCAGATGTTCATCACCGACGGCGTACCGAGCTGCTCACCAAAGTATGCCGAGACGCGGCGGCTGGCTTTGCAGTGATCGATCCAGAACTGGCGAATTTTCGCGTCTGGATGAGAGAGGGTAAAACCGTCAGCGCTCAGTGGATGAGAAAAACAGGTGGGGTTGAAATCCAGCCCCAGCCGGTTCGCTTTCGCCCACTCCACCCAGTTTTTAAAATGCTCCGGTTTGATCTGGTCGCGAGCAACCGGCGTATCCGACTCAAGGTAAATGGCGTGTAGGTTCAGCCGTTTTGGGCCTGGGATCAGACGCAGCGCCTGTTCCAGATCGGCGCGCAGTTCGGTGGCATTACGCGCTTTGCCCGGATAGTTGCCGGTCGATTGAATTCCGCCCGTCAGCGAACCTTCCGGGTTCTCGAATCCGGCAACATCGTCGCCCTGCCAGCAGTGCATGGAAACCGGCAGGCGATCGAGCTGGCGCAGCGCCTCCTCGACATCAATACCTACTGCGGCGAAACGTTGTTTTGCCAGTTCCCAGGCTTGTTCCAGTTGAGTGGTCATGCGCAAAGCTCCTTTGTCTGTCGTTTGGGTTGAAACTGCGCAACGTGGCGGGCAATTTCACTATCAGGATTAGAGATATAGGTTGTCAGGTCGTAGTTAGCGCTGACGACCTGACGGAAGTCATCGACGTTGTTTAATTCGTCGAGGGTCATAAGCTGAATACCAATATTGCCAAGGGTGGAGGCTTCAACCGGCCCGGCCATCACGCGAATGCCACATGCATCGGCGCACAACTGGTTGAGTAGCGCGTTTTGGCATCCGCCGCCGACAATATGCAGTTGGGTAAATTTTTCGCCGCGCAGATTTGCCAGTTCGTGCAGAATGTCGGCATACAACAGCGCCAGACTGTCGAAAATGCAGCGCGCCAGTTCGGCATCGCTGACGGGAACGGGCTGGTCGGTCTCGCGACAGGCGGCCTGGATTTCAGCGCGCATATCGTCAGGATTGATAAAGCGATCGTCATTCGGGTTAATCAGGAAACGGCAGGCCGGCAGCGCTTCTGTTTGGGCGATAAGCGCAGGCAGATCGGTAATGCGCCGTTCTTTCAGCACACGCTGGAGCAGCCACAAACCCATAATGTTTTTCAGTGCCCGATAACGCCCTTCCGCGCCGCCTTCGTTGGTGATATTGGCAGCCAGCGCCTCGTCAGTGGTGTAGGGCATTTTGCTTTCAAAACCCATCAATGACCAGGTGCCTGAAGACAGGTAAGCGCTATGTTTATTTGCCAGCGGAGAGGCAATAACGGCGCTGGCGGTATCGTGGCTGGCGACGGCTACCACCGGAATACGGTTGCCCTGCGGGCAAATCCAGTCGCCGATAACATTGCCAGGGTGCGAGGGGCGACCGAACCAGCTCTTTTTCGCGCCAGTCCACGCCAGCAGGGTATCGTCCCAGTCATCGGTATTGATATTGACCAACTGGGTGGTCGTGGCGTTGGTGTATTCCCAGTTCATTTCACCGGTCAGGCGGTAGCTGAAATAATCGGGCATCAGCAGCGCATGAGCGACCTGCGCCGTTAACTCAGGCTGTTGTTTCGTCAGCGCGCGTAGCTGATAGATGGTGTTAAACGGCAGAAACTGAATCCCGCTGCGGCGATAGATTTCGCTTTTGCCGATCTGGACCAGCGCTTGCGGCATGATGCCCGTGGTACGGTTATCGCGGTAGGAGACCGGCAGGCCGACACGCTGACCTTGTTTATCCAGCAGGACATAATCGACGCCCCAGGTGTCGATGCCGATGCTGTCGATAAGAATGCCTTCATTGCAGACTTTCTTCAGACCAAGACGGATATCCTTTTCCAGACTGTCGATGTCCCAGGTGTCAAACCCGTCTGTTTTTTGTAGGCAGTTCACAAAACGGTGAATTTCACGTAGCGTCAGGGTACGGTGTTTGCTGTCGTAACGCGCCAGCATCACGCGCCCGCTGGATGCGCCGAGATCAACCGCGACACAATGGCGAAAAGTCATAATCAGGTCCTTCTTAGAGTCATTGCGCACAGTCTAAAAAAGCCCTCAAAGACCTACCTTCTCGTTACTGACAGGAAAATGAGCCGCTGGCAACAAGGCAAAGATGAACGTGATAGCGTTCACAGTTTCTACTAATAGGCCGGTGTGATGTCGTCCGCATTTCCCGCTTTTTCCCGCCTTTTCTTGAAAAAAAGACCATGTTTGCGCGCTTTAGCGTCAAAAATTTAAGGTGAGGCCGATAACCCTTAATTACTATTCGGACATGTTGAATTCAGGAGGAAGCAACCATGACCGTACTGCATAGCGTGGATTTTTTTCCATCAGGTAAAGCGCCCGTGGCGATTGAACCTCGTCTGCCGCAAGCCGCTTTTCCTGAACATCATCATGATTTTCATGAAATCGTGATTGTGGAACACGGTACGGGCATTCATGTATTCAACGGGCAGCCGTATACCATCAGCGGCGGTACCGTGTGTTTTGTTCGCGATCACGACCGGCATTTATATGAACATACCGACAACCTATGCCTGACGAATGTACTGTGGCGTTCACCGGACGCCTTCCAGTTCCTGGCGGGGTTGGATCAATTGCTGCCGCAGGAGCAGGATGGTTACTATCCTTCTCACTGGCGGGTGAATCAGAGTGTGTTGCAGCAGGTGCGCCAGTTGGTCGGTCTGATGGAGCGCGCCGGAGACGGCATGGATGCGCCTGCCGTGGCGAATCGCGAAATTTTGTTTATGCAACTACTGGTGTTGTTACGCCGCAGTAGCCTGATGGAAGGCGCGACCAATAACGACGCCAAACTCAACCAACTGATGGCATGGCTGGAAGACCATTTTGCGGAGGAGGTCTGCTGGGAGGCGGTAGCTGAACAGTTTTCGCTGTCGCTACGCACGCTGCATCGTCAGCTTAAACAGCATACCGGGCTGACGCCGCAACGTTACCTTAATCGCCTGCGTTTGATCAAAGCCCGGCATTTATTGCGCCATAGCGATCATAGCGTGACAGAAATCGCGTACCGCTGCGGTTTTGGCGACAGTAACCACTTTTCGACTCTGTTTCGCCGAGAATTTAACTGGTCGCCGCGGGATATCCGTCAGGGACGCGATGCGATAATCCAGTAACGCGAACGCTATCAACGTTTTCGTCGCCAATATGCTGATAATTATACCCTTTAATACCGGATGGCGGCTGCGCCTTACCTGGCCTACGGCGGCGAGCGGTAGACAGAATAAGCGTAGCGCCATCCGGCAAGCATTCAACATGAGGTGCTGCGGTGGCAAATCAGTTAATCCTTTTGAAAAAAGATTTTTTTACTGATGAGCAGCAGGCCGTTACGGTTGCCGATCGCTATCCACAGGATGTTTTTGCGGAACATACGCATGAGTTTTGTGAACTGGTGATGGTCTGGCGGGGCAATGGCCTACATGTTCTTAATGAGCGCCCATACAGAATTACCCGCGGCGATCTGTTTTACATTCGTGCTGAAGACAAACACTCCTATACCTCCGTTAACGATCTGGTGCTGCAAAATATCATTTACTGCCCGGAGCGTTTGAAACTCAATGTAAACTGGCAGGCGATGATTCCCGGCTTTCAGGGAGCGCAGTGGCATCCTCACTGGCGGCTGGGCAGTATGGGAATGAATCAGGCGCGGCAGGTCATTAACCAGCTTGAACATGAGAGTAATGGACGCGATCCGCTGGCGAATGAGATGGCGGAATTGCTGTTTGGTCAACTGGTAATGACGTTAAAACGGCATCGCTACGCGACCGACGATCTTCCGGCAACCTCCCGAGAAACCCTGTTGGATAAATTAATTACCGCTTTGGCTAATAGCCTTGAGTGTCCCTTTGCGCTGGATGCGTTTTGCCAGCAGGAACAATGCAGCGAGCGGGTGCTGCGGCAGCAGTTTCGCGCCCAAACCGGGATGACGATTAATCAATATTTACGCCAGGTCCGTATTTGCCACGCGCAGTATCTGCTTCAGCATAGCCCGCTGATGGTTAGCGAGATTTCGATGCAGTGCGGTTTTGAAGATAGTAATTATTTTTCAGTGGTGTTCACGCGGGAAACCGGGATGACGCCGAGCCAATGGCGTCATCTCAGTAATCAAAGCGATTAACTGGCCATGCCTAAACCGACAATATTTGCCGCGATAATAATTACCACGCAGCCGAGGCTTAATACGGCAACGGGACGGCGGCCAGCATTTTTCCACTCTTTTAGCACCAGACCGACAAGCCCCCCGCACAGCACATAGAAGCTCATGTGCAGCATCCAGCTCATGTAGTCATATTGCGCTGGAATGCGCGCGTGACCCCAGGCATAGAAAAAGAACTGCAAATACCACATCAGACCGCCAAGCGCGGACAGCAGAATATTGCTGATAATCAACGGTCTTGCCAGCGAGAAGTCGGCTTTTATCGACAGATTTTGTACTTTTGCCAGGCGGATAAAACAGAAACCGAGGTTCACCAGCGCGCCGCCGCCCATAATCACCACGTAACTCGGCAGCGCGACATAGAGCGGGTCAACGCCAAGCGCGGCAGCAGCTTCATGCATCGGTTTCGCGGCGTTCATGGCAAAAGACATTCCCGCCGAGAAAATACCGCACATCACTGCCAGCAGAAGCCCTTTCTTCAGATTGAACTCCTCCGCTTTAATGCCCATTTTGCGTTCTTTTAACTGTCCGGCGCGCGTCACAATCCCGACGCCGATCAGCGCGACAAAAACGCCAAGTAGCGTCATGCGTCCCCCTTCGGTATGAATTAACACATCGAAGTTACCGTTGATGATAGGCGTCATCAGCGTGCCGACGATAAGCGTAATGCCGATAGCGATGCCGATACCCATCGACATGCCGAGATAACGCATGGTCAGGCCGTAGTTAATATTGCCGATGCCCCACATGGCGCCGAACAGAAAAACCGGTAAAAGGGTGGAGAGGTTAAACTGCCCATAATAGGCCCAGAAATCAGGCAGTAACAGAGCGCTAATTGTCCACGGCAGAATAAGCCATGAGACGATGCCGCCCACTGACCACATGGTTTCCCATGACCACTGTTTCACTTGCTTGAACGGGGCATAGAAGCAGGCTGCACTGGCCGCCCCTATCAAATGCCAGAAAATACCCATCGTAATCGCGTTACTCATGACATGTTCCTCATTATTTTTTATGGACGGGATACCCCTTCCGTTTGCATGAGTTTAAAAATTACGCAGCCTGGTAACCTTATAACGATTGCCGCCGTTGGGTGTATTCTGGCAATCAGCACGTTAATGAAGTGATTAACTTCACGTTTTAAAAAAGTCGGAGCGCATCGTGACCGTCTGGATGTTATTTAAATCAGTGGGTAATATTTGTTTTCTAAAATACCTTCATCATAACGACACGAAACGACTTAGCTGGCAACAATGCAAAGAAAACGCTGCGTGAGGTCACATAATGGGAATAGTCTGACTTACCGTTTGATAAAAGGGTAGTTATACAGTAATTATTTGGTTGTTTTATTTGTATTTACAATTTAAATATATTGAAATTAACGTTAGGAATCAATTAAATATAAATATAAGGAAATCCCTATATTGGCGTTGTTGATGGTGTTTTGATTTTTATTTTATATGACGAATATGAATTTCATTTATTTTATTTTGCTTTTTGAACATTATCCCAATTTTAAATTAAAGATCTTTGTCTATATTGTCGCCATTCACATTGCGTATTATGGTTGTAACGGTCTGACATGAAACAACGTTTTAATTTTAAATTAAATGGATTCTGTTATGAGAAAATCTCTTTTCTTACTATTACCTCTTGTTGTAACAAATGCGCATGCAGTATATGTCGATGTTCGTCATGAATATCTTGATGACAGTAAAGCTAACTATGACCGTGCGTATATTTCTCATCGGTTTGCGAATGGTGTTGGTTTTGCGATAGAAGCTATCTCAAAATCAGGCGGGGATGACACCAATAAAGCGTTTAATGACCTGGAAACACAGGGTAACGAATATACGATAAGTTACCAATTTAAAACCGGTGATGTCGCCTGGCAACCGGGTTTCGTGCTGGAAACAGGCAACGGTTACTCTACCTATAAGCCTTACTTCCGCGCGACGTGGACATTAAATGAAAGCTGGTGGGTTGGTGCGCGCTATCGTTTTGAATATGTACGCCGTTCTTCTGATATCCGTGATGATGATACCATCAATCGTATGGATGTCTGGGCGGGTTATAAATGGAACAACTTTGACTGGACAATCGAAGGAATTTATAAGAAAGCTGATAAATATGATCTTTACGATGGCGGCAAAGATAACTATGAATATAACTTCAGAACTGCCTATATTATTGACCAATGGTCGCCATTCGTTGAGGTAGGTAATGTTTCCGTCAATAGCAACAGCGATGAAAGACAAACCCGTTTCCGCGTGGGTATAGGCTACACATTCTAATCATTATCCCTGTTTATTATTTATTCCCTTTTCCGGCTACTTTATAGGTAGCCGGTTTTTTTTACCTGGTGATGACCTGCGGATAATTATTATCGTGCGTTGGCCGGATAAGACGCGAATCGCCATCCGGCAACGAGATGCGCAGGAAACTATGCGCTTACATGATGCCCAGTAGACGGGGTAAAAACAGTGTGATTTCCGGAATGTAGGTAATTAATAACAGAACGCCGATAATCGCGCCGTAAAAAGGCAGCAACGGTTTAATCACTTCCTCAACTTTGACCTTACCGACGCTCGCCCCGACATATAAACCACTGCCAACTGGCGGCGTAATGGTGCCAATCGCCAGGTTATAGATCATGATAATGCCAAAATGCACCGGATCGACGCCCAGTTTAGCCATGATCGGCAGCAGAATCGGGGTAAAAATCAGAATGGCCGGACCGATATCCATAAATGCGCCGATAATCAACAAAAAGACGGTAATGACTAACAGGATAACCAGTTTATTGGCGGAAATACCGAGGATCATATCGCTCAGCGCCGCAGGAATATTGGTGATCGACATCGAGAAGGACATCGCCGAAGAGGTTGCCAGCAGGAACATGATGACCCCGGTCATTACCACTGTCTGGAGCAAAATCGAAGGCAAATCCTTAATTTTCAGCGTGCGGTAAAACACCATCGTCAACAATAATGTATACACCACGGCAATCGCGGAGGCTTCAATGGCGGTGAAAATCCCCTGCACAATGCCGCCGACGATAATCACGATCAGCAGCAGGCTGGGAATGGCCTCAACGGCAACTTTTAGCGCCATGCCTTTTTGGACGGTGAAGAAAACCCGATAATTTCGACGCTTAGCGACCACCAGCGTGACCAGCATACAGCCAACGCCCCACAGCACTCCCGCGACCAGACCGCCGGCGAACAGAGCGGCAATCGATGTTCCCCCGCTTGCCAGCGCATAAAGGATAAAAGCCGTGGTGGGCGGAATTAACATTCCCGTCGGCGCGGAGGCGATATTCACCGCGGCCGCAAAGCCGCGATCGTAACCTTCGCGCGCGCTCATCGGCACCATCACGCCGCCGATGGAGGTTGAGGCGGCAATCGCCGATCCGGAAATTGCACCGAACATCATATTGCCGACGATGTTGGTATAAGAGAGCGAGCCGGGCAGTTTGCCAGTAAACAGTTTGGCAAAATTGACCAGCCGGGCGGCAATTCCCCCGCTATTCATGATCACCCCGGACAAAACGAAGAACGGCACGGCCAGCAAGGCAAAACTGTCCAGGCTGGAGAACATTTTTTGCGCGGTGGCGAACATCGAAATATCGAAAGGTAGTACCAGCATCATGGTGCTGAAAGAGGCGATAACGATGCAGATCCCAATAGGCGCGCCCATGGCCAGTAAAACAACAAAGACGGCAATTAGCGTACAGGACGCAAAAATAGGGTCAATCATGTGATTTCTCCAGAGTGTGCTCAGTGGTATCCGTGGCGGAATGGATAGCTTTCAGGGCGTCAACGATATTCAGCAGCCCATAGAGGATGATCAGTACGCCTGCGCAGGGGAGCGCGTAATAAATTTTCCCCATCGGAATGCCCAGCGCAGGGGAGATTTGCAGCATAGAAATCGCAGAAATCTTTAAGCCGCCGATAATCAATACCCAAATGGAAAACGCGATAAAAATGACCTGCAGAATAATATCCCACCAGCCACGAATCGTCGGCGACACCTTATCCAGTAAGAGAGTCAGGCTGATATGCTGTTTCTGACCGGCGACAAAAGCCATGCCCAGCATTGATACCCACACCAGGAGAAATCGCAGCATCTCTTCGGTAAGGGTGCTGGGAACGCCCAGAATGTAGCGGCTCACCACCTGCCAGCAGGCGATGCCAACCATTATCGCCAGCACCAGGCAACAGATAGCGCCCAGCAATAAATCAAGTCCTTTTCTGAATGTGTTCATCTTAATTTCCTGATTAGATTAATTTTTTGCTGTCTGGATACGTTGATACAGCCCGTAAAGCCGCGGTTTGTTTTTCAGGCCGTCGTAAATAGGCTGTACTGCCTTCTGGAAGGGTTTTTTGTCGATCTCGTAGAATTCAACGTTGAAATCTTTTACCGCCGCCAGCCTGGTTTTCTCTATTTCCTTGTCCCATGCGGCTTTCTCAAATTCGATCGACGCCTTGATGGCGGCTTCGACGATGCGCTGCTGTTCCGGCGTCAGCTTTTCCAGCGTGAGGGTACTCATTAGCAGGATATCGGGAATGCGGGTGTGCATATCGTAGGTGTAATAACGGGCGACTTCGCCGTGGCGGGCGATGGTGAGAGCGAACTCATTGTTTTCCGCGCCGTCGAGAATGCCTTGTTGTAACGAGGTATAGACCTCCGCCTGGCTCATGGCGATGGGCGAAGCGCCCAGCAGTTTGAGAGTTTGGATCGCCGTCTCACTCTGCATGACGCGGATCTTCTTCCCGCGTAAATCCTCAATGCGTTTAACCGGCGCTTTGCTCATATAAAAATTACGCGCGCCGGAATCATACCAGCCTACGCCGACAAACCCCTGCGCGGCGGTGGACTGATAAACAGGCTCCATCACCTGTGGGTTATCCATTACGCGGTAGTATTCATCGACGGTGGCAAACAGGTAGGGAAGTGAGAACACGCCGTACTCAGGCGAAAAACTCTCCATCAGCCCGGACGACACTTTAGTGATGTCGACGACGCCGACCTGCGTCAACTCCACCAGTTCGCGCTCGCCGCCAAGCTGTCCGTCCGGGAAGTACTGTACTTTGATATCGCCGCCCGTTTTCTCTTCAACTTGCTGCCCCAGGAAGTGCAACGCATCTTTTACCGGCTGGCTATTTTCAGCGTAGGCCAGGCGCAAAATGGTTTCGCCGTGGGAGAAGAAAGAGAGTGTGGAGAGTAAGGCCAACGTAGCCAGACGTATAAAACCAGGTTGCTTCATAATTCCCTCGCAATTGTAATAATTTACCGTGAATGTAATTGCATGGTGAAATTATAACCTTCTTGATTTTGCCACCGCTGACAAAAATTGGCACCAAAAGAAAGATTTTGAAACCCTGTTTCACATTTCATGATTTCCAGGAATTCATCAACAGGCGGTTTCGGTTGGAGGCGTAAAAAACGATTTTTTTCAGCGGATGCCGTAACGTTTATAACCCTGGAAAAAGTACGGCATTGATAATCATTTTCAATATCATTTAATTAACTATAATGAACCAACTGCTTACGCGGCGTTAACACTGTGCCGCTCGACAATAATGGAGATGATTATGAGTTATACACTGCCATCCCTGCCGTACGCTTATGATGCACTGGAACCGCACTTCGATAAGCAGACGATGGAGATTCACCACACCAAACACCATCAAACCTATGTCAACAACGCTAACGCGGCGCTGGAAAACCTGCCTGAGTTTGCTGACCTGCCGGTTGAAGAACTGATTACTAAACTGGATCAGGTGCCAGCGGACAAAAAAACCGTGCTGCGTAACAACGCGGGCGGCCACGCTAACCACAGCCTGTTCTGGAAAGGGCTGAAAAAAGGCACCACTCTGCAGGGCGATCTGAAAGCGGCTATCGAGCGTGACTTCGGTTCCGTTGACAACTTCAAAGCTGAATTCGAAAAAGCAGCAGCAACCCGTTTCGGCTCCGGCTGGGCGTGGCTGGTGCTGAAAGGCGACAAACTGGCTGTGGTTTCTACCGCAAACCAGGATTCCCCGCTGATGGGTGAAGCCATTTCCGGCGCTTCCGGCTTCCCGATCCTGGGCCTGGACGTGTGGGAACACGCTTACTACCTGAAATTCCAGAACCGCCGCCCGGACTACATCAAAGAGTTCTGGAACGTGGTGAACTGGGACGAAGCAGCAGCGCGTTTCGCCGCTAAAAAATAATTTGCATTGCACGTCTGTAGAAGCGAGTCTGATGACTCGCTTTTTTTGTATCCGCGTAAGGAGCAGCAGATGCATTATCCGGTTGACGTGTTTATTGGCAAAATTCGTGACTATGACGGCAGCCGCCCGAGCGCTATCGCCAAGGTGCAAATCGACGGCGAACTCATGCTGACCGAGCTCGGTCTGGCAGGCGATCAGCAGGCCGAAAAGAAAATCCACGGCGGCCCCGACCGCGCGCTATGCCATTACCCCCGCGAACACTATGCTGATTGGATTCGCCAGTTCCCCGAGCAGGCGACGCTGTTTTGCGCCCCGGCGTTTGGCGAGAATCTGTCGACGAACGGAATGACCGAACACAACGTGTTTATTGGCGACATCTACCGCTGGGGCGAGGCGTTGATCCAGGTCACTCAGCCGCGCTCTCCATGCTTTAAACTTAATTTCCACTTTGCCATCAGCGACATGGCCCTCCTTATGCAGAACAGCGGAAAAACCGGCTGGCTGTATCGGGTCATTGCGCCAGGTAAGGTCTCCAGCGATGCGCCGCTGGAACTGGCGTCGCGTCTGAGCGATGTCTCGGTTCATGAAGCGGGTGTTATCGCCTGGTCTATGCCGTTTGATGACGAACAATATCACCGGCTGTTGAGCGCCGCCGGGCTGTCGGCGAGCTGGAGCCGCACCATGCAAAAGCGTCGTTTGAGCGGCAAAATTGAAGATAGCGCCAGACGACTGTGGGGGGATAAAACTCCGCCAAAATGAAAGGAAGGATTATGACTAAAGCTGAAAATGCGGTGGCGATCGTAAAAGAATTTTTGGTGGCCTCGATGATTCCCGATGCTGAACGTGCCGCAACGTATATGCACCCGGAGGTGAAAATTACCTTCACCGGAGGCCGGGCGATGGCGGGCGCGGCAGATATCGCGCAGTTTAACGGCGCTCGTTACAAGTGGGTGAAGAAGGCGCTGGGCGAGTTTGATGCGGTGCAGCATGATGATAACGTTGTGATTTATTCCAACGGTACGTTGTATGGCGAATGGCCCGACGGTCGCCCGTTTGCCGATAACCGCTTTATCGACCGCTTCGAAGTGCGCGATGGCAAAATTACCCGGATGGACGTGTGGAATGACAGCGCCGAGTGGATTCTGGCGCCAGACATTTCCCGGTAAATCTCGACGGCGAGATAAAAAATCGGCCTGCATTCGCAGGCCGATGGTTTTTAGGTTCGCTTGTACAGCGGTAGCCACAGCGTGAGCCGCAACCCACCCAGCGGGCTATCGTCAGCCTTAACCCAGCCGCGGTGCTGCTGCATGGCGCTTTCGACAATCGCCAGCCCCAGCCCGGTGCCGCCAGACTCGCGGTCGCGCGCCTCATCAGTGCGATAGAACGGACGGAAGATCTGCTCGCGGTCTTCAGGGCTGACGCCCGGCCCGTCGTCATCGACCGTGATCGTAATACCGTCTTTATCCACCGAGAAGCCGACTTCAATCTTCGTATGTGAATAGCGCAGCGCATTACGAACTATATTTTCCAGCGCGCTTTCCAGCGCGTTTGGGTTGCCATAGAGCGGCCACGGCCCCGGCGGATAATTTACCGTTAACGACTTGCCCATCTGTTCGGCTTCAAAGGCGGCGTTATCCAGCACTTCGCCCCATAGCTGATTGGCTTTCATCGTTTCGCTGACCAGCGCATTTTTCTGTTGGTTACGCGACATCACCAGCAGGTCATTGATCATGCTGTCCAGACGCTGCGCTTCGGTTTCAATACGCTCCAGCTCTTTGCTTTCGCCGCCACGACGACGCAGCAGCGCGGTACCCAGTTGCAGGCGCGTAAGGGGCGTTCGCAGCTCATGGGAGATGTCTGACAGCAAACGCTGCTGCGAGGTCATCATCCGTTCCAGCGCCGTCACCATCTGGTTAAAACTGGCGCCAGCGGCGAGGAACTCCTGCGGACCCGCCTCCAGCTCCGGATGCTGACGCAGGTTGCCTTGCGCCACTTCATCAGCCGCGTTTTTCAACTTACGCGCCGGTTTCGCCAGACTCCATGCCAGCCATAGCAAGAGCGGCGAACTGACCAGCATCGTGACAATGAGCAACAGGAGCGGGCGGTCAAACAGCAGATTAATAAAATCGGATTGCGAACTGCTGGCCGGTCGAATCAGGTAAAGCTGGTAATTATCCTCTCCGTCACGAACGGAGAACGGCCCCACCATCTCTACGCGGCCATATTTTTTCTTCTGCGGATGATCGGCGTTATCCGCCTGACCAATGAAGTTACGAATGATCTGCATTTCGCTGCGTTCAGCGCCGATCACGCGTCCTTCAGAGGTCACCAGTAATAACCGCTGTCCAGGCGGCGCCCACTTATCGATCGCGCGGAACAGGCGACGCCACCACATCAGATCGTTGGGCGGATCGTTCGCAAGTTCAGCTTCTACATGTTGCTCTATCATCAATCCCTGGCGCTGCTCGCTGTCCAGCAGCTCGGTCATCTGGCGTGAATCGAGCTTGGGCAACATCAGTACCAGCATTAGCACCAGCGCCAGCGTCAACCAGAAGATGGCGAAGATGCGCGCGGTTAAACTTCCTATCATGAAGCGGAAACCATCAGATAGCCGCGACCACGCAAGGTTTTAAACCACGGGTGACCGTCTTTGCGTTCCGGCAGTTTGCGGCGCAGGTTAGAAATATGCATATCAATGGCGCGATCGAACGGCGTCAGGCGCTTACCCAGCACTTCCTGACTTAAATGTTCACGGGAAACCACCTGGCCGAGGTGTTGCGCCAGCAAATAGAGCAGGGTGAACTCCGTACCGGTCAGCTCCAGCGTTTGGCCATCGAAACTGGCTTCCTGGCGGCCCGGATTAAGGCTTAGCGCATCGACTTCCAGCGTCGGCGAGCCGTTGTCGCTGCTCTGCTGCTGTTCGCTCCAGTGGGAACGGCGCAAAATAGCCCTGATACGCGCTACCAGTTCGCGGTCGTTAAACGGTTTGGGTAAATAGTCGTCCGCGCCCAGCTCAAGGCCGAGAACGCGATCCAGCTCGCTGCCGCGCGCGGTCAGCATAATGACAGGCGTCTGGTGTGTCTGGCGAAGCGCTTTCAACGTATCGATACCGTTTTTCTTCGGCATCATGACGTCAAGCAAAAGTAAATCGATGCTGTCATCCAAAAGCTCAAGCGCCTGCTCGCCATCGTGGGCCACCAGGACATTAAAACCTTCCATTTCGAGGAGCTCTTTTAACAGGGAAGTCAGCTCTCGGTCATCATCAACTAACAGGATTTTATTCATTGTTTACGTACCTCCGAGGCAGAAATTACGTCATCAGGCGTCGCTAATCCATGACTTTACGTTGTTTTACACCCCCTGACGCATGTTTGCAGCCCGAATCGTAAACTGTCTCTCGTTGAATCGCGACAGAAAAGATTTTGGGAGCAAGCGATGCGCAAAGTTACCGCTGCTGTTATGGCCTCAACGCTGGCATTCAGTTTTTTAAGCCACGCAGCTGAAGTTGTTACAAGCGATAACTGGCACCCCGGTGACGGGGCCACGCAGCGTAGCGCGCAAAATCATATGTTTGACGGCATAAGTTTAACCGAACATCAGCGTCAGCAGATGCGAGATCTTATGCAACAGGCAAGGCACGAACAGCCTCCTGTTAATGTTAGCGAAATGGAGACAATGCATCGGCTTGTCACCGCAGAAAAATTTGATGAAAGCGCTGTGCGCGCTCAGGCAGAAAAAATGGCGCAAGAGCAGGTTGCCCGCCAGGTCGAAATGGCCCGCGTGCGTAACCAGATGTATCGCCTGTTAACGCCGGAGCAGCAAGCGGTTTTGAATGAAAAGCATCAGCAACGAATGGAGCAACTGCGCGACGTGGCGCAATGGCAAAAAAGTTCATCGTTGAAATTATTGAGTAGTAGCAACTCACGTTCCCAGTAACAACCCTGTTTTCCTTGCCATAGACACCATCCCTGTCTTCCCCCACATGATGTGGGGGTTTTTTTATCTCCAGTTTGTCATTCTGTTATTAGCTTACTGTTTTAAACCATCCGTTATACTACCGGCAGAAGATAGCGGGAGTATTTATGAATCAAACCTATGGACGGCTGGTTAGCCGGGCGGCTATCGCGGCAACGGCGATGGCATCAGCGTTACTTTTGATCAAAATTTTTGCGTGGTGGTATACGGGATCGGTGAGTATTCTGGCGGCGTTGGTGGACTCGCTGGTGGATATTGCCGCGTCATTGACGAATTTGTTGGTCGTGCGTTATTCGCTGCAACCCGCAGATGATGAACACACGTTTGGGCACGGTAAAGCGGAGTCGCTGGCGGCGCTGGCGCAAAGTATGTTTATTTCCGGTTCGGCGTTGTTTCTGTTTTTGACCAGTATTCAGAATCTGATTAAGCCGACGCCAATGAACGACCCCGGCGTGGGGATTGGCGTTACCGTCATCGCTCTGATATGCACTATTATACTGGTCACGTTTCAGCGCTGGGTGGTACGCAAGACCCAAAGTCAGGCGGTACGGGCGGATATGCTTCATTATCAGTCTGATGTTATGATGAACGGAGCGATTCTTATCGCGCTGGGGTTATCCTGGTACGGTTGGCATCGTGCGGATGCCCTGTTTGCGTTAGGTATCGGCATCTATATTTTGTATAGCGCGTTACGTATGGGGTATGAGGCGGTGCAGTCATTATTGGATCGCGCGCTGCCCGATGCGGAACGACAGGAAATTATTGATATCGTGACGTCATGGCCGGGAGTCAGCGGCGCGCACGATCTCCGCACGCGGCAGTCAGGGCCGACTCGCTTTATTCAGATTCATTTGGAAATGGAAGATAATCTGCCGCTCGTTCAGGCGCATTTTGTGGCTGACCAGGTAGAGCAGGCGATTTTACAGCGTTTTCCGGGTTCAGATGTCATTATTCATCAGGATCCCTGTTCAGTCGTTCCCAGGGAAGGCAGGAAGTTCGAGCTTGTATAATTGATTGTTAAAAAGTGAGCCAGGCCAGCATTTTGTGTATAAATTACCGCCATTTGGCCTGACCTGAATCAATTCAGCAGGAAGGGATTGTTATACTATCTGTATATTCGTTGGATCGTTTCGAAGTGCGAAATCGGCTTCCGGCAATAGATTTCATTTTGCATTCCAAAGTTCAGAGGTAGTCATGATTAAGAAAATCGGTGTGTTGACAAGCGGCGGTGATGCGCCGGGCATGAACGCGGCAATCCGCGGTGTTGTGCGCGCAGCGTTGACGGAAGGGCTGGAAGTCATGGGCATTTATGACGGCTATCTGGGCCTGTATGAAGATCGTATGGTTCAGCTTGACCGTTACAGCGTATCTGACATGATCAACCGTGGCGGTACTTTCCTCGGTTCTGCCCGTTTCCCGGAATTCCGTGACGAAAATATTCGCGCTGTCGCGATCGAAAACCTGAAAAAACGCGGTATCGATGCGCTGGTAGTTATTGGCGGCGACGGTTCTTATATGGGTGCAAAACGTCTGACTGAAATGGGCTTCCCGTGCATCGGTCTGCCAGGCACTATCGATAACGACATCAAAGGCACCGACTACACTATCGGCTATTTCACTGCTCTCGGCACTGTAGTGGAAGCGATTGACCGTCTGCGTGACACCTCCTCTTCTCACCAGCGTATCTCTATCGTTGAGGTGATGGGCCGTTATTGCGGCGACCTGACGTTGGCGGCGGCTATTGCTGGCGGCTGTGAGTTTATCGTGGTGCCGGAAGTTGAATTTAATCGCGAAGATCTGGTGGCCGAAATCAAAGCCGGGATCGCGAAAGGGAAAAAACACGCTATCGTCGCTATTACTGAGCATATGTGCGATGTTGACGAACTGGCGCACTTTATTGAAAAAGAAACGGGCCGTGAGACGCGTGCGACGGTGCTCGGCCACATTCAGCGCGGTGGTTCCCCGGTACCTTACGATCGCATTCTGGCTTCCCGTATGGGCGCGTATGCTATTGACCTGCTGCTGGAAGGCCATGGCGGTCGTTGTGTCGGTATCCAGAACGAGCAGCTTGTTCATCATGACATCATCGATGCGATTGAAAACATGAAGCGTCCGTTCAAAAGCGACTGGATGGAGTGCGCGAAAAAACTGTACTGATTGTTTTTGCGCGCCTGATGGCGCTACGCTTATCAGGCCTACAGGTTGCAGAAACGTGTAGGCCGGATTAGGCGCTAGCCGCCATCCGGCAATCCCTCAGATTTATTCCTCGAAGTTATAGCCAATCTTTTTTTATTCTTTAATGTTTGGATCTCTTTCTGGCACGCTTTGCTCATCACAACACAACATAAGCGAGTCGGGCGATGAAAAAGTGGGGCGTGGGGTTCACATTATTGCTGGCGTCAACCAGCATTCTGGCAAAGGATATTCAGTTACTTAACGTATCATACGATCCAACGCGTGAGCTGTACGAGCAGTACAACAAAGCGTTTAGCGCGCACTGGAAGCAGGAAACCGGCGACAACGTCGTGATCCGCCAATCGCACGGCGGTTCGGGTAAACAGGCGACTTCCGTTATTAACGGCATTGAAGCCGATGTCGTGACGCTGGCGCTGGCTTACGATGTGGACGCTATTGCGGAACGTGGTCGTATCGATAAAAACTGGATTAAGCGTCTGCCGGATAACTCAGCACCTTACACCTCCACCATCGTTTTCCTGGTCCGTAAAGGCAATCCAAAACAAATTCATGACTGGAACGATCTGATTAAACCCGGTGTGTCGGTGATTACGCCAAACCCGAAAAGCTCTGGCGGCGCACGCTGGAACTATCTGGCGGCATGGGGCTACGCCCTGCACCACAACAATAACGATCAGGCCAAAGCGCAGGACTTTGTCAAAGCCCTGTTTAAAAACGTTGAAGTGCTGGACTCCGGCGCGCGCGGCTCAACCAATACTTTCGTTGAACGCGGTATCGGTGATGTGCTGATTGCCTGGGAAAACGAAGCGCTACTGGCGACGAATGAACTGGGTAAAGATAAATTCGAGATAGTGACCCCGAGTGAATCTATTCTCGCAGAGCCGACCGTTTCCGTGGTCGACAAAGTGGTGGAAAAGAAAGACACCAAAGCGGTAGCGGAAGCCTACCTGAAGTATCTCTACTCGCCGGAAGGGCAGGAGATAGCAGCGAAAAACTTCTACCGTCCGCGCGATGCTGACGTGGCGAAAAAATACGACGATGCGTTTCCGAAGCTGAAGCTGTTCACCATTGACGAGGTGTTTGGCGGCTGGGCGAAGGCGCAAAAAGATCACTTCGCTAATGGCGGTACGTTCGACCAAATCAGCAAACGCTAAACCGTTTATAAACCCGGTAACGTATTATGTTACCGGGTTTTTTCTTTGCCACAATTTTGCGTTACTCTTCCCCGTCTATGGGTCACAGGGAACGCATATCATGAAAAAAACAGGCTACTTTTTACTGGCGGTGATAGTGATTGTCGCCGCGGCGGGCGTCGGTTACTGGAAATTTTCCGGCAACCCTGATGCATTACGGGAAATCGTGCTTGAACAATGCCTGCCCGATCAGTTACAGCATCAAAACCCAGCGCCGTGCGCGGAAGTCAAACCTCGCGCTGGCTATGTCGTCTTTAAAGATCGTCACGGTCCGTTGCAATATTTATTGATGCCCACCTACCGTATCAACGGTACAGAAAGCCCGCTATTGCTGGAACCCGCTACGCCCAACTTTTTCTGGCTGGCCTGGCAGGCTCGCGGCTATATGAGTAAAAAATACGGGCATGATATTCCGGATAGCGCGGTCTCGCTGGCGATTAATTCGCGGCTTGGTCGTTCACAGGACCATTTGCATATCCATATTTCTTGCATCCGTCCTGACGTTCGGGAACAACTGGATAACGATCTCACGCGCATCAGCACTCGCTGGCTTCCGCTGCCGGGTGGCCTGATGGGGCATGAATACCTGGCGCGCCGGGTAACCGAGAGCGAACTGGCGCAGCGTAGTCCGTTTATGATGCTGGCGGAAGAGGTGCCGGAAGCGCGCGATCATATGGGACGCTATGCGCTGGCGGTGGTACGCCAAAGCGACGACTCTTTTGTTCTGCTGGCGACCGAGCGTAACCTGCTGACGCTTAATCGCGCATCGGCGGAAGAGATTCAGGACCATAGTTGCGCCATTTTGTCTTCCCGCTGATTTTCGTTACACCCCCTGCTCATTATCTTATTGATTCTTATCCCGGTTTAAAACTGGGGTAAGATCGTGTCTATAAAAATATGTGAAACCGATCAAAAGATATAAAGGTATACCTTTATATCTTTTGGTGGTTAGTTACACTCTCTTCATAGCCTCCATAGATTGTCTGGTGGATGGCTTATATAAAAACGTTTTTATTTCATGTAGTGACATCATTAATTGTTCACCAGATTTGCGCTGTTAAGCGTAAAGGAATATCAACATGAAACTTTCTATCGTGGAAAAAATCGGCTTCGGCGCGGGAGATATGGCGATAAACGTTGTGATTATCGCCATGCAGCTGCTCCTCGCCTATTTCTATACCGATATCTACGGCCTGAGCGCCGCTGATGTTGGCGTACTGTTTGTAGTTGTGCGGATGATTGATGCCATTATCGATCCGGCCATGGGGGTTCTTACCGATAAACTGAATACGCGCTGGGGGCGTTATCGCCCGTGGCTGCTGTGGTTTGCTATTCCTTTTGGTTTCGCCGTGTATTTGATGTTTATTACGCCTGATATGGCTTATATGGCCAAGCTGGCGTGGGCCTATGGCACCTATATTCTTATGACCCTGGTCTATACCGCGATCACCATTCCCTATATTTCGATGATTGGCGTGATTACCAGCGACCCCGTCGAACGGTTAAGCGCCAACGGTTATCGCTTTGTGATGACCAAGATTGCCGCTTTTCTGGTGACTATCGTCGTACCGATGCTTGCCGTCTGGCTGGGGCAGGGCAACAAGGCGCTGGGTTACCAGTTTTCGATGGGGCTGATGGGGGCGATGGGCGCCTTGCTGTTTATCTTCTGTTTTCTTACCACGCGTGAACGCAGCGAGCCGGAAATTACGTCGTTATCGGTGGGGAAACAGTTTAAATATCTGTTACGCAACGATCAGTGGATTATTCTCGGCGTTGTTATTCTGCTGCTGATGTGCGGTTATGTTATTCGCGGTTCCGTTGCCGCTTATTACGCCAAGTATTATCTGAACGGCGGAGATAGTCTGATTTCACCCTTCCTGACTACCGGCGTCGTTGCCTCTATTTTAGCGATGATCGCTACCACCTGGATAACCAAGTTCTGGGACAAAATTAAGATGTTCCGCTACACCCAGATTATTACCTTTATCCTGAGCGCGCTGATGTATTTCTCCGTCGGGCGTGAAAATCTTATCCTGGCGTTTGCGTTCTATTTTCTTATTAATTTCTTCTGCGATATGCAAATGCCGGTGTTCTGGTCCTCTATCGCCGAAGCGGTGGATTACGGCGAAAAGAAAACCGGTCTGCGCGTTTCCGGGTTGGCGTTTGGCGGCATCCTCTTCTTCCAGAAGTTTGGGATGGGGATCGCGGGCGGGATACTCGGATTCCTGCTGAGCCACTTTGGCTATCAGGCCGATGTTGAACAGAGCGCGCGTTCGCTCACCGGTATTGCGCTGATGATGACGCTCATTCCGGCTCTGTTTCACCTTGCGGTTGGGCTGCTTATGAAAAAGTATCTGATTAACAACGAATATTATCGTGATATTCAGCTTGCCCTGGCGCAGAAACAGGCATAAGGAGGCGCAAATGAAGGCCATGAATAAGGTTTGGGTTATCGGCGATGCCTCCGTTGACCTGGTGCCGGAAAAACAGAACAGCTATCTGAAATGCCCCGGCGGAGCGTCGGCGAACGTGGGGGTATGCGTTGCCAGGCTGGGCGGAGAGTGCGGTTTTATTGGCTGTCTTGGTGACGATGACGCCGGCCGCTTCCTGCGCCAGGTTTTTCAGGATAACGGCGTGGATGTCACGTTTCTAAGGCTGGATGCGGACCTGACCAGCGCGGTGCTGATCGTCAACCTGACGGCTGACGGGGAACGCAGCTTTACCTATCTGGTGCATCCGGGGGCTGATACCTACGTTTCGCCGCAGGATTTGCCGCCGTTCAGGCAGTACGAATGGTTTTACTTCAGCTCAATTGGCCTCACCGACAGTCCCGCTCGCGAAGCATGTCTGGAAGGGGCGAGACGCATGCGAGAAGCCGGTGGCTACGTGTTATTCGACGTCAACTTACGCAGCAAAATGTGGGGGAATACCGATGAAATCCCTGAACTGATCGCCCGGTCCGCCGCGCTGGCTTCTATCTGCAAAGTCTCGGCAGATGAGCTGTGCCAGCTCAGCGGGGCCAGCCACTGGCAGGATGCGCGTTATTACCTGCGCGATCTGGGCTGCGACACCACCATCATTTCGCTGGGGGCCGATGGCGCGCTGTTGATTACCGCCGAGGGGGAATTCCATTTCCCCGCACTGCGCGTCGATGTTGTCGATACCACGGGAGCCGGCGATGCTTTTGTCGGCGGGCTGTTGTTCACCCTTTCCCGCGCAAATTGCTGGAATCATACCCTACTGGCGGAGGCCATCAGCAATGCTAATGCCTGCGGCGCTATGGCGGTGACGGCAAAAGGCGCAATGACCGCTCTGCCGTTTCCCGACCAGCTAAACACTTTTCTGTCCAGCCATTCGCTGGCACAAGCCATGACCGTGAAATAAGGAGTCATCATGCACGTTGATCAAAACAAAATACTGGGATGCCTGGTGGGCGCCGCCGCCGCGGACGCGATGGGAGCCGCGACGGAAGTACGCACCCAGCAGCAAATAAAAGACTATTTTGGCGGCTGGGTGACGACCTTTCAAAAACCGCCAGCGGACACGTTTGGCCGCTGCAACGAAGCGGGGATGTGCACGGATGATTTTATTCAGGCGAAGTACATCATGGATGCGCTGCTGCGCCATCAACGCCAGGTCAGCGACGAGGCGATGCGCGAGGCTTTCCAGCAGTGGCTGGATTACCCGTACTACGCCAACTTTACCGGCCCGACGACGCGTGCGGCAATGAAGGCAATATTCAATGATAACCGCGCCTCTTTACAGGGTGAGCTGGAAGGCGAAAAACAGTCGGTACAGATTATTAATAAGGGTAACGCGGAGGCAACGAACGGCGCCGCCATGAAGATTTGGCCAGCGGCGGTGCTGCATCCGGGTGATATTGACGCGGCGATTGACTGCGCGCTACAGATTTGCCGTTTTACGCATAATAACGTGCTGGCGATGTCCGGCGCAGCGGCGATGGCGGCGGCAACCAGCGAGGCGTTAAGAGCGCAGACCAACGCAGACAGCATTATTGCCGCCGGTATTTACGGTGCGCAAAGGGGCTATCTGCTGGCGCAGGAGCAAGGGGCGATGATGGTCGCCGGGCCTTCCGTTGCCCGACGCATTGAGCTGGCCGTAGATATCGGTAAACGTCATCGCCATTGGGAAACGGCGGTGGTGGAACTTGCTGATATTATTGGCTCCGGGCTGCACGTGAGTGAAGCGGTGCCGGCGGCCTTTGGCCTGTTCGCGTGTTGTCCGAATTCTGCCGTAGATGCTATTATCTCCGGCGTTAATATCGGCAATGATACTGATACTGTCGCCACCATGGTCGGGGCGATTTCCGGCGCATTCCATGGCGTGGAGGCTTTTCCCGCCGATTATTTAACGACTTTGGATCGTATGAATCATTTCGATTTGGCAGAACTGGCCAGGCAAATCGCAGGGTAGCGACTTCACCCTGCCGGGGACGGTAAAACGTCCCCTGCTGGCGAAGACGTGAGGTGCGCAGCTTGCAGGTTGATAAAACGAGCTTTACTCCGCTTTATAAGCAACTATTTTTTATCATCTGTCAGCAGATCCAGAACGGGTCTTTGCCTTTGGGTAGCCAACTACCGACGCAAAAAGAGATTGCCAGATCCTACAACGTCTCGCTGATTGTGGTTAAACAGGCCTGGAGCGAATTAATCAATGCGGGCATTATTTCCTCCCAGCGCGGAAGTGGTTCGGTGGTGTGCTCGGTGCCGGAAGGCGTGAGCTACGGGCACACGTTTCGCGGTATTACCCGCGATCTCCAGGACGCCAGCGTGGCGATTGAGAACCGTATTCTGGAAATCGCGCCGCGCCGCGCGCGCGACGCTCAGGCAGACGGCTTGAGCCTGCCCGCACAGCATCACTATCTCTATATTTCGCGTATTCGTTGCCTGAATAACCGCCCATTTAACCATGAGAAAATATATCTCGATCTCAGCTTCTTTCCCGGCCTGGAACTCACACCGCAGGCGCTGGAGCATACGTCGCTTTATTCGTTATTAAACGTCACAAGCGACTCGGCGATAGAAAAAGTTGAGGCGATTTTACCTTCCGCTGACCTGTGCGAAAAATTGCAAATCGCCGCCAATAAACCGCTGTTATCCGTCGCCAGACAGACGTTTCAGGCCGGGAAGGACAGCCCTTTTGAGTATTGCCGCTATTACGTGCTGTCTGAATACTTTGGTGAAATTCATTATCACTGATCTGTCCGCTTAATCCTGCGATAACCCCACTATATCTGGCGTTTACCTGCCTGACTGTCCGTCGTATTCTTGCTGAAAAAATCGTCAGGAGACAGGTATGTCGCTCTGGTTGCCCCATCCTCTGTTCCTTCCTTTCATCATCGTTGGCGTTACTATCCTTCTGTGGGCGACTTCGCCACTGCCGGAGTTTATGACCGCACTGCTATTTTTTGCTGTGGCGATGGGACCAGGGAAAGCTCCTGCGCGGGCGGGGATGCTGTGATGTATCGCGCTGGCGGTGATACGCCAAAGCGATGGCTCTTTTGTCCTGCTGGCGACCGAGCGTAATTTACTGATCTTCAATCGCGCTTCTGCCGAGGAAATTCAGGATCATCAGTGTGATATCTTGAACCAACAGGTCATCAAATGACAGCTTGATATTGCATTAACGAATGCCGTTTGGAGGCCGGACAAGGCTCTCGTGGCGCTATCCGGCAAAATCTGGCGATGGCGCGGGCGTTACCAGGCCGGTGGATCTGCGGGGTGGCTGTCATTTTCCAGATGCGGCGATTTAATAAACACGCCTTTCCAGGGTTTATCACCGTTATTAATGAGATAATGCGCCTCCCCAGGTTCGCACTGTAAAACATCTCCAGTTTGCAGGATATGAGGTGTTCCTTCCAGATACAGGCACACTTCACCGCTTAGGGTATAAAAAATCTCACAAGCGGTATTATGGCGATGGTTAGGGAATGACTGCCCTGGTTGTAGTATGACGACGCCCATATCGCAGCCCGGCCCACGGATTAAGTATTTAGGGCCATTATCGCCAAAGCGGTATTCATGATTCTTCTCATTCGTTTTTTGCATGCTTATTCTCCTGTTACAGGCCTGGCGCTTTCCAGAGGGATGTCGTTAAGCCACCATCGACCAGCGCGCGTTGATCCTGATAAACGGCCTGCCATTTTTCTCTGGCCTGCTGATAGACAGCGAAATTTTCAGGATTAGGTTTATGCTCCCGATCCCAGCGCACTAGTTTTTCTCCCGTTTCCGCCAGCGATGGCCAGATACCCACGCCAACGCCTGCGGCAATAGCGCACCCTAGCGCGGTAGCTTCTTTGACGACAGGTACGTGAACGGTGAGTCCCGTAACGTCGGCAAGGATTTGGCTCCATAATTTGCCTTTAGATCCTCCGCCGGCAAAAACCAGCGAGTCGGCCTGTACGCCGGAAAACGCGGCAATTTGCTGTAAATTGCAGGCGGAAACAATGGCGGCATTCTCTTCCAGCGCGCGAAATAGGGTCGCTTTATTACACTTTTCAGGATCGATAGACAGATTGATAAACGACGGCGCGGCATGGTACCAGCGTTTAAAACGCATAACGTCAGAGAAGATGGGCATCACACCGTACGCGCCGGGAGGAACCCGGCTGGCCATATCTTCCAGCAGGGAATACGCATCAATACCTAACCTTTCAGCGATTAGTTTTTCCTCGGCGCAAAAGGCGTCGCGGAACCAACGCATCGTTAACCCAGTAAAAAAGCTAATAGACTCGGTTTGTACCATTCCGGGGATCACATGAGGATTGATGCGAACGTTCATGTTTGGGTCGGTGACCGGCGCGGGAAGATTGACGACCTGTTGCCAGAAGGTTCCGCCCAGCACGGCCGTTTGCGCCGGGCGTACGACGCCCAGCCCCAGACAGCCTAACTGCACATCGCCGCCGCCAACGATGACCGGCGTACCCGCTTGCAGGTCGCACTGTTCAGCCGCTTTCTGTGAAATGTGACCGAGCAGCGTCCCGGTTTCTTTTACCGGCGAGAGAATGTCAGAACGCAGGCCCGCCATCTGTAACAGACTACGTTTCCAGTTGCGGGTCACCAGATCCAATAACCCCGTCGTGCCTGCGTTGGAGGGATCGACCGCCAGTTCGCCGCTGAGCATAAAGGCCATCCAGTCGCTGATCATAGTGACGGTTGACGCGCGATGATAAATATCCGGACGATGGTGGGCAAGCCAGAGCAGACGCGGAATAGCGCTGAGCGCCAGCGTTTGCCCGGAGCAACGATAAACTTCCTCCTCAAAGGTGTTATCGTGCAGCTCTTTTAATTCACTGACTTCGTGCGCCGCGCGGGCGTCAACATTAGCGCAGGCCCAAATGGGTTCGCCGTTACTGTCATAAATAACAATGCCTTCACGCATCGAACAGGCCGATACGGCAGCGATAGCCGTTGCAGGGATGGCGGCTTTCTGTAGTGCCTGACGGATACACTGGCAAGCCAGTTGCCAGTTTTTGGCAAGATCAAACTCCATCGAACCAGGCACATCCGGCACGGCCAGATGCTGCCATTCCGCTTGACCGACAGCTATTTGCTTTCCTTGTAGATCAAAAATTACTGCTCTGACGCTACCGGTACCGGCGTCAAGAGCCATCAGGTAATGTCCTGATTCAGTATGGGTACAGAGTCGAGCCATTTTTTTATCCTCGGCTATTTTTACATCGTTACATAAAATCCTGTCAGTTATTGTTTATTGAATTGAGGTAAGTGTTATTTTATTTTTTATTTTTCAATAAGTTGAATTATTTTCCCTGCGGTTTTCTGATCGGTAACCAGCGCATTGATATAGTTACCGCGCATAGCGGCAATAATAGCTTCTGCTTTTTGTTCGCCGCCGGCGACGCCAATCACGGTTGGGATCGTGGAAAGAGAATTTAACTTCAGGCCAATTAATTCGTTATGGATTTTGATGTCTGGAATAATTTCGCCATGAGCATCAAAAAAATAGCCCAGAATATCGCCTACTGCGCCTTTGCGGCCAATCATGAGTTGTTCACCCTGAGTGATATAACCGGATTTTAAGATACTGGCTTGATCTTTCTGGTTAATTGCCCCAATCCCCACGATGGCGGCATCGGCAGCTTGCGCTGTGAGCATCACATCCCGCACGCTATTTTCATTGCGCAGCGTGCAGGCAATTTCCTGCGATGATGCGCGCAGCGGCGCGGGCATAATACTTACGCTACAAGCGGCATCAAGCTGGCCTATTCCGGTCATATACGGCCCCACGCCGCCGGATAACGTGACCAGTCGGATTTGTTGCGCCGAGATAAATCCGCTGAGGCGTTTTAATGTGGTCATCGTGGCTTCGCCAAAGCCGACGGCCAGCAGTTGCTGTGGCCGCAGTGACTCCATCAACATATGGGCGGCGCCGATTCCTAAGCGCAGACCAATATCGGCATCGGGTAATGCCGGCAGCACGCGGATATTCTGCAATGCGAAGTGGTTGCGCAAGGCATTTTCATACTCAAGACACCCTTCGAAGCGGGAGTTGATTTGTACGCGAATAATACCGGACTGATGCCCTTTCTCCAGCAGACGAGAAACCTTTAGCCGGGTTAGCCCCAGACGCTCGCTGATTTCACTCTGCGTCAATCCATCGTGATAGTAGAACCAGGCAATACGCGCCACCTGCTCTTCTTCGCACATTCCATAATCAGATACCAACGTATTATCGCTCATTGTCATAACCTGGCTTTACTTTGAACATTTCTAAATCATTAACACAATTGTTCAGTTATCACTCCGAAATAACCGTGATTAACGCCACAAAAACGCGTCAAATCTGAACATTCATCATCTAAAAATTCATTTATTCAGAAAACGTGATCTGGATGAGAGTTTTTTGACCAAATAACTACTACCGTTTTGAACAATTTCTTTTTCAAAAAACATTTGTTCAGTCCCGTCAGTCAACATTGAGGGAGCGGAGGCAACATGCAAATCAGTCACAATACTGCATCCCCTCTGATTTGTGTGCAGAACATTTATAAAAGTTATTCCGGCGTCGAAGTACTAAAGGGAATTGACTTTACTCTGCATGCGGGAGAGGTGCACGCATTGCTTGGCGGCAATGGTGCGGGTAAATCAACATTAATGAAGATTATTGCCGGTATAGTCCCGCCAGATGGAGGGACTATCGATATTGCTGGTGTGCGTTGCAGTCATTTAACGCCTCTGAAGGCGCACCAGTATGGCATTTACCTGGTTCCCCAGGAGCCTCTGTTATTTCCGAGTTTATCTGTGCGGGAAAATATCTTGTTTGGCTTGCAGGGACGTCAGGCCTCCACGGAAAAAATGCAGCAGCTATTAAAGGCGATGGGATGCCAACTCGATCCGGCGAGCGCTGCGGGTACGCTTGATGTTGCAGACCGCCAGATCGTTGAAATTATGCGCGGCTTGATGCGCGACTCGCGAATCTTAATTCTTGATGAGCCCACGGCGTCGTTAACGCCAGCCGAAACTGATCGGTTATTTACGCGTCTGCAAGAGTTGCTGAAAAAGGGGGTCGGAATTGTATTTATTTCTCATAAGCTACCAGAAATTAGACAGTTAGCTCACTGCGTTAGCGTGATGCGTGACGGTAAAATCGCATTATTCGGAAAAACGCATGACCTTTCTACCGACGAGATTATTCAAGCTATCACCCCGGCAACGCAGGGCGTCAGTCTTTCCGCGAATCAAAAGTTGTGGCTGGAATTGCCTGGCAGCCGCCCGCAGAACGAACGCGGCGCGACGGTATTAGCGCTGGAGTCACTGACGGGCGAAGGTTTTATGAATATCAACCTTGAGGTGCGGGCAGGCGAAATCCTTGGTCTGGCCGGGTTGGTCGGCGCGGGACGCACAGAATTGGCTGAAACGCTGTACGGTATTAGACCGGTCAATGCGGGGCGGATGCTGTTCAATGGTGAAGAAATTAACGCCCTGACAACCCAACAGCGGTTGCAGCTCGGCCTGGTCTATTTGCCGGAAGATCGGCAGTCATCCGGGCTGTATCTTGACGCTTCCCTGGCATGGAATGTCTGTTCGCTGACCCACAACCAAAAAGGATTCTGGATAAAGCCCCAGCGGGATAACGCCACCCTTGAACGTTACCACCGCGCGTTAAATATCAAACTCAATAATGCCGAACAGGCGGCGCGTACTTTATCCGGCGGTAACCAGCAAAAAGTATTGATTGCCAAATGCCTGGAGGCCTCTCCGCAATTACTGATTGTCGATGAACCGACCCGCGGTGTCGATGTCTCCGCCCGCAGCGATATTTATCAGCTGTTGCGCAGTATCGCGCAACAAAATGTCGCAGTGCTGTTTATTTCCTCCGATCTGGAAGAGATAGAGCAGATGGCCGATCGCGTATATGTCATGCACCAGGGGGAACTGGGGGGGCCTGCGTTATGCGGCGAGGAAATTAACGTTGATACCATCATGCACGTTGCGTTTGGCGAACATGGTGCGTCGGAGGCAACATGTTGAAATTCATCCAAAATAACCGGGAAGCGACGGCACTGCTGGCAATAGTCTGTTTATTCGTGTTTCCTGGCGCGCTGGATAGCCAGTATTTGAGCGTGCAAACGCTGACAATGGTTTTCAGTAGCGCGCAAATTTTGATGCTGTTGGCGATTGGCGCGACGATGGTAATGCTCACCCGCAATATTGATGTATCGGTGGGCTCGACGACAGGCATGTGCGCGGTATTGCTGGGAGTGATGTTAAACGCAGGCTATAGCCTGCCGGTCGCCTGCCTGGCCACATTAATATTAGGAATTGTCGCCGGATTTTTTAATGGCGTACTGGTTGCCTGGTTGAAGATACCCGCCATTGTCGCCACGCTGGGAACGCTGGGCTTGTATCGTGGGATCATGCTGCTATGGACAGGGGGAAAATGGATTGAAGGATTACCCGCAGGCTTAAAGCAACTCTCTGCTCCGGTGTTTCTGGGAATTTCCGCAATCGGCTGGTTTACCCTGGTGTTAGCGCTGCTTATGGCCTGGCTCCTGGCGAAAACCGCCTTTGGCCGCAATTTTTACGCCACCGGCGATAACCTGCAGGGCGCCCGGCAATTGGGTGTCCGTACCGAGATGGTACGCATCATGGCATTTTCACTTAATGGCGGTATGGCGGCATTGGCTGGAATCGTGTTTGCCTCGCAGATTGGCTTCATTCCCAATCAAACCGGCACGGGGCTGGAAATGAAAGCCATCGCGGCCTGCGTATTGGGGGGAATTAGCCTGTTAGGCGGGTCAGGCACGGTCATCGGCGCTATTCTCGGCGCTTATTTTCTTACGCAAATCGATAGTGTGTTAGTGCTGCTGCGTATCCCCGCCTGGTGGAACGATTTTATTGCCGGCCTGGTATTGTTGGGCGTACTGGTATTCGATGGGCGGCTGCGTTGCGCATTACAACGCAATCTGCGCCGCCAGAAATATGCCCGTTTTATATCACCACCCACTCCACTACAGGCGGAAGCAAAAACGCACGCACAACAGAATAAAAACAAAGAGGTGGCATGATGAATCCATGGCGACGCTATAGCTGGGAAATTGCGCTGGCAGCCTTATTGATCTTTGAAATTCTGGCTTTCGGTCTGATTAACCCACGTTTATTAGATATTAATGTCTTACTTTTTAGCACTAGCGATTTTATTTGTATCGGTATTGTCGCTTTGCCGCTAACAATGGTTATTGTCAGCGGTGGTATGGATATTTCATTTGGTTCTACAATCGGGCTATGCGCGATTACCCTGGGTGTGCTGTTTCAGCTCGGTATGCCGCTACCTTTAGCGATTATTATTACCCTACTACTCGGCGCAATATGTGGGCTGATAAATGCCGGACTTATTATTTATACCGGCGTAAACCCGTTGGTGATTACCCTGGGAACCATGTATTTATTTGGTGGTAGCGCATTATTGTTATCTGGTATGGCTGGCGCCACGGGTTATGAAGGTATTGGTGGATTTCCCACAGCGTTCACTGACTTTGCCAATATTTCATTTCTTGGTATTCCCATGCCGCTTATTTTTTTTCTTGTGTGCTGTCTGTTTTTCTGGCTGCTCATGCATCGTACGCATATGGGACGCAACGTTTTTCTGATTGGCCAGAGCGCCCGTGTCGCGCAGTACAGCGCGATCCCGGTGAATCGCACGTTGTATACCGTGTATGCCATGACCGGATGCGCCTCCGCGATCGCCGCCGTATTACTGGTTTCTTACTTTGGCTCCGCACGTTCGGATCTGGGCGCCTCTTTCCTGATACCGGCCATTACGGCGGTTGTGCTGGGAGGCGCCAATATTTATGGCGGCTCCGGGTCGATTATGGGGTCCGCGTTGGCGGCGCTGCTGGTGGGATTTTTACAGCAGGGGCTACAGATGGCCGGAGTGCCGAATCAAATTTCCAGCGCATTGTCCGGTGCGCTTCTCATTGTTGTTGTCGTTGGTCGTTCCGTCAGTTTGCATCGTCACCAAATCCTTGAATGGTACTCACGCCGTCGCAATGCGCATCAGGCATGATTTCCTTTTGAAATTTATGGAGAAAAAAATGGCAAGACACAGCATTAAAATGATCGCCTTACTCACTGCGTTTGGTCTGACATCTGCGGTAATGACCGTACAGGCGGCAGAGCGGATTGCTTTTATTCCCAAGCTGGTTGGCGTGGGCTTTTTTACCAGCGGCGGCAATGGCGCGCAGGAAGCGGGAAAAGCGCTGGGCATTGACGTAACTTACGATGGCCCTACAGAGCCCAGCGTCTCAGGCCAGGTTCAACTGGTGAATAACTTTGTCAATCAGGGGTATGACGCCATTATCGTTTCTGCCGTTTCGCCTGATGGCCTGTGCCCGGCGTTGAAGCGGGCAATGCAAAGAGGCGTGAAAATATTAACCTGGGATTCCGATACCAAGCCGGAGTGCCGTTCTTACTATATCAATCAAGGGACGCCAAAACAGCTCGGCAGCATGCTGGTAGAGATGGCCGCTCATCAGGTGGACAAAGAGAAAGCGAAAGTCGCTTTCTTCTATTCCAGCCCAACGGTGACCGACCAGAACCAGTGGGTAAAAGAAGCTAAAGCCAAAATTAGCCAGGAACATCCGGGGTGGGAGATAGTCACTACCCAGTTTGGCTATAACGATGCCACGAAATCGCTCCAGACGGCGGAAGGTATCATCAAAGCGTATCCCGATCTGGATGCCATCATCGCGCCTGACGCTAACGCTTTACCTGCTGCGGCACAGGCGGCGGAGAACCTTAAACGCAATAATCTCGCGATTGTTGGTTTTAGTACGCCGAATGTAATGCGCCCTTATGTTCAGCGCGGCACTGTTAAAGAGTTTGGCCTGTGGGATGTCGTCCAACAGGGAAAAATTTCCGTATATGTCGCCAACGCGTTGCTGAAAAATATGCCAATGAATGTCGGTGATTCACTGGATATTCCTGGCATCGGCAAAGTCACCGTTTCACCTAATAGTGAGCAGGGATATCACTATGAGGCAAAAGGTAACGGCATTGTGTTATTGCCGGGGCGTGTCATTTTCAACAAAGACAATATCGACAAATATGATTTCTGATAACTGTTATGTATCGACGGAGTAAAGAATGGCTGATTTAGATGATATTAGAGATGGCAAAGATTTTCACACCGATAAACCACAAACTAACACTTTGTTCGCATTAAAAGGCTGTGGCGCGCTGGATTGGGGAATGCAGTCCAGACTGGCGAGGATTTTTAATCCCAGGACCAGAAAAACGGTCATGCTGGCCTTTGACCATGGATATTTCCAGGGGCCGACAACCGGACTTGAGCGTATTGATATCAATATTGCGCCGCTCTTTGAATATGCTGATGTCTTAATGTGTACTCGCGGCATATTACGCAGTGTGGTACCTCCGGCAATCAATAAACCAGTCGTTTTACGTGCGTCCGGGGCGAATTCTATTCTCACTGAATTAAGCAATGAGGCGGTTGCGGTGGCGATGGATGACGCTGTGCGGTTGAATAGCTGTGCTGCTGCCGCACAGGTTTATATTGGTAGTGAGCATGAACATCAGTCGATTAAAAATATTATTCAACTGATTGATGCCGGGTTACGCGTCGGGATGCCAATAATGGCAGTGACCGGGGTGGGTAAAGATATGGCTCGCGACCAGCGTTATTTTTCACTGGCAACGCGTATCGCTGCGGAAATGGGGGCGCAAATTATCAAAACGTATTATGTCGATAAAGGTTTTGAGCGTATTGCGGCAGGTTGTCCGGTGCCGATTGTCATCGCCGGCGGTAAAAAACTGCCTGAACGTGAAGCATTGGAAATGTGCTATCAGGCGATTGACCAGGGGGCTTCTGGCGTAGATATGGGGCGTAATATATTCCAGTCAGAAGATCCGGTAGCCATGATTAAAGCGGTACATGCTGTCGTTCATCATAACGAAACAGCAGAGCGTGCTTATGAGCTGTTTTTGAGTGAGAAAGGTTAAATGAGATCGCTTCCCCATCTTTTACCGATGCGAGGAGATGGGGATGACTGTTATTTTATTTGGAATAATCAGGGGGTTAATGATGCACGTTACGCTGGTTGAAATTAACGTTCATGATGACAAGGTTGAACAATTTATCGATGTTTTTCGGCAGAATCATCTGGGCTCAATTAAAGAGCCGGGTAACTTGCGTTTTGATGTTCTGCAGGATCCGCAGGTGCCTACGCGATTTTATATTTATGAAGCCTACGTTGATGAACAGGCCGTCGCTTTTCACAAGACAACGCCACACTATAAAACTTGCGTGGAGCAGCTTGAACCGTTGATGACCGGTCCGCGGACAAAAAAAGTTTTTATGGGTTTGATGCCTTAAGGAGTGCTCATGAACAGCCAGTTTGCCGGATTAACGCGCGAAGCATGTGTGGCATTGTTAGCGTCATATCCGCTTAGTGTGGGTATTCTGGCAGGGCAGTGGATTGCGTTGCATCGCTATCTGCAACAGTTGGAAGCGTTAAACCAGCCGCTGTTGCATTTGGATTTGATGGATGGTCAATTTTGCCCGCAGTTTACCGTTGGGCCATGGGCAGTTGGGCAACTGCCGCAAACCTTTATCAAAGATGTTCATTTGATGGTAGCGGATCAATGGAAGGCGGCGCAAGCCTGCGTGAAGGCGGGCGCACACTGCATCACGCTTCAGGCTGAAGGCGATATTCATCTGCATCATACGCTAAGCTGGCTTGGTCAGCAGACCGTGCCCGTTATCGGCGGTGAAATGCCGGTGATTCGGGGGATTAGTTTATGCCCGGCAACGCCTCTGGATGTCATTATCCCTATTCTGAGCGACGTTGAGGTTATTCAACTACTGGCAGTGAACCCTGGATACGGCAGTAAAATGCGCTCCAGTGATTTGCATGAGCGCGTGGCACAGCTTCTCTGTCTACTTGGTGATAAACGCGAAGGTAAAATTATCGTTATTGATGGGTCGTTAACGCAGGATCAATTGCCTTCGTTGATTGCACAGGGCATCGATCGTGTTGTTTCTGGTAGTGCGTTATTTCGTGATGATCGGCTGGCTGAGAATACGCGGAGCTGGAGGGCGATGTTTAAGGTTGCCGGGGATACTACTTTCTTACCCTCCACAGCATAAATGCCGGATGGCGGCTTTACCTTATCAGGCCTACATAAGCACTCGGCTGATAGGCCTGATAAGCGCAGCGCCATCAGACATTGATTGGCAATTAAGCTTGCTTAGCCGCTTCTGCTGCTTTCACGATCACGGCGAAGGTGTCAGCTTTCAGAGAAGCGCCGCCTACCAGCGCGCCGTCGATGTCCGGCTGCGCGAACAGTTCGGCTGCGTTGGAGGCATTAACAGAACCGCCGTACTGGATAATGACCTGTTCAGCGATTTTCGCGTCAGCTTTAGCAATGTGGTCACGGATGAATTTGTGAACTGCCTGCGCCTGCGCAGGAGTTGCAGATTTACCGGTACCGATCGCCCATACGGGTTCGTAAGCGATAACCGCGCCTTCAAAGGCTGCCGCGCCCTGCGTTTTCAGTACCGCGTCGATCTGGCGTGCGCACACTTCTTCTGTTTTGCCCGCTTCGTTTTCCGCTTCGGTTTCACCGATGCACAGTACCGGCGTCAGACCTTGTTCTTTCAGTACGGCGAATTTTTTGGCGATCAGCTCGTCAGATTCTTTGTGATAAGTACGACGCTCGGAGTGGCCGATAATAATGTACTGCGCGCCGATATCCTTCAGCATTTCAGCCGAAGTTTCACCGGTGAATGCGCCAGACAGATTCAGATCAACGTTCTGCGCGCCCAGCATAATGTGGCTACCGGCAGCAGCGCGTTTCGCCAGATCGATATACATTTCCGGCGGAGCGATTGCCACGTCGCAGCCTGCTACGCCCGTCAGTTCTTTACGCAGGTTAGCCACCAGTTCGTTTACCATGTGGCGGCTGCCGTTCAGTTTCCAGTTACCCATCACTAAAGGATGTCGCATTTCATTTCTCCACGCTTAGTCAGCGAATTAAGGAAGATGGCCGCTCGTCAGAGCAGCATGGTCTGTGAAACAGTATAGAGATTCATCCCCGGAAAGGCTTTGCTTTTTGTCATCAATTCGCCCCTTCCAGATTTTCAGATAACGTCAGCTTAATCGGTTCAACCGCGAAGGTCAGCCCCTTTTCGCCGTTATCTGCGACAACATAACGTACCGCGCCTTCGGTCTCGGCGTAATAGTGTTTACCTTTACCGGCGATAAGCATCTTTTGCAGTTTTTTCTGGCTTTGCTCTTTTGTCAGTAACGGGGCGACAGTGCGAATAATGGCGGCCATATATTCCAGCGCTTTCGCTTTCGCCGCTTTCTGTTCCGGCCCCTGAATGGGCAGCCAGGTAATCTGCATACTTTTCACTTTGAGCGTACCGCGCTCCAGCGCCGTGGAGGCATACAGATTTTCGTTAATCTTACTGGCGGCGCGGGTCAGATTCGCCTTATCGCGGCTATTCTCAATGGCGCGAAATTCATTGAGCGGCAGATCGGGATTCTGGCGGTTAAAGTTCTCACGAAACTGGCTAATAGAAAGATCAAAGGTTGGCGAGCCCGCCAGCAGATAGGGCGCTGTCGTGGTCGATGAAGAGAGCTGCGCGTGCGCCGTTATGCTGGCGGTGAGAGCAGAAAACAACAGTAAAAACAGAGTACATCCTGGCTTCATCAATCTTACCTTTCGTTAGGACTGCTCACGATTAAAACGATAACTGTCGGGCTTGTCAAAAGGGTAAACTGTAGCGGAAGGCAAAATATAAGGAACTTACATGACCATACAGCAATGGTTATTCTCATTTAAAGGGCGTATCGGACGCCGTGATTTCTGGATTTGGATCGGCCTCTGGTTTGCCGGGATGCTGGCGCTATTTTCGCTGGCGGGGAAAAATCTGCTTGATATCCAAACGGCGGCATTTTGCCTGGTGTGCCTGCTGTGGCCGACCGCCGCCGTCATGGTCAAACGTCTGCATGACCGGGGACGCTCCGGCGCGTGGGCGTTGCTGATGATTCTGGCGTGGATGCTGCTGGCCGGAAACTGGGTGATGCTGCCGGGGATGTGGCAGTGGGTCGTCGGGCGATTTATTCCGACGCTGATCCTGGTGATGATGCTTATCGATCTGGGCGCGTTTGTCGGTGTTCAGGGGGAAAATAAGTTTGGGAAAGCGACACAGGGCGTGAAGTTTAAAGCAGAACCGTAAACGGGCGGTAAACCGTAATTTGCCCGGTGGCGCTGACGCTTACCGGGCCTACAGATTGGTGATGATTTGCAGGCCGGATAAGCCCCAGCCGCCATTCGGTAAAACATCACCAGTAATGTTCAGCCGTCATATGCCCCGGTCGGCGGCGCAGATGTTTAGTCATCTGTCGGGTCTCTTTCAGCAGTTGCTGCGTATCGCGCACCATCTGCGGGTTCCCGCACAGCATGACGTGGCTGGTCTCTTTATCCATCGGTAATCCAACGGCTTTTTCCAGCTCGCCGTTTTCAATGAGCGCTGGCACGCGTCCGGTGAGCGAGCCTGGCACGCTCTCCCGGCTGACCACCGTTTGGATGCGCAGCTTGCCTTCATAACGCTGTTGCAGTTCCAGCATTAGCGGCAGATAGCTTAAATCGGCGGCGAAGCGTGCGGCGTGGACTAAGACCAGATTTTTAAAGCGTGCGACATCCTGGCCATATTGCAGAATAGACAAATACGGGCCAATAGCGGTTCCGGTCGCCAGCATCCATAGCGTCTCGCAGTCAGGCACTTCATCCAGTACAAAGAAACCCGACGCGTCGCTGACCACTTGCACCTCATCGCCAGGTTTTAGCGCCGCCAGCCGCGGGCTGAGCTTTCCTTGCGGCACCGTCACCAGATAAAACTCTAAATTCGGATTGTCAGGCGCATTGACATAGGAATACGCGCGCTGAACGCGCTCGCCATCGATCTCCAGTCCGAGTTTGGTAAATTGGCCTGCAGTAAAAGGATTAATGGGGGCGTGAACGGTCAGGCTGAACAGTGCGTCAGTCCAGTTTTGCACCTTAGTGACTTTACCTGTTACCCAATCGGCCATGGTTTTCTCCTGTTCTGAATCGCTAACCTTATCTTCGTTCGTCAGGAGAAAGATTTCCAGCCCCGCGAGGCTGGAAGGCTCTAACTAACAAATGCGCTAGAGGATATGCGCCTGCACATCCGGATCTTTACGATCAAGATAGTGGATCGACTGAATGCGGCGGATGGTGCGTGATTTGCCGCGGATCAGCAGCGTTTCCGTCGTGGCAATATGGCCTTTCCGGCTAATTCCTTCCAGCAGATCGCCTTTCGTGATGCCGGTCGCGGAGAAAATAACGTTATCGCTACGCGCCATATCGCCCAGGCATAACGCCTTGCCCGCTTCAATGCCCATTGCTTTGCAGCGCGCCAGTTCCTGTTCGCCAATGCGGCGGTTTTCTTCGCTGTCGCCTTTCACATCATGGCGCGCCAGCAGACGACCCTGCATATCGCCGTCCAGCGCGCGGATCACCGCTGCGGATACCACGCCTTCTGGCGCGCCGCCAATCCCGTACAGCACGTCGACTTCGCTATCCGGCATACAGGTCAGAATTGAGGCCGCGACGTCGCCGTCAGGAATGGCAAACACGCGTACGCCCAGTTTGGCTATCTCTGCGATGACCTCGTCATGACGCGGTTTTGCCAGAATGGTCACGGTCAGATCGCCAAGCGGTTTACCCAGCGCATCCGCGATGTTGCGCAGGTTATCCGCCAGCGGCAGATTGAGATCAATTGCCCCTTTGGCGCCCGGACCGACAATCAGTTTTTCCATATACATATCGGGCGCATTCAGGAAACAGCCTTTATCGCCGACCGCCAGCACCGCCAGCGCGTTCGCCTGACCCATCGCCGTCATGCGCGTGCCCTCAATCGGATCGACGGCGATATCTACCGCATCGCCGTGGCCGGTACCGACTTTCTCGCCGATATAGAGCATCGGAGCCTCGTCGATTTCGCCTTCGCCAATCACGATGGTGCCGTCAATGTTGACCTGGTTGAGCATGATACGCATGGCGTTGACCGCCGCGCCGTCCGCGGTATTTTTATCGCCGCGTCCCAGCCATTTGTAGCCAGCCAGCGCCGCCGCTTCGGTCACACGGGAAAATTCGATGGCAAGTTCTCGTCTCATAACAAACTCGTAGCAAAAAGGAGTGGCGCGCAGTGTAGCACAGGGGAAGGAGGGAATAATTGATGTGTGTGCGGAGTTGCCTCCGCACAAAGATTTTGCCGGATGGCGACCTTACTTGTCGTGCTCTTCCCACGCCATTGCGCGTTTAACCGCTTTCTTCCAGCCGCTGTAACGGTAGTTACGCTCGGTGGTTTCAATGCCGGGGCGGAATTCTCGCTCAATGACGGCTTTTTCCTGCAGCTCGTCCAGGTTCTGCCAGTAACCGACGGCCAGACCAGCCAGATAGGCGGCGCCCAGCGCGGTCACTTCGCGCACTTCCGGGCGTTCCACCCGCGTGCCGAGAATATCTGACTGGAACTGCATCAGGAAGTTGTTGGCTACTGCGCCGCCGTCCACACGCAGAGCGTGCAGGCGGATACCGGAGTCGGCCTGCATTGCTTCCAGTACGTCGCGGGTCTGGTAAGCGATGGATTCGAGCGTCGCGCGGATAATGTGATTAGAGTTCACGCCGCGGGTCAGGCCAAAAATGGCGCCGCGGGCATACGGGTCCCAGTACGGCGCGCCCAGACCGGTGAAGGCCGGAACCACGTAGACGCCGTTGGTATCTTTCACTTTCGTGGCGAAATATTCGGAGTCGAACGCGTCGCTGATGAGCTTCATTTCATCACGCAGCCATTGAATGGACGCTCCCGCCATAAACACCGCGCCTTCCAGCGCATAGTTGACTTCGCCGCTTGGGCCGCAGGCGATGGTGGTCAGCAGGCCGTTTTCCGATTTTACCGCTTTCTCGCCGGTGTTCATCAGCATAAAGCAGCCGGTGCCGTAGGTATTCTTTGCCATTCCTTCCTTTACGCACAGTTGGCCGAATAGCGCAGCCTGCTGATCCCCGGCAATCCCGGCGATAGGAATACGTGTACCGCCTTTACCGCCAATATTGGTCTGGCCGTAGACTTCGGAGGATTTACGTACCTGGGGCAGCATCGCGCGTGGGATATCCAGCACGTCCAGCATTTTATCGTCCCAGTCCAAATCATGGATGTTGAACAGCATGGTTCGTGAGGCGTTGGTGTAATCCGTAACGTGGACGCGGCCCTGCGTCATCTTCCAGATAAGCCAGGTATCCACCGTACCGAACAGCAGCTCGCCACGCTTCGCGCGTTCGCGCGAACCTTCCACATGGTCAAGGATCCATTTCACTTTAGTGCCAGAGAAGTACGGGTCGACGACCAGACCGGTATTGTCGCGGATGTAATCTTCCAGGCCGTCGCGTTTAAGCTGTTCGCAAATATCGGCGGTACGACGGCACTGCCAGACAATAGCGTTGTATATCGGTTTGCCGGTTTCACGTTCCCAGACGATCGCGGTTTCACGTTGGTTGGTGATACCGATAGCGGCAATCTGATCGGAACTGATATCGGCCTTAGCCAGCACTTCTACCAGCGTTGAGCTTTGGGACGCCCAAATTTCCATCGGGTCGTGTTCTACCCAGCCTGGCTTAGGATAAATTTGCTCAAATTCACGCTGTGATACGCTGACGATATTCGCGTCATGATCCATAACGACCGCGCGGGAGCTGGTGGTACCCTGGTCGAGCGCAACGATATATTTTTTTTCAGTCATAATTTTGTCCCGTAATCAGATTACAGCGAAGCATTTTGTTGTGTGGTCGCGGTGGAGTCCTTCTCTTCCACGACGCAGGTATCGCACGGCAAATGACGGCCAATAAATTTGCGATAAGCAAACGCGCCCAGAATGGCGCCGACGATGGGGCCAAACAGCGGCACCAGGAAGTAAGGAATGTCTCTACCGCCGGTAAACGCAATTTCACCCCAGCCGGCAAGCCCGGCGAACATTTTGGGGCCAAAGTCACGCGCCGGATTCATCGCAAACCCGGTCAACGGCCCCATAGAGGCACCGATAACGGCGATCAGTAAACCAATGAGCAGTGGCGCAAGCGGACCGCGAGGTACGCCGTTACCGTCGTCGGTCAGCGCCAGAATCAGCCCCATCAGAATAGCGGTAATCACCATTTCAACCGCGAAGGCCTGCACAAAATTGATATGAGGATTCGGGTAAGTTGAGAAAATGCCTGCGAGATCGAGACTTTCAACGCTGCCACGGACGATATGGTGGGTTTGTTCGAAGTCCACAAAAAGATTGTAATAAAGCCCGTAAACTAACGCCGCTGCGCAAAAGGCGCCGGCAACTTGAGAAATAATAAAAGGAACAACTTTACGTTTGTCGAAACAGGCAAATAGCCAGAGTGCGATGGTCACTGCCGGGTTCAGGTGTGCGCCAGAAACACCTGCCGTCAGGTAGATAGCCATCGCTACCCCCAGACCCCAGATGACGCTGATTTCCCACTGTCCAAAAGTAGCTCCGGCAACTTTAAGCGCAGCGACACAACCCACACCGAAAAAAATCAACAACCCGGTACCGAGGAATTCAGCAATGCACTGGCCTTTTAAGGTTGATGTTTGACTCATAATCGGATCCTGAAGAGTATGTAATGATTATTGGTATGCGAGGAGGTCATGGACATCCACGATGCCCTGTAGGCACACTGTTAATTTATCGTTAACGAGCAAAAACGAGAAATATCGAAATCAAAATGTGTGTACTGCGTCAATAAAATGAGCGTTATCGCGCCATGAAGCGCATTTTGAGACAGCAGAAGAGAGTGAATTGAATCATTTCATTAACCAATATGTTAACACTTTTAAGTTATTGAATGAATGTTACCAGGAGATGGATGAAAATTGCTGCAAACCGCGATCTACGCGGTATGTCGCTGGACAGCGAGAGCGGGGCTTCATACAATCGACACTATATATTGTGCGCGTTTACGTAAAGCGTCGCCTTGCAATTCAGGAGAGGTAAGATCATGTCTTTAGAAGTGTTTGAGAAACTGGAAGCAAAAGTACAGCAGGCGATTGACACCATCACCCTGTTACAGATGGAAATTGAAGAGCTGAAAGAAAAAAACAACAGCCTGACGCAGGAAGTGCAGTCTGCACAGCATCAGCGTGAAGAACTCGAGCGTGAAAATAATTCTCTGAAGGAACAGCAGAGCGGCTGGCAGGAACGTTTGCAGGCGCTGCTTGGTCGTATGGAAGAAGTCTAATCCTCGTCATATTTCACGTTATGGCGGCGTTGGCTGCGTGCGTTCACCCCAGTCACATAGTGGCCTATGCTCCTGGGGATTCACTTACTTGCCGCCTTGCCCTGACGCGAAATCTATAGAGGATTTAGAATGCGGATACCGGTGGGCCGGATAAGGCGTAAGCCGACATCCGGCAATCAGCGACAACGCATAAAAAAGGCGCCTTACGGCGCCTTTTTTGATCACTCGATATCAAGCGGGTCTTCGGAAAGGATAATCCCGGTGTTGTCGGCATAGAGATGATCGCCGGAGAAGAACGTCACGCCGCCGAAATTGACGCGCACATCGCTTTCCCCAATGCCTTCACCTGCGGCGCCAACCGGAATGGCGGCGATCGCCTGAATGCCGATATCCAGCTCTTCCAGATCGTCCACCTGACGCACCGCGCCATAGATAACCAGCCCTTCCCATTCATTTTGCGTGGCCAGACGCGCCAGCTCCGCATCGACTAATGCACGACGGACAGAACCGCCGCCATCGACCAGCAGAACCCGACCACGGCCATTTTGTTCGAGCAGATCGTACAGCAACCCGTTGTCCTCGAAACATTTTACCGTGATGATTTGTCCGCCAAACGACGACCGCCCTCCAAAATTAGAGAACAGCGGTTCCACGACGTTGACATCTTCCTGATAGATGTCACAAAGCTCGGAAGTATCGTATTTCATAGGCTTAACGTTCAGTTGCTGCGAGAATTTTTAGTATATCGCGCTAAGTATACTGTTGGCAAAATCATCAATTGTTAATTGATATTTGTCAGTTAAACGGCCCACTGACTTAAGAGTATCCCAATCACAAATAACAGGTTGGTTAACAACGCGCCTTTAACGGTACGTTCAAGCATCGGGCGCATTGCCGCAGGCTCCCTTTCGCGCATTACATAGCGCGCTTGTTTAATGAGCAATGGCGCGGCCAGAATAAACAACCATCCCCACGGACTGTGTAGCGAGAGCAGATTAAACAGCGCCAGACAGAGCAGCGCGCCTAGCAACAGGCAGGCGTGATAACGACGCGCGTTGACATCGCCCAGTCGTACTACAAGGGTGTTTTTGCCGTTCTCTCTGTCGCTATTAATATCGCGCAGGTTATTAATATTCAGCACCGCCGTCGCCAGTAAACCGCAGGCGGTGGCCGGGAGAATCAGCGCCGGAATCAGCGTATGCGCCTGGAGATACCAGCTCCCCATGACACTTAGCCAGCCAAAGAATACCAGGACAGAGATATCACCCAGCCCGATATAGCCGTAGGGCCGATTACCCACGGTGTAGGTGATGGCGGCGATAATCGACAGCCCGCCCAAAATCAGGAAGCCGACAAAATCGGTTAACGTATGGCACGCGACCGCCACCAGCGCCAGTCCGGAGATACAGATCAGCACGACGGTAATGATTAACGCCCGCTTCATCTCCTGTCGGGTGATGACGCCTTTTTGCATCCCCCGCAGCGGCCCGATGCGATCCGGTTTATCGCTGCCTTTGACAGCGTCGCCATAATCGTTGGCGAGGTTGGATAAAATTTGCAACAGCCCGGCGGTGATAAGGGCCAGCAGTGCGACCAGAGGATCGAAATAGCCTTGCCACCATGCTAGGGCCGTACCGACGATAATCGCCGCGAAGGCGAGGGGTAAGGTTTTGGGTCGTAAGCTTTCCAGCCAGGCCTGGGTGCGGCTAATTTGTTGTTGTTCAGTCATATTTAGCGCCAATAAAAATGGGGCTTTTCAGCCCCATCAACAGTGATGAAAATGCATTGGACGCGATTATAAGATAAAACGGCTTAGATCTTCATCTGCGACCAGCGCATCCAGATGTTTGCTCACATATTCCGCATCAATTGTGATGTTTTGGCCGTGCAGATCGCTGGCGTTATAGGAAATCTCTTCCATCAGACGCTCCAGTACGGTATGCAGACGGCGCGCGCCGATGTTTTCGGTGGTTTCGTTAACCTGCCAGGCGGCTTCGGCAATACGTTTAATACCGGAATCGGTGAACTCGATATTGACGCCTTCAGTTGCCATCAGCGCTTTATACTGCACGGTGACGGACGCGTTTGGCTCGGTCAAAATGCGTTCGAAATCGCTGGTGGTCAGCGCCTGAAGCTCAACGCGAATCGGCAGGCGGCCCTGCAGTTCCGGGATCAGATCAGACGGCTTCGCCACCTGGAACGCGCCAGAGGCGATAAACAGAATATGATCCGTTTTGACCATCCCGTGTTTGGTCGAAACCGTGCAGCCTTCTACCAGCGGCAGTAAGTCGCGCTGTACGCCTTCGCGTGAAACATCCGGGCCGGAGGTTTCGCCACGCTTACAAATTTTGTCAATTTCATCGATAAACACGATGCCGTGCTGTTCAACCGCGTCGATAGCGTCCTGTTTCAGCTCTTCCGGGTTGACCAGCTTAGCCGCTTCTTCTTCAACCAACAGTTTCATCGCGTCTTTAATTTTCAGCTTACGCGGTTTCTGTTTCTGACCGCCCAGGTTCTGGAACATAGACTGCAACTGGCTGGTCATCTCTTCCATGCCCGGAGGCGCCATAATCTCTACGCCCATCGGCGCGGCGGCGAGGTTAATCTCGATCTCTTTATCGTCGAGCTGGCCTTCGCGCAGTTTTTTGCGGAACGTTTGACGGGCGGCAGAAGGCTCCTGCTGCTGTTCGGCCTGGCCCCAGTTATTTTTTGCGGGTGGGATCAGCACGTCGAGAATACGTTCTTCCGCCAACTCTTCCGCACGATAGCGGTTTTTCTCGATAGCCTGTACGCGAACCATTTTCACAGCGGCATCGGTCAGATCGCGGATGATAGAGTCCACTTCTTTCCCGACGTAGCCCACTTCGGTGAATTTGGTGGCTTCGACTTTAATGAACGGTGCGTTGGCGAGTTTTGCCAGACGACGGGCGATTTCGGTTTTACCGACGCCGGTCGGGCCAATCATCAGAATATTTTTCGGCGTTACTTCGTGGCGCAGCTCTTCATCAAGCTGCATACGACGCCAGCGGTTACGCAATGCAATCGCCACGGAACGCTTTGCGTTATCCTGGCCGATAATGTGTTTGTTCAGTTCGCTGACAATTTCGCGTGGGGTCATTTCAGACATGAGGGGTCCTTACGCTTTGGCGGTCAATTCTTCAATGGTGTGGAAATGGTTGGTGTAAATGCAGATATCGCCTGCAATATCCAACGCCTTTTCAGCAATTTCGCGCGCGCCGAGCTCGGTATTTTCCAACAGAGCGCGAGCGGCAGCCTGGGCATAAGGACCGCCGGAGCCGATAGCAATTAAATCGTTTTCAGGTTGCACGACATCGCCGTTACCCGTGATGATGAGCGAAGCGGTTTCATCCGCGACGGCCAGCAACGCTTCCAGTTTGCGTAGCATACGGTCGGTACGCCAGTCTTTCGCCAGTTCAACGGCGGCTTTGACCAGGTGCCCCTGATGCATTTCCAGTTTACGTTCAAACAGCTCGAACAGCGTGAATGCATCAGCAGTACCGCCCGCAAAGCCCGCAATGACCTTGTCGTTGTAGAGGCGGCGGACTTTCTTCACGTTGCCTTTCATTACTGTGTTACCCAGTGTGGCCTGACCATCACCGGCGATTACCACGTGGCCGTTACGGCGTACGCTTACTATTGTTGTCACGAGCAGACCCCTTGGTTACTAATGCTGAATTGCGGCCCCGTACGGCGTACGGGGCATAATGCAAGTATAGATGGGGGAGATTTTGAGGGTTTCAACCCCCGGTGGCGAGTCGAATGCAGTTTGTATGGCCCGCCATCTTCAGACGGTTAATGGTGCTGTCGGCATTTTCTTTACCCTTAACCGGCCCGATAACCACGCGATTCCAGCCGTTATTGGTGGTAATTTTGGAGTCAAAGCCTTCAAACGCCAGCTGAGCGCGGACGCTTTCTGCCTGCTCGGCGCCTTTGAATGAACCGCATTGCACCATCCAGCGACGTTCATCTTTTTTCTCTGCTGTCGCCTTCGGCGCTTCAGGCGCGCGCGTAATTGGCGCGGCTTTCGGCGCTGCCGCGCTGGTATGCGCCGGCGTTTGCAGCAAATCCTGATAAGGTTGCTGCGAGGCCGTCTGCTTCGGCGGCTGACTTTGGCGCGCAGGTTGCGCTGGGGCGGATTGTACCGTGCGCGTTTGCGGCTGTTCGTTTACCCGCGGCTGCGTGCGTGGTTGCTGAACAGGCTGCGTTTGAGTCCACTGCTGCTGCTGCTGCTGCTGCTGCTGCTGCTGCTGCTGCTGCTGCTGCGCCTGACGCTGGCGCTGTAGCGTTTGCTGGCGTTGTTCTGGCGTCTGCTCGTTCCACGGCACTTCGTTAAGTTGCGTCGGCTGCTGACGCATATCCGCCTGCATCTGTTCCAGGAGTTGACGCTGCTCGCTGGTGAGCTGATTCGGATTCATGACTTCGCCGCCGGCGGACGGTTCCGTTGGCGTACGCACGCCCGGCTGGCGACTTTCCAGCTCTTTGATGTAACGCCAGCGCTCTTCCGGTTTTGGCGGAAGCCCATTGCCGGTGACTTTCTGGTTTTGTAGCGTTTCGGACTCTTCTTTCTTATGGTGAGTAATGAAGTACAGACCGCCGATAAAGGTCACAAGGACGGCTGCCGCAATCGCGACCATTGCCGGCGAGACGGCAGGCATGTTGCTTTGCTTCTTCCGTGAGTTCCGTGAGGTGCTCTTTTTGCGCCGCGAAGGAGCCGGTTGGCCGCGACGTACATAATCTCGTTGTGCCACTATCGTTTCGCTGTATTTATTCGTTCGTCAGCCCGTCATGTTACTGAAGCGGCGGGCCTTTGACCAGACAGGTGAGTCTTAAAGCTATTTACTTTAGGGTAAAGCGCGCGTAGAACCGCGAATAATCAGCTCGCAATCCATTAAACGCGAGCCGCTGCTCACATTTTGCCCCTGCATCTGATCGAGCAACAGCAGCATCGCCTCGCGACCAATGTCAAAACGCGGCTGCGCCACGGTTGTCAACGGAGGGTCGCAAAACTCGGCCAGCGCGATATTGTCAAAGCCGATAATCGACAGATCGTCAGGCACTTTCAGACCCTGGCGCTTGGCCCAGGAGAGGGCGCCCAGCGCCATTACGTCGCTATGACAAAAGACGGCGGTAGGCGGCAACGGTTGCTCAAGCAACTGCTTTAATGCGTTTGCCCCGGCTTCAAAGGTAAAGTCGCCACGGGCGATGTAATGCGGATCGACCACAATGCCACTGCGTCTTAATGCCTGTACGTAACCTTGTAAGCGATAGTGACAGAGCGGCATATCTTCCGGCCCCGCAATACAACCAATCCGCTTGTGGCCCAAATCCAACAGGTAGTTCATGGCGTTGAACGCGGCGGTCAGGTTATCGATATGTACCGTCGGCAGTTCAAGCTCCGGCGCAAACTCATTCGACATCACCATCGGAGGCAAATTGCGCTGCTCCTCAACGCTGGCGTCAAAGGGCAGCCGGGAACTGAGAAGTACCATGCCGTCGATCTGTTTGGTGATGATGAGATTAAGAAAGGTTTTTTCTTTCTGGTTTTGATGGGCGCAATCGCCAATCAGCACCAGATACCCCTGTTCTGCCGCGGTCACTTCGATACCGCGGATAATTTCACTGAAGAAGGGATCGCAAATATCCGGGACAATCACCAGAATCGTACGGGATTCATTGCGTTTTACATTTCGCCCCATCGACTGCGGGAAATAACCCACTTCAAGCGCGGCCTGTTCAACCCGGCTACGGGTCGACTGGGAGACTTTATCGGGGTTCATTAACGCGCGGGATACGGTTGCTGTAGAGACTTTCGCCTTCAACGCAACATCCTTCATCGTAGCGGCAGTAACCTGCTTGTTCGATTTCACTCTTTCTCCTCGCCTGGGAACTGCTGGCGCAGATCTATCCTTGGTAACACTCATCGAAAACATTTTTATCAGATAGTGCGTGGAAGCGGTTACAGAATTTTCATAAAAAGTGTGATGGATCTTTAATTTTACGATCCGCCTCGCATCGTGAGGACTATCCTTCAATCGGATCGACGTCCAGAACCCATTTAACTTTCCGCGCTTCAGGGAGCGTATTGATCAACGCCAGCGTGCCGCTGATGATGTGTTGCAGGCGAATCCGTGAAGGATGCTGAAGTAAAATTTGCCAGCGATAGCGGCCGCCGCGTTTTGGCGCGAGGGCCGGAACCGGACCTAAGATCCACAGCTTATCGTCTGATAGCGGGCTGGCCTGAATCAGATTACGCAACTGCTGGAGAAAGACGGGCGCCTGCTGATTGTTGTGATCCTCTGCGCGAATAATGACGTGGCTGGTCCATGGCGGAAGCTGGAGCGTTTGCCGTTCCGCCAGCGCCTGCTCCGCAAACGCATCATAGCCTTTATACAGTAACGTTTGCAGCAGGGGATGCTCAGGATGGTGCGTTTGGAGCACCACTTCGCCCTGTTTGCCCGCGCGCCCGGCGCGACCGGAAACCTGAGTGTAGAGCTGGGCGAAGCGTTCCGCCGAACGAAAATCTGCGGAAAAAAGCGCGCCATCGACGTCCAACAACGCCACCAGCGTGACGTCCGGGAAGTGATGGCCTTTCGCCAGCATTTGTGTGCCTATCAGAATGCGCGCTCCGCCGCGGTGAACTTCCGCCAGATGCTGCTCCAGCGCGCCTTTACGACTGGTGGTATCGCGGTCGATTCGTGAGATCGGCACGCCGGGGAAGAAGGGCGCCAGCACCTGCTCCAGCTGTTCCGTCCCTAACCCAACCGGTAGCATATGTGTGGAGCCACAGGAGGGGCACTGACGCGGTACCGGACGCTGGCTGTCGCAGTGATGACAGCGTAAATGATGCTGCGCCTGGTGCAGCGTGTAGTAGTGATCGCAACGCGGGCACTCTGCAATCCAGCCGCAGTCGTGGCAAAGCAGCGCGGGCGCGAATCCCCGGCGGTTAAGAAATAAAATTACCTGATTGTCGGCCTGGAGATGTTGGCGCATACGGGCGATAAGGGCGGGCGCCAGTCCCGCCTGAAGACGCTGGCCTTTTAAATCCAGCACATGCTGCAGAGCTGGGCGGGCGTTGCCTGCGCGCCGCGTCAGACGCAGCATCCGGTATTTTTTCTGCCGCACGTTACATAGCGTTTCCAGGGCTGGGGTGGCGGAGCCGAGAATAATCGGGATCTGCTCGCTATGGGCGCGATACACTGCCAAATCGCGGGCGTGGTAGCGCCACCCTTCCTGCTGTTTATAAGAGCTGTCGTGCTCTTCGTCGATGACAATCACGCCAAGATTTTTAAACGGCGTAAACAGCGAGGAACGCGTGCCGATGACAATCGCCGCTTCGCCGTTTTTCGCTTTCAGCCATGCCGAAAGACGCTCGCTGTCGTTTAGCCCGGAATGCAGCACTTCCACCGGCGCGTTAAAACGTTCGCGAAAACGGGCGATCGTTTGCGGCGTCAGGCCGATTTCCGGCACCATCACCAGCGCCTGTTTGCCCTGGGCGAGGACGTTTTCCAGCACGCTCAGATACACTTCGGTCTTGCCGGAACCGGTTACGCCTGCCAGCAACCAGGCGGAGAAACCGTCCGACGCGCTGTGAATCGCGCCGACTGCTGTCGCCTGTTCGGTATTCAGCCGCAGGCGCTCTCCTGCGACGGCATAACGCTCCCGCCAGTCGGTAAACGCGGGCGTTTCACTGGCAAGCTCACAAAGTCCCTTACGCCGCAGCGTTTGCAGCGTGGCGTCAGTAAAATCAAGCTCGGCTACCTGATAGCGCCAGATCTTTCCTTGCCGTAGCGCCGCCAGCGCCTGTTGTTGTTTGGCGGAGCGTTTCAGGCTGTTGATATCGACGGCTTGCCCCTCTTCGGTGGCGAACCAATACCATAGGGGCGCGTTGCTGGCTGGTTTTCCCTGACGCAATAAAACCGGCAGAGCGTGAAACAGAACGTCGCCGAGGGGATGGTGGTAGTAATCCGCCGCCCAGAGGAGTAAGCGCCAGATGGAGGGAGAAAAGATTGGCTCGTTATCCAGGATTTCAATGACCGATTTTAATTCATTGAGCGGCAATTCGCTGTGGTCGCTAACCGAGACGACAATGCCCACGCGCTCTTGCTGCTTGCCGAACGGCACGCGCACGCGGCACCCGGCTTTGGCGACCCCGCCTTCCGGCAGCAGGTAATCAAAGGTTCGGGGAAGCGGAACGGGCAAGGCAACGTGCGCGACGGACATAGCATCTTCCTGACTTGAAATTTCGTCGGGTAGTATACACATTACGATAAGGGAGCGCGGATCAGTTTGCATACGGTGGTCAAATTCTGTATGATTCGCCGCCTTTGGTGCGTGTTGTGAGCATCAAACCCTTTACTATTAACTTCGCGTGGTGTCTGGCGTTAGGGCTGGAAGAGCGACGCGGCCTTACACTGAGGTTCCCCATGAAAAAAGGTATTCACCCGAATTACGTAGAAATTACTGCAACCTGTTCTTGCGGTAATGTTATCAAAACCCACTCTACCGTGGGTCACGACCTGAACCTGGACGTGTGCGGCAAATGCCACCCGTTCTTCACTGGTAAGCAGCGTGTTGTTGATACCGGTGGTCGTGTTGAGCGCTTCAACAAGCGCTTCAGCATCCCTGGCAGCAAATAAGTTACCGCCAGAAAAAAAAGCGCCGCAGGGCGCTTTTTTTGTTTTCTAGGGATAACAGTATTTGTTCAGACACATTCTGTGATCCGTAATCGCTTTCATTACGCTTCCTGCCGTGAGTTTTAACGAAGGATTTATAGTCAGTCCCGCACTTTCCAGCCCCTTCGCTGTCCATTTATTGCAGGTATTGAGTATGCCGTAGCGGCCATTCGCGGCGTAAAACTGGCTATCGCCGTAAATTCCTTGTTTTAACGGAATCAGATTACCCCCTTCGTCACGCGCAAAGCTGCGGCCCAGATAGCGCATCAGACTGTTACGCTGGTTTGTGTGCAGGAGCAGTGATTTTATCTCGCTACCGACGAAATAGCGTTCTGGTTGACCGGAAAAGGCGACGATGTGCATAACCGCGCCGGATGACCAGAACATGGCCTGGAGCGTAAGCGCGGTGGTTATTTCTTGTGACTGATAAAAGCCCTTATCGCCCCAGCCGATTTCATACCACTGCGTCTCCTGAGCGAACCGTTTTTTAAGCTGTGGCAGAACGGTATTAACATCATGGGCCGGCGCAATAATTCCCGTGTGCCAGCCATGACTGACGATATAGATTTCCGTCGGGGAGGGCTGTCCGCCTGTCGTAGGTTTTACGGCTTGTGGAAAGGTTGTGCAGCCATATAGCAATAAACTTATCCAGGCGATAAAGAGATTTTTCATGACATATCACCAGCAAAGGCGCGGTATGTTGTGGCGTTTGTCTAATGACGCTGCGCTTATCGGGTCGGTGCCGGATTGGTAATTCATTGATATTTTTGCATTCCTCTTCGAGGGCAATAAGGCGAATGTCATAACTACAATACGTTTTAACCATTCAGGCGGAAGTTAGCTTCCGCCTGTTTTACTTTTACTATCTCGCTTTATTTTTTAAACATCTGCTCTGGATCGATAATCAGCGCCCGATAACCCAGCATACCGGCACGGTTACTGTGTACTTTTAGCTCCAGCATCACATCCTGAGTACCGTCTTTGACTTCATCCAGAACGGAAACGATCGGTTTTGTACCGCTCATTCCCGCTGTAGCCGAGTACATGAACATCGTTTTGGTTTCCGGGCGATATTCCGTGACGGAAGTAATGGCGCTGTACCAGTCAAAACCGCGCTCTTTACCATATTCCCACATTTGGGAAACCGTCATATTTTTTTCGTCAATTTGATATTCCACGCCGCGGGAATATTTCATTGACGGCATGGCCGGTTGTTCCATGCCGCGCGCATCGCCGTTATCAAAGGCGGTCACGACGGTTTTACCTCCGGTGCTTTTGGATGGCACTAACCAACCGGTATGTTGTGTCCATGTCCAGTCAAATCCACCGTCGCAGTGGTGCGCTTCGCAGGTTAGCGGTTTACCGTTGCTGTCTACGGGTTTCAGCACTTTTTTCGCCAGTTCGCCTTTCCAGCCGGATGGATCGGAAAGTATCCATTTCACTTTTTTATCGCGACCAATTTTGATGATGGCAGACTGGTGGCGCGAGCTAATGATAATGCTGTCGTCGCGAGGATCGTAGCTGACGGAGTTAACATGCGCCCAGTTGCGGCCCGGGCCGGAGCCCGCGATATCGCCGAAGGGTTGTTTTGCAAGCTGCTCTTTGGTCATGACCTGACCGGAATGTTCGGCATCGACGCTCAAACATACCGCTCCCTGATCCATCGCCAGAATAACGTCGTCACGATAGGGGTCGAGGATTTTTGGCAGATCCCAGTAATCGATGGTATCGCCGTTCTGGTCAACTTCAAGAATATGATCACGCACAGTATTGATGGTGTATTTACCATTTAATGGATAATTTTCTTTTGCGACACGCAGCAGGTAGGTGCCTTTCGGCGTTTCGGTAATGGCGTGCGAAAAATCAATAAATCCTTTTGGCAATCGTTTATCGGAAATAACGCGGCCTAAGAAATCATATTTAAAGTAACGTTGACCCTGGCCAAAAATAAGATTGCCATCGTTAACCTGATGGAAGCTCATCATGGAACCAAAACGCGTTATATCATCCTGGTTACGGAATTTATCAATATTCATATAGCCACGAACATCGCCATTCGTATCGCTAATCCAGTTGATACCGGTATAATCCCAGTTCGCCGCGCCGCCTGCGACATGCATAATGTGGCCGGCTCTTGGCATCCCCGTTATATGGTTAAAAAGATATAAGCGATTTTTAAGCGAGCTATCGACTTTAACCGGTTCTACCGTAGGAAGAACGGCAGTTTGCCCGGTAGTAGAGGGTAATGATACCGGTGCGGCGTAAATGGACCACGTATAAGTTTGTTTTTTACCTTCTTCAGTCCAGTCAACTTTAACCTTATTGACATAATCTGGATACAAGCCAAATACAGGTATGCCGTCATGGGTATTTATAGCCTGCGGGCCGACATCATAACTGATCGGGATACCTTTTTCCCCTTTCCCTAAAACGGTAACCTTCACGTCCTGTACATTATGATTGGCTTTATTAATGATTGCTGTTAATGGGAAAACGCCGCCGTAGGGAGCGACATCGACCATACCTAATGGCCCCTCATGGACTGGAATGACATCTGCTGATGCGACCATTGGCCTGTTTGGGTCTAAAACGCCTGAGGCCAAAACGCTGCCGCTCAAACACAGGCAGCATAATACAGGTAAGACTTTCCTTGTAAATAACATATTTATTTCCCCATTCGATATTATCGATAAAATGAATGTATATTAACCTTCTTATTTATCGAAGATGAAAAAACATTTAAAAAAGTAAAACAATCCGCGGAGGGGAATAATGATGTTGGTCACAAATATGAGGTGTTCATGGTCTTTTTAACAATAATCATCGTTATACTATTTATTCAGTAAATATATGGCGGTGTATTATTATTCATGTACGCTTTGCTACGTGAAACATTAAATAAATATTGGAAGTTTAAATATAATAAAATTATATCGATTATGGCATGCCGGGAATTTTTTCAGGAAAATAACGAAGAGAAACTTATCATGTCTGACAAATTTATCCACCGAGGGTTATTCGGGAAGATGAACATTTAGAACAATGTCGGAGATAGCCGTGTACAAGGGGAATCGTTAAAAAAGCGCGGCCAGAGGCGTTCTGACCGCATGCTTTGCTATCAGTATTCCCACGTTTCCGGATCAATCCCCATCTCACGCATGATCTCTTTTGCCGCTTCCGGGATTTCATCGCTGCGCTCTTTTCGCAGATCGGCATCATCCGGCAAGGGTTGCCCGGTAAAGGCGTGCAGAAATGCTTCACACAACAGCTCGCTGTTGGTGGCGTGGCGCAGGTTGTTCACCTGACGACGCGTACGTTCATCGGTGAGGATTTTTAACACCTTCAGAGGAATGGAAACCGTAATTTTTTTGACTTGCTCACTCTTCTTACCGTGCTCAGCGTATGGGCTGATATATTCGCCGCTCCATTCAGCCATGAGATACTTAATCCTCTTCGTCATTAATATTGAGGTCTGAACCTGAGCCCGGACCATAATCGCGCGTAGTTTACCGTAGTGGCGCGGCCCTGACACGAAGTTAGCGGTCGCAGATGTGCGCTAATGCATATAATTTTAACGGCTATTTGCGGTTTGCTCAATCTATACGCAAAGAAGTTTAGATGTCCAGATGTATTGACGTCTATTGTGGTAGTGGTTAATCTGTGGCCTGACTTTCACCGACTCAGCCAGGAATATCTTCATATGACGCGTAAACAGGCCACTATCGCAGTGCGTAGCGGATTAAACGATGACGAACAATACGGCTGCGTTGTGCCGCCAATTCATCTCTCCAGTACCTATAACTTTACCGGTTTCAATGAGCCGCGCGCGCATGATTATTCCCGCCGCGGTAATCCCACGCGTGATGTGGTTCAGCGCGCATTAGCGGAACTGGAAGGCGGCGCGGGCGCGGTATTGACGAATACCGGCATGTCGGCGATTCATCTGGTCACCACCGTTTTCCTCAAGCCGGGCGATCTGCTGGTCGCGCCGCATGATTGCTATGGCGGCAGTTATCGTCTGTTTGACAGTCTGGCGACACGCGGCTGTTATCGTGTGCGGTTTGTCGATCAGGGCGATGAACGCGCCTTACAGGCGGCGCTGGAAGAAAAACCGAAGCTGGTACTGGTAGAAAGTCCAAGTAATCCATTGTTACGCGTGGTGGATATTGCGAAAATCTGTCGGCTGGCGCGCGAGGCGGGCGCAGTGAGCGTCGTTGATAACACGTTTTTAAGCCCGGCGCTGCAAAATCCGCTGGCGTTGGGTGCCGATCTGGTGTTGCATTCATGCACGAAATATCTCAACGGTCATTCGGATGTCGTGGCCGGCGTGGTGATTGCTAAAGATCCGGAAATGGTCACTGAACTGGCGTGGTGGGCGAATAATATTGGCGTGACCGGCGGGGCGTTTGATAGCTATCTGCTGCTGCGCGGTTTGCGAACTCTGGTGCCGCGTATGGAGCTGGCGCAGCGCAACGCGCAGGCGATTGTGAAATATCTGCAAACCCAGCCGTTGGTGAAAAAACTGTATCACCCGTCGCTGCCGGAAAATCAGGGGCATGAAATTGCCGCGCGCCAGCAAAAAGGCTTTGGCGCAATGTTGAGTTTTGAACTGGATGGGGATGAGGAGACGCTGCGTCGTTTTCTGGGCGGGCTGTCGCTGTTTACGCTGGCGGAATCTTTAGGGGGAGTGGAAAGTTTGATCTCTCACGCCGCCACCATGACGCATGCCGGTATGTCGCCGCAGGCGCGTGCCGCCGCCGGGATCTCCGAAACGCTACTGCGTATCTCCACCGGTATTGAAGATGGCGAAGATTTAATTGCCGACCTGGAAAATGGCTTCCGGGCTGCAAACAAGGGGTAAACATGAGTGTGATTGCGCAGGCAGGGGCGAAAGGTCGTCAACTGCATAAATTTGGCGGCAGTAGTCTGGCGGATGTGAAGTGTTACCTGCGTGTCGCAGGCATTATGGCGGAGTATTCGCAGCCTGACGATATGATGGTAGTGTCCGCCGCAGGCAGTACCACCAACCAGTTGATTAGCTGGCTCAAGTTAAGCCAGACCGATCGCCTTTCTGCGCATCAGGTATTACAGACGTTACGCCGCTACCAGTGCGATCTGATTAGCGGGCTGCTTCCCGCCGACGCGGCAGATGACTTAACCAGCGCTTTTATCAGCGATCTGGAACGTCTTGCCGCCTTGCTCGACGGCGGCGTAACGGATGCCGTCTATGCTGAGATCGTCGGACACGGCGAAATTTGGTCGGCGAGATTGATGTCCGCCGTCCTGAATCAGCAGGGTCTGGATGCCGCCTGGCTGGACGCGCGCGCATTTTTACGCGCCGAACGCGCCGCACAGCCGCAGGTTGATGAAGGGCTATCTTATCCTTTATTGCAACAGCTACTGGCGCAGCATCCGGGCAAACGTCTGGTCGTGACCGGCTTTATCAGCCGCAATCACGACGGCGAAACGGTCCTGTTAGGCCGGAACGGTTCCGACTATTCCGCCACGCAAATCGGCGCGCTGGCGGGCGTTTCCCGCGTGACCATCTGGAGCGATGTCGCGGGCGTTTATAGCGCCGACCCGCGCAAAGTGAAAGATGCCTGCCTGCTGCCGTTGCTGCGTCTGGACGAAGCCAGCGAGCTGGCGCGTCTGGCGGCGCCTGTTCTGCACGCCCGCACGCTACAGCCAGTGTCCGGCAGCGATATCGATTTGCAGTTGCGCTGTAGCTACACGCCGGATCAAGGGTCAACCCGAATTGAACGAGTGCTGGCTTCCGGGACGGGCGCGCGTATCGTGACCAGTCACGATGATATCTGTCTGATTGAGTTTCAGGTGCCTGCCAGCCAGGATTTCAGGCTGGCGCATAAAGAGCTCGACCACATTTTAAAACGGGCGCAGGTGCGTCCGCTGGCGGTGGGCGTGCATCGCGATCGCCAGCTATTGCAGTTCTGCTATACCGCCGAGGTAGCGGATAGCGTACTGAAACTCCTCGACGATGTCGGGCTGCCGGGCGAATTGCGCCTGCGACAGGGGCTGGCGCTGGTGGCGATGGTCGGTGCGGGCGTCACTCGCAATCCGCTACACTGCCATCGCTTCTGGCAGCAGTTGAAAGGTCAGCCAGTGGAATTTACCTGGCAGTCGGAGGAGGGCATCAGTCTGGTGGCGGTGCTGCGTACCGGCCCAACTGAGAGCCTGATTCAGGGACTGCATCAGTCGGTTTTCCGCGCCGAAAAACGCATTGGCCTGATGCTGTTCGGTAAGGGGAACATCGGTTCCCGTTGGCTGGAACTGTTTGCCCGTGAACAAAGCACGCTTTCCGCGCGTACTGGTTTTGAATTTGTGCTGGCGGGCGTGGTGGATAGCCGCCGTAGCCTGTTGAATTATGAAGGGCTGGACGCCAGCCGCGCGCTGGCATTCTTTGATGATGAAGCCGTTGAGCAGGACGAAGAGTCGCTATTCCTGTGGATGCGTGCGCATCCGTATGATGATTTAGTGGTGCTGGATGTGACAGCAAGCGAGCAACTGGCCGATCAGTACCTTGATTTCGCCAGCCACGGTTTTCATGTGATTAGCGCCAATAAACTGGCGGGCGCAAGCGCCAGCGATAAGTATCGCCAGATTCATGACGCGTTTGAAAAAACCGGGCGTTACTGGCTGTATAACGCCACCGTGGGCGCGGGATTGCCGATCAACCACACGGTGCGGGATCTGATTGACAGCGGCGATACGATTCTCTCGATCAGCGGGATCTTCTCCGGGACGCTATCCTGGCTGTTCCTGCAATTTGACGGCACGGTGCCGTTTACCGATCTGGTGGATCAGGCCTGGCAGCAGGGGCTGACCGAACCCGATCCGCGCGTCGATCTTTCCGGAAAAGATGTCATGCGTAAGCTGGTGATTCTGGCGCGCGAGGCGGGATACGACATCGAGCCGGATCAGGTGCGTGTAGAATCGTTGGTGCCGGCGCACTGTGAAGAAGGGTCTATCGATCACTTTTTCGAAAACGGCGACGCGCTGAATGAACAGATGGTGCAGCGTCTGGAGGCAGCCCGCGAACTGGGGCTGGTGTTGCGTTACGTGGCGCGTTTCGACGCCAATGGCAAAGCGCGCGTCGGCGTTGAAGCGGTGCGTCCGGAACATCCGCTGGCGGCGCTGCTGCCGTGCGATAATGTCTTTGCTATTGAAAGCCGCTGGTATCGCGATAACCCGCTGGTGATCCGTGGGCCGGGCGCGGGTCGAGATGTGACCGCCGGGGCGATTCAGTCGGATATCAACCGCCTGGCGCAGTTGCTGTAATAAAGGCAAGTTCGTGAGCGAAGTGCCGGGTTGCGCTTCGCTCCCTCATCAATACGTTATGCAGTCATTCTGTAGATACTGATATACGAAGCGCCATCCGATTGCTGACGAAACATTATGGCGTGATGCTTTTTACATTCTCAACCCGGACATCCATCCGGGGGTAAGGAATATTGATGCCGTTTTCATCCATTGCTTCCTTGATATTTTCCAGAAGATCGTAGTAAGTACTCCAGTACTGAGCGTTGGGCACCCATACGCGAACATAGAAATTCAGGCTAGAGGGCGCAAGTTCGCCCAGGCGGACCGTAATATCGCGGGTTTTATCAATGCGATGATCTTGTTCAATAATACGATGTATCACGCTTTTTACGTCAGCAATACGGCTTTGGTAATCCACGCCAATAATCAGATCAATACGTCGATAGGGGTGTCGTGAATAGTTGATAATATTATCAGCAATAATTTTACCATTCGGGATGACAACTTCTTTGCTATCCGCAGTGAGCAGAGTGGTGGAGAAAATATGGACCTTTTCTACTGTGCCGATAACCAGGCCAATTTGTACAATTTCCCCGGCGCGGAAAGGACGCAGGGAGACAAGCAGTACGCCTGCGGCAAAGTTGGAAAGTGACCCTTGCAACGCCAGACCAATGGCTAAACCCGCCGCGCCGATAACGGCAATAATTGAGGAGGTTTCTATACCGATACGGCCAAGAGCGGCTACTGCCGTGAAAGCTATCGTGATGTAGCGAACCAGCGCGGAGAAAAAGTGGACAATAGTGGCATCCACTTGCCGCCTGAGAAGTAATTTTTCCAGCCCCCTCGATAGTAAGCGAGCTATTAACTTACCGATGAAAAGTAGAATGATGGCGGCAACAACATTCCAGCCAAAATGAATTACCGAGTCACTGTGCTCGGCCATCCATTTGATCGCGCCTTTAATTTTTGGAAATAACTCAAAACCTTCCATGTTTATCCTCTGTCAGCAGTATCCGCGGTATTAGCGGTAATAAAACGGTTCATTTTTGCTTGGATAATCGCCGCGCCGACGGGTGGTAGCAGTAACGCCCAGAATAGTGTCCAGCCGGTTCGTATTCCGCCATCTTCGTTTTTATTCGCCAGCAGATCGCGGATTTCGTCGCTAAGCGTCAGACACAATATGGCTGTGCCAAACGGCATAATGGCTGACAGCCATCCCGCGCCACATGCGGTCATGAGTCGGGGCGAAGGCGCCACAAATTGCATTTCCCGGTGAATTCTGAAGAACCAATAAATAATATAAAATGGAATGAAAAAGGCCAATAATGCGACGACAACGGGTTCTGCGCACTCAGGTCGCTGGGTTGATGAGAACCTTTTGGGCGGTGCAATATAGAAAAGTTCTTTTTTGAGCGGTAATAGTAGCAAAAGCGCGATAACCGCTAAAGTAATTACGATTATTCCTATATAAGGAATTGAGTATATAAATATAGACAGATAGCCAGCGATGATAAATTTGAACAGTAAGCAGAGGCTAAATAAAATAACAAATGTCTGAGCACTGCCGATAGCGCTGAAAAGCAGCATGGGGACTAACAGCGTTATGATCCCCACACCCAGATTAATTAAAAACTGCGCTATGATAAGCCTGACTACGTCAGACGGGCCATTTATGCAGAAGGAACAGACCACGCCAATGATTAACAGGAGCGCAACAAAGTAGAAGGGGTAACAATTTTTTATACGGCAGACAAACCAGCTGGCAACCATACCCAGGAGGTATCCCAGTTGGCCGCCAACGAGAATGGCGCCAATACGATCGGCTGGAATAGACAGAGATTTACTCCAAAAATAAACACCATACGACGATCCCAGCGAACCGATAAAAGAGAGCACCAAAAAGAAAAAAGTGATCCCCCAGAATCGATAGCTACTCAGGAGATCGGCGCAGGTCCATTTTTTATCTGACATTGACGGTAAAGTAATTTCCATATTTATCCCTTGTTTTCCATAGAAAATAAGAATGTATAGAGCTATTCAAATTGATAATAAATATTGATTATGTGAATAACGTTTATAGCCGATCTTAACTTAAAACGAAGGGCCATTTTATCAAATAGTTCTATTCTTTTTCAGCGTGTAAAAGCAGGATGTGAGGTGATTAAATCTATAGCGCCTTCTGAATGATAATCTGTGATTTTTTATGCGTGGCATTACATCATTGGGTTAAATGTGATTCCATTGTGAGTTATATTTTTCCGTCAGCAAATACAGAATTTGTGTGACGCGTTTGGCGGAATAGTGGGCGCTTTGCTGGAATTCAGGTTGTTGCCATAGCCAGGTAACAAAGCGGCGACTGGCCGCCAGATTAACGGCGACACCTTGTTCTAAGTGGGAACCGGTTAACGAACAGACCATTTTGCGGTTGTGACCTTGCCCCCAGAGTTGCCACTGATTTTGCCACCATCCCTGCCATGTTTTGCCTAACAGTTGCCACTCTGCGCGGCAATCGTCATCGTTTATCTCTTCCTCAACGAACCACAGCGAGGAGAGACGCTGGCGAAACCGCTCCGCCCATGCCGTAATGACCGCGCCGCGCAAAAAACACTCATGGGCAATGATGTGTGTCGTGACATCAGGAAAACGGTTTTTCAGCACCCGAAAATGACCATGCGCCGTAATGACCGGGCGAAGTATTGTCCCTTGCGCGTTCCGTTTAAGCGCCGCCGGGCCATACTGAATCTCATCGAACTGGCTGCGCTGTAAAAATTGCCGTTCTTTAATGGCGATACGGTGGATAATATCGCCATCCTCACCCTCGGGCGGCGCAATTCCTTTCCAGTGGTAATGCAAACTTTTTCCGGCAGACAGTAACGTGAAATTGCTGGAAAGGTGAAGAATATTGCCGCGAACAGCATCAAAACTGAATAAAAAGTACAATTGCTGGAAGGCATTCGCTCCCTGAAACGGTACGAGCAGCGGAATACTGCAAATCTGTTCCGGCGTTTCGGCGACATTCAGCGCGTGCTGTTTTGGCGTCCAGACTTTCTTACAGTACTGGCACTGAAGTCGCTGCGTTCCGCCGGGATTACGTCCATAACGAATCCATGTTTTTTGATAGCAGTCGGGGCAAAAGTGACCATGCTCTTTGGCATATTGCGCGATATAAGCAGACGCCCAGCGGCGAAATTCCCCCTCGTTGAAGAGCGGCGGATAACTGCCGCAGGCTCGACAATGCAATGCCGGATAACCCAGGCGATAGTCCGGCCACACATAATCCGGCGAGTCAGGCAGCCCAAGATTGCGACAACCAGCGCTTTTGCAGGCATTAATGGTGAACAGAGGCGGCATACATTTTACCAACGATTTTGGCAGGTCGTTGATTCTGCCTTCATAAAACGGTACGCGGGTGTGAGGACTCTCACATAAAAAAACCTTTCAGAACGTAACGTAGCGAATCTTTATATGACTGAAAGGGACTTATTTATGAAAGTAAAACTGCTTGCTGCCGGTATTTTGTTCACGCTGCCGTTCTGGGCCTGCGCCAAAGATGTCACCATTATTTACACCAACGATCTACACGCCCATGTGGAGCCTTATAAAGTGCCGTGGATTGCTGACGGTAAACGCGATATTGGCGGTTGGGCCAATATCACTACGCTGGTGAAGCAGGAAAAAGCCAAAAATAAGGCGACGTGGTTTTTTGATGCCGGAGATTACTTTACCGGACCGTATATCAGCAGCCTGACGAAGGGTAAAGCGATTATCGATATTTTGAATACCATGCAGTATGACGCTACCACTATCGGTAATCATGAGTTCGATCATGGCTGGGACAATACATTGTTGCAACTGAGCCGGGCGAAATTCCCTATCGTGCAGGGCAATATTTTTTATGAGGACAGCAGTAAATCCTTCTGGGATAAGCCGTACACCATTGTTGAAAAAGATGGCGTAAAAATTGGCGTAATCGGTTTACACGGCGTATTTGCTTTTAATGATACGGTATCCGCCGCGACGCGCGTGGGCATTGAGGCACGCGATGAAATTAAGTGGCTGCAACGTTACATTGATGAACTTAAAGGTAAAGTCGATCTGACCGTCGCGCTGATCCACGAAGGCACCCCGGCCCGCCAGTCCAGCATGGGGAATACCGATGTGCGACGCGCGCTGGATAAAGATATTCAGACCGCAAGTCAGGTAAAAGGGCTGGATATTTTGATTACCGGCCACGCGCATGTCGGTACGCCAGAACCGATTAAAGTCGGTAATACGCTGATTCTTTCAACGGACAGCGGCGGCATTGATGTGGGTAAACTGGTGCTGGATTACAAAGAGAAACCACACCACTTTACGGTGAAGAACTTCGAGCTGAAGACCATTTTTGCTGATGAGTGGAAGCCCGATCCGCAAACGAAACAGGTGATCGACGGCTGGAATAAAAAGCTCGATAAAGTCGTGCAGCAGACGGTGGCGCAATCGCCGGTTGAGCTGACCCGCGCGTATGGCGAATCGTCGTCGCTGGGGAATCTGGCGGCGGATGCGCTGCTTTTTACGGCGGGGAAAGACACCCAGTTAGCGCTTACTAACTCTGGCGGTATCCGCAACGAAATCCCGGCTGGCGCGGTGACGATGGGGGCGGTAATCAGTACCTTCCCGTTCCCTAATGAACTGGTCACGATGGATTTAACCGGTAAACAATTGCGCAGCCTGATGGAGCATGGCGCTGGATTAAGCAACGGCGTATTGCAGGTGTCTAAAGGGCTGGAGATGAAGTATGACAGCAGCAAACCTGTCGGCCAGCGGGTTACCGTGCTGACGCTCAATGGCAAGCCGATTGACGATGCTACGGTTTATCACATCGCTACCAACAGCTTCCTTGCCGACGGCGGCGATGGTTTTGCGGCATTCACGGAAGGCCAGGCGCGGAATACCTCCGGCGGCTACTATGTGTCGAATGCGATAGTTGATTACTTTAAGGCGGGCAACACCATCACGGATGAACAACTTAAAGGAATGCGCGTTGCGGATGTGAAGAAGTAATTTCCCCTGCCGCGGCGCGTTCAGTGCCGCGGCGTGACATGAAGAAAATTCATCTTTGCTGAATATTCCTCATTCTTTGGCGTGATTTTTCAGTTGACGTCCTTCCGCTTTTCCGTCATTTTTACATCTGGACGTCTAAACGGATAGATGTTTACAACACAACAAATAATAACATGCGATTGATGAGGTAAGGTATGAGCTTTTTTCACGCCAACCAGCGGGAAGCCCTGAATCAGAGCCTGGCGGAAGTACAGGGTCAGATTAACGTTTCGTTTGAATTTTTCCCGCCGCGCACCAGTGAAATGGAGCAAACCCTGTGGAACTCCATCGATCGCCTGAGCAGTCTGAAACCGAAGTTTGTTTCGGTAACGTATGGCGCCAACTCCGGGGAACGCGACCGCACCCATAGCGTTATTAAAGGCATCAAAGAGCGTACTGGGCTTGAGGCCGCGCCGCACCTTACCTGTATTGACGCCACGCGCGATGAACTGCGCACCATCGCCCGCGACTACTGGAATAACGGTATCCGCCACATTGTCGCTTTGCGCGGCGATTTGCCGCCGGGCAGCGGTAAGCCGGAGATGTACGCCGCCGATCTGGTTGGTTTGCTCAAAGAGGTGGCCGATTTCGATATTTCAGTAGCGGCCTATCCGGAGGTACATCCGGAAGCGAAAAGCGCGCAGGCCGATCTGCTTAATCTGAAGCGTAAAGTGGATGCTGGCGCTAACCGCGCGATAACCCAATTTTTCTTCGATGTGGAAAGCTACCTGCGTTTTCGCGACCGCTGTGTTTCCGCCGGTATCGACGTAGAAATTATTCCCGGCATTTTACCGGTGTCTAACTTTAAACAGGCGAAAAAATTTGCCGATATGACCAATGTCCGCATTCCGTCCTGGATGTCACTGATGTTTGAGGGGCTGGATGATGACGCAGAAACCCGCAAGCTGGTGGGCGCTAACATTGCGATGGACATGGTGAAAATTTTAAGTCGCGAAGGAGTGAAGGATTTCCACTTCTACACGTTGAATCGTGCGGAAATGAGTTATGCCATTTGCCACACGCTGGGCGTAAGACCGGGTTTATAACCTCCAGCTCCCTGCCGGGAGCTTTATTACACCTCATATTGATCTACATCTCTGTAACTAAAAATATAAAAGGTATTAGCTATCGAATCTGTGGATTAATTCAACTATATCTATTTGCTCCTGGTGTATATCGTAACGGTAACACTTTAAAAGGGAGCTGAGATATGAGCACGACCGACGATACCCATAACACGTTATCCACTGGAAAATGTCCTTTCCATCAGGGGGGGCATGACCGAAGCGCAGGCGCAGGGACTGCCAGCCGCGACTGGTGGCCGAACCAGCTTCGCGTGGATCTTTTGAATCAACATTCCAACCGTTCTAACCCGCTGGGTGAAGACTTTGACTACCGCAAAGAGTTTAGCAAGTTAGACTACTCCGCCCTGAAAGGGGATCTCAAGGCGCTGCTGACCGATTCACAACCGTGGTGGCCTGCCGACTGGGGCAGCTATGTCGGTTTGTTTATTCGTATGGCCTGGCATGGCGCTGGCACCTACCGTTCTATTGATGGTCGTGGCGGCGCGGGTCGTGGTCAACAGCGTTTTGCGCCGCTTAACTCCTGGCCGGATAACGTCAGCCTGGATAAGGCGCGTCGTTTGTTGTGGCCGATTAAGCAGAAATATGGCCAGAAAATTTCCTGGGCTGACCTGTTTATTCTGGCGGGTAACGTGGCGCTGGAAAACTCCGGCTTCCGTACCTTCGGTTTCGGCGCCGGGCGTGAAGATGTCTGGGAACCGGATCTGGATGTGAACTGGGGCGATGAAAAAGCCTGGTTGACTCACCGACACCCTGAAGCGCTGGCAAAAGCGCCGCTGGGCGCGACCGAGATGGGCCTTATCTACGTTAACCCGGAAGGGCCGGATCACAGCGGCGAACCACTTTCTGCCGCCGCCGCCATTCGCGCTACCTTTGGCAATATGGGGATGAACGACGAAGAAACCGTGGCGTTGATCGCTGGCGGGCATACCCTCGGTAAAACCCACGGCGCGGCAGCGGCATCCCATGTAGGGGCCGATCCGGAAGCCGCGCCGATTGAAGCGCAGGGCTTAGGTTGGGCCAGCAGCTATGGTAGCGGCGTTGGCGCGGATGCTATCACCTCCGGGCTGGAAGTGGTCTGGACGCAGACGCCGACCCAGTGGAGCAACTATTTCTTCGAGAACCTGTTCAAATATGAGTGGGTACAAACCCGTAGTCCGGCTGGCGCTATCCAGTTTGAAGCGGTAGATGCGCCGGACATCATCCCGGACCCGTTCGATCCGTCGAAAAAACGTAAGCCAACCATGCTGGTCACCGACCTGACGCTGCGTTTTGATCCGGAGTTCGAGAAGATTTCCCGTCGTTTCCTTAACGATCCGCAGGCCTTTAATGAAGCCTTTGCTCGTGCCTGGTTCAAACTGACGCACAGAGATATGGGACCAAAAGCGCGTTACATCGGACCGGAAGTGCCGAAAGAAGATCTGATCTGGCAGGACCCGTTGCCGCAACCGCTCTATCAGCCAACGCAGGAAGACATTATCAACCTGAAAGCGGCGATCGCTGCATCCGGGCTTTCTATTAGCGAGATGGTTTCGGTTGCCTGGGCATCCGCGTCTACTTTCCGCGGCGGCGATAAGCGTGGCGGCGCTAACGGCGCGCGTCTGGCATTGGCGCCTCAGCGCGACTGGGATGTCAACGCCGTTGCGGCTCGCGTTCTGCCGGTATTAGAAGAGATCCAGAAAACGACGAATAAAGCCTCGCTGGCCGATATTATTGTGCTGGCGGGCGTGGTCGGTATCGAGCAGGCGGCCGCTGCTGCGGGTGTCAGCATCAGCGTACCTTTTGCGCCGGGCCGGGTGGATGCGCGTCAGGATCAGACCGACATCGAGATGTTCTCGCTGCTTGAACCGATTGCCGATGGATTCCGTAACTATCGTGCGCGTCTGGATGTGTCGACGACCGAATCGCTGTTGATTGATAAAGCGCAGCAGTTAACGTTGACCGCGCCGGAAATGACGGTACTGGTTGGCGGGATGCGTGTGTTGGGAACCAACTTTGACGGCAGCCAGAACGGTGTCTTTACTGACAGACCGGGCGTGCTCAGCACTGACTTCTTCGCTAATCTGCTGGATATGCGTTACGAGTGGAAGCCCACCGACGACGCTAATGAGCTGTTCGAAGGCCGTGATCGTCTGACTGGCGAGGTAAAATACACGGCGACCCGCGCCGATCTGGTGTTTGGTTCCAACTCCGTACTGCGCGCGCTGGCGGAAGTTTACGCGTGTAGCGATGCGCACGAGAAGTTTGTGAAGGACTTCGTCGCGGCATGGGTGAAAGTGATGAACCTGGACCGTTTCGATCTGCAATAATCTGACAGGTTAATTCGTCAGCGGCTGCTATTCGGTAGTCGCTGACGTTTTCCGCGTTTAATGCGAAAAATAACGAAAATGCCCCGTGACTTTCCAGTTAAATAATACATCTTCCTCCTGTGCTCCCGCGCCTATGTTATGCACAACCAGCGGCACCCCTTCAGGCGTGACGTTCAGGGATACCACGCCAATATGCGCAAGGCCGTTATCCAGTCGCCAGGAGACAATATCTCCCGGTTGATAATCGCTATATTTATCTGTCACCGGCAACGCTTTGTTTTGACGCTGGAACCAGGTTTCCAGATTCGGAACGCGGCGATGGTCGATATTGCTGTCCGGGCGTTTCAGCTTCCAGTTATTCGGGTAGGCAGAGAAATGCGCTTGCATGTCTTCATGTACCCGTTTCTGTAAATCAACCTGCTGACTGCGTAGCGCGCGGATGACGACATCTGCACATACGCCACGCTCCAGCGGAAGATCGCCATTCGGATAATCCAGACGAACATAGGCAGCATCATAAAATAGCGTCTTACCTATTTGTGTCCCGGCACTTTGGGCGATTGCAGCATTAGTTTGCGCCTGAACGGTTATTGGTCTGGTATCAGAGCGTGGCGAATGATGAGAGATATAGCTAATAAAAAAAGCAGCAAGAATACCGATAAGCGCCTGTGCGAATTTCATCTTCTTCGTCCGTGAAGTGTGTCAGTACGTCATTTGACTTTCTGCGGAGAGAATGGTGCGTGATAAAAAAGTCTATTTCAGGACAAAATGGACTGATTCCAGGCTATGGAATACCTGATGATGGCGCTTCGCTTACCTGGCCTGGATGATTGGATAACAAGGCCAGATAAGGTGCCTGTGTCGACATTCGGCAAATGAATTCTGTTGTGTCAGCAAGCTGAAATACTCCTGACTATCGTCAGGAGTATTGCTCAGACCTTATTCCCATTCCTGCAAGAAGCGTTGACCGTACTGGTCGGCGACCAGCAGCGCGGCGTACACTTCATCCGGCGTTGCGCCGCCAGGCATGTTATGAATAGTTTCACCTTCTGCGCAGGAGGCTTCCGCGACGGTGCGCATTTTGGCCGGGATATCCTGTTTAATATCCAGTTGCGCCAGCGTAATCGGCAGGCCAACGGAATGGCACAGCGCCGCAACGGTTTCGATTTCTTCGACCGACGCGTTTTCCAGCACCAGTTGCGTCAGCGTACCGAAAGCGACCTTCTCACCGTGATAATAGTGGTGCGCATCCGGAATCGCCGTTAAACCGTTATGAATCGCGTGCGCTGCGGCCAGACCGCCGCTTTCAAAACCGACCCCGCTCAGGTAGGTGTTGGCTTCGATGACGCGTTCCAGCGCTGGCGTGACGACGTGCTGTTCGGCGGCCAACATGGCTTTTTCGCCTTCTTCGATCAGCGTGTTATAGCATAGCTCCGCCAGCGCCAGCGCGGCCTGTGTACACTTGCCGCCCGCCATTGTGGTGGCGCCGCTGCGTGAGCAGGCGCGCGCTTCAAACCAGGTCGCCAGCGCATCGCCGATACCGGCTGCCAGCAGACGCGCCGGCGCGCCCGCCACTATCTGCGTATCGACAATAACCATATTCGGGTTATGCGGCAGCAGCAGATAACGGTCAAACTCACCGGCATCGGTATAAATAACCGAGAGTGCGCTGCACGGTGCGTCGGTAGAGGCGATGGTCGGCGCGATAGCGACCGGGACGTTCATAAAGTGCGCCAGCGCTTTGGCGGTATCCAGCGTTTTACCGCCGCCGATACCCAGTACGGCGCCACACTGACTTTTTTCGGCGACGGCGCGCAGCCTGTCGATCTCATTTTGCGAACATTCGCCGCCAAACGGGGCGATTTCTACTGACAAACCGGCATCCGTCAGGCTTTTGCGCAGCGTCTCTTCGGCAAATCCCAGCACGAATTTATCGCCCACAACCAGCCAGTTGTTCGCCATTGGTTTTAAATAATCGCCAAGACGCGCGATGACGTTTGCACCCTGAATATACTTACCTGGTGACTGAATAATGCGATCCATACATTTCTCTCCTACAGGTTCAGATTACCAAAAGCGTTTTTCCAGTCTTGCTCAAACTTCTCTATTGCCGACTCTACCGCAGGCGTATTGAGCATTTGTTGCGCTACATCTAAAGGAAGGGTAATCGCCTGGCAACCTGCCAGTAAGCAATCCAGCGCCTGCCGCGGCGTTTTAAAGCTGGCCGCCAGTACCATGCTGTCGGGCGCGTGATGTTCCAGTAGCGTTTGCAGCTCCTGAACCATACGAATGCCATCGCCGCCCTGCGCATCAACGCGGTTGACGTAGGGAGCGACATATTTTGCGCCCGCCAGCGCCGCCAGCAGGCCCTGCGACGCGCTGTAGACGGCGGTGCCCAGCGTCACGATGCCTTCTTTTTTCAGCAATTTAATCGCTGCAAGACCTTCGGCGGTCACCGGAATTTTCACCACAATGCCGGGGATGGCGTTATTCAGTCGTTTGGCTTCTTCCACCATCCCTTTCGCGTCGCGGCTCATGGTCTGCGCAAATAAAGTGCCTTCTTCGCCGATGGCGTTTTGCAGCCTGGGCAGCACATCCCAGATAGATTCTTTGCTGGCTGCCACAATGCTTGGATTGGTGGTGACGCCGGCAATCGGGAAAATGCGCGCCAGACGTTCAACTTCCGCCACGTTAGCGGTATCCAGATAGAGTTCCATAGTCTTTCCTTTACAGTTCAAGTTCATGTTGCAGCAGGCTGGCGATAGCGTCGGCGGAAGCGGCGTTAACTAGCGTGTTGCGGAATTCTTCGTGCATGATGCGGCGGGCCAGGCGCGAGAAAATACGCATATGCTGGTCGCCCGCGGCGTGTTTGTTAAGCGTCAGCATAATGATGAACTGCGCCTCGTCATCTCCCCAGCGTACCGGCGCGTTCAGGCGCGCCACGCTGATGGTGGACTGTTCGATATGTTCCGATTTGCTGTGCGGAATGGCAAAGCTAAAGCCCAGTCCGGTGGAGAATACCGCCTCGCGCGCCCATAGATCGGCTTCCAGTTTGCGCGGGTAGCGGCAGCGGCCCGCCAGCAGCAGATTGTCGGTCATGCCTTTAATCACCTCCTCTTTGCTGCGCCAGTCGCTATCAAGCGTTATGCATTGGGCGGTAACCAGCGGGGCATCCTGCTGCGACATGCGGAACTGCGCCAGCAGATGCTCCACCTCCAGCGAGGTGCGGCAGGCCATCGCCTGATTCAACAACTGGCGGCAGGCTCGGCTGTCGAGTTGTGCCATCCGCGCTTTGGCGGCGGGAATCGACGGCGCGCCCATGCTGATCTCGTCCAGCCCCAGACCTACCAGCAATGGCAGAACCGAACCTTTGGCCCCCAGTTCGCCGCACAGACCAATCCATTTGCCCTGACGATGTACCGCCTGCACCGCGAAATCCAACGCGCGCAGGAAGGCGGGATTCAGGCTGTTGTAGTGACGAGTGACTTTGGCGTTATCACGGTCTACCGCCAGCAGGTATTGTGTTAGATCGTTACTACCAATACTAAAGAAATCAATCTCTTCACAGCATTGATCGATGATGAACATCACCGACGGCACTTCCAGCATAATGCCGAGTGGGATCTTCTCATCGAACGGGATATGTTCATTACGCAGCTGCTGTTTGGCTTCCGCCAGCTTCTCTTTGACCCACAGAATCTCTTCCATAGAGGAGATCATCGGGATCATGATTTTCAGGTTGCCGTGGGCGGACGCGCGGAGGATCGAGCGTAGCTGGGTGGTAAACAGAGAAGCGTACTCTTCATAAATACGGACGGCGCGATAGCCGAGGAATGGGTTGGCTTCGGCAGGAATATTCAGATAATCAACGGGCTTATCGCCGCCTATATCCATTGTGCGCACAATAATGCTGCGTCCCTTTGCGGACTCCAGCGCCTGGCAAAAAATATTGTACAGCTCGTTTTCGTCCGGCGCGCAGGCGCGGTCCATATACAGCATTTCTGTGCGGAACAGGCCAACCGCTTCCGCGCCGTTACTAAAGGCCGCTTGCGCCTCGACGGAGTGCGCGATGTTGGCGGCGACCTCCATGCGGATGCCGTCAGCGGTGCGCGCTTCCTGGGTCAGCCAGATGCGCTGCTGTTCGCGCAGGGCGTCTTGCACGCGGGCTTCCTGCTGATAGTAACGAGTGACAGGCTCGTCAGGCGCAACGACAATCGCGCCTGCGTTGCCGTCAATATAAACCGTCTGCTGACGCCACGGTGTTAAGGCCTCAATCTCCACGCCAACCAGGGTGGGAATGTTGAATGAGCGGGCGAGAATCACCGTGTGCGAAGTGGTGCCGCCGCTTTTTAACAGCAGACCTTTGAGAAAGGTTTTATCCAGTTCGAGGAACTGGCTTGGCGTCAACTCTTCCGCCATACAGATAGATGGCCGGGTCAACTGGCCCGGCGCCGGAAAGCGCTGCTCACCGTAAATGTGTTGCAGTAACTGGAAGCAAACGTCACGAACATCCAGCGCGCGTTCCTGTAAATAGCTGCTGCTGGCGCGAGCGAACTCATTGCAGAAATGGTTCGCGCTTTCCACGATTGCCTGCGCGCAGCTTAAACCGCGCAGAACGCCGTCCAGTAAATGCTGACGCAGTGAAGCGTCGCCTGCCAGTGAACGATGGGCTTCCAGAATCGCGCTGGCGGCACCGTCACTGTCGAGCTGACGAAACTCAATATGCTTTATCAACATCGCTAAGCCATTGTCCAGCGCGGCTTGTTCCGTCTCTGTGTCGTTGGCGGTCGGGAGTTCGCCGAGCGCATTGAAATCCAGGGAAGAGAGTGGCGTCAGTACGCCGCCCGCGCTGCCGCTACACACGCTACGGGCGCGGTAAATCTGCGGATTCAGCTGGGTCAACGACGCCGGAAGCGGCTCCAGTTCGCTGTTTTTAATCTCCGCCAGCGGCGCGTCGCAGAGTGGGAATTCATCGCGCAGCCATTGACTCAGACGCTGACAGGCAACCTGTTCATCGGCACCGGAAATCACCAGCTGACAGTGGTCGCCAGCCAGCGTGTCGGTGCCAATCAGCGCCAGCGCGCTTTTGGCGCTGCCTTTGCGATCGGTGCGCAGGTTGTGCCACTCAATTTGCGACGTGAAGGTATTACACAGTGTTTCTACGTGGCTTGCCGGGCGCGCATGTACGCCATTCGGCAGTTCACAGGTAAATTCCACAATCAGGGGCATTGCCTCTCTCCCATAACGATTCTCTCGCTACAGCATAAAAGGAGGTAGCCGGAATACGCCATGTGACAAATCTGTCAAAAGCTGGATAAATGTAATGTAGCGCAAAAAGTGCGAGTTGTCTCACAACTTAGTGTGGTTGCGCGGGTTTCACCTTTTTAAGAAGTTATGAAGCGGATCGCATTTTTATACTGATATTACAAAAATCCAGTAAATGGCCTTTTTATCCACTGTCTGCGCGGCAATGGATTGCCTATTGTTTTCCGCAGTAACTTTATGGACATGGGCTTTATCCAGCCCGGGAGCGACTTATGAAAGAGTTGGTACAGATCCTGAAAAATACCCGCCAGCACCTGATGACCGGTGTTTCGCATATGATCCCCTTTGTGGTGGCTGGCGGAATTTTGCTGGCAGTCTCCGTCATGCTATATGGCAAGGGCGCCGTACCCGATGCCGCCACCGATCCGAATCTTAAAAAACTGTTTGATATCGGTGTCGCCGGGCTGACGCTGATGGTGCCTTTCCTCGCCGCATACATTGGCTACTCCATTGCCGAACGCTCCGCGCTGGCTCCTTGCGCGATTGGTGCCTGGGTGGGTAACAGCTTCGGCGCGGGCTTTTTCGGGGCACTTATCGCCGGACTTATCGGCGGGATCGTGGTGCATTACTTGAAGAAAATCCCGGTGCATAAGGTGCTGCGTTCTGTGATGCCTATTTTTGTGATTCCCATCGTTGGCACTTTTATCACCGCGGGCATCATGATGTGGGGGCTGGGCGAACCGATCGGTGCGCTGACAAGCAGCCTGACCCAATGGCTGCAAGGGATGCAGCAGGGCAGCATCGTGCTGCTGGCGGTGATCATGGGGCTGATGCTGGCTTTTGATATGGGCGGCCCGGTTAACAAAGTCGCTTATGCGTTCATGCTGATTTGCGTGGCGCAGGGCGTATATACCGTGGTGGCTATCGCCGCGGTGAGCATCTGCGTACCGCCACTGGGACTGGGGCTGGCGACGCTGATTGGCCGCAAGAATTTTTCTGTTGAAGAGCGCGAAGCCGGTAAAGCCGCGCTGGTCATGGGCTGCGTGGGCGTAACGGAAGGGGCGATTCCTTTCGCCGCTGCCGATCCGCTGCGCGTGATCCCATCCATTATGGTGGGCTCCGCTTGCGGTGCGGTAATGGCCGCGCTGTTTGGCGCGCAGTGTTATGCCGGTTGGGGCGGTTTAATTGTTCTGCCAGTCGTGGAAGGCAAGCTGGGTTATGTCGCGGCAGTCGCCGTGGGCGCGGTGGTAACGGCAGTCTGCGTTAACGTGCTGAAAAGCCTGACGCGTAAGAATGTGTCGCAAGTTGACGAAAAAGAAGACGACCTGGATTTAGATTTTGAGATGAATTAAGCGAGGAATAAGCCATGACTAAAATTATTGCAGTAACCGCGTGTCCTTCTGGTGTTGCGCATACCTATATGGCGGCTGAAGCGCTGGAAAGCGCAGCCAAAGCGAAAGGTTGGGATGTGAAAGTGGAGACTCAGGGCTCGATTGGGCTGGAAAATGAACTGACGGCAGAGGATGTGGCGAGCGCCGATATGGTGATTTTGACTAAAGATATCGGCATCAAGTTCGAAGAGCGGTTTGCGGGTAAAACTATCGTTCGCGTCAATATCAGCGACGCGGTAAAACGCGCCGACGCCATTATGAACAAGATTGACGCCCATCTTTCGCAAACCGCGTAACGTTAAAATGCCCGATGGCGCAAGTTTATCGGGCCTGCTCACAGGCCCGATAAGAGATTTATGCCGCCATCCGGCGCTCGTGTCCACAGGAGCTCCTCATGACCCATCGTATTCAACGCCTCAAAGCCGCTCTGTTTCAGAATCACCGTGAAATTTCTCTGGAGCGCGCGCTGCTTTATACCGCCAGCCATCAGCAGACGGAGGGCGAACCGGTCATTTTGCGCCGCGCCAAAGCGACGGCGTATATCCTTGAACATGTTGAAATTTCGATTCGTGACGAGGAGCTGATTGCCGGAAACCGAACCGTTAAGCCGCGCGCGGGTATTATGTCGCCGGAAATGGACCCGTATTGGCTGCTTAACGAGCTGGATCGGTTCCCGACGCGTCCGCAGGACCGTTTTGATATCAGCGAAGAGGATAAGCGCCTCTATCGTGAGGTTCTATTCCCGTACTGGGAAAAACGGTCGATGAAAGATTTTATTAACGGGCAGATGACCGATGAGGTGAAAGCCGCCGTCAGCACCCAGATTTTTAGCATTAACCAGACGGATAAAGGGCAGGGGCATATCATTATTGATTATCCACGCTTGCTCAATAACGGGCTGGGTGAACTGGCGGCGCAGATGCGCGCGCGCTGCGAGCAACAGCCGGAAAACGACTTTTATCAGGCCGCTCTGTTGTTACTTGAGGCATCGCAACGCCACATCCTGCGTTATGCCGTACTGGCGGAACAGCAGGCGGAGCGCTGCCCGGACGCTCGTCGTCGTCAGGAACTGCTCACCATTGCCGCCAATTCGCGGCATAACGCGCAGCACAAACCACAGACGTTCTGGCAAGCATGTCAGCTGTTCTGGTACATGAACATTATTTTGCAGTACGAGTCCAACGCCAGTTCGCTGTCGCTCGGGCGCTTCGACCAGTACATGCTGCCGTTTTATCAGACTTCGCTCACTCAGGGCGACGATCCGGCGTTCCTGAAAGAGTTGCTCGAGTCGCTGTGGGTGAAATGCAACGATATCGTGCTGCTGCGTTCCACCAGTAGCGCGCGCTATTTTGCCGGTTTCCCGACGGGTTACACCGCGCTGCTGGGCGGATTGACAGAAAGCGGACGCAGCGCGGTAAACGTGCTCTCTTTTCTCTGCCTGGATGCCTACCAGAGCGTGCAGTTGCCGCAGCCGAATCTCGGCGTGCGCACTAACGCGCTGATTGATACGCCGTTCCTGCTCAAGACCGCCGAGACCATTCGCCTCGGCACCGGCATTCCACAGATTTTCAATGACGAAGTGGTGGTTCCCGCGTTCCTTAACCGTGGCGTGTCGTTGGAGGATGCGCGCGATTATGCGGTGGTGGGATGTGTTGAGCTGTCGATTCCGGGCAGAACCTACGGACTGCATGACATCGCCATGTTTAATCTGCTGAAAGTGATGGAAATCAGCTTGTATGAAAATGAGGGCAACGACACTCTTACTTATGAGGCGTTGCTGGCGCATATTCGCGCCAAAATCAGTCACTACATTACACTAATGGTAGAAGGCAGCAATATTTGCGATATCGGCCATCGTGACTGGGCGCCGGTGCCGCTGCTCTCTTCGTTTATCAGCGACTGCCTGGAGAAAGGGCGAGACATCACCGACGGCGGCGCGCGCTATAACTTTTCGGGCGTACAGGGCATCGGTATCGCCAACCTGAGTGATTCCCTTCATGCGCTCAATGGGCTGGTATTCGATCAGCAGCGCCTGAGTTTTGATGCGCTGCTGTCGATCCTGAAAAACAACTTCGCCACGCCAGAAGGGGAAAAGATCCGCGCCAGGCTTATCAACCGCTTCGAAAAATATGGCAACGACATTGATAATGTCGATAACATCAGCGCCGAACTGCTGCGGTATTACTGCAAAGAGGTGGAAAAATACCAGAATCCGCGCGGCGGCCAGTTTACGCCGGGTTCATACACGGTTTCCGCGCATGTGCCGCTGGGAGCGGTGGTCGGCGCGACACCGGACGGGCGTTTTGCCGGAGAACAGCTGGCGGATGGCGGCCTGTCGCCGATGCTCGGACAGGATATGCAAGGGCCGACGGCGGTACTAAAATCAGTAAGTAAGTTGGATAACACGCTGCTGTCGAACGGTACGTTGCTGAACGTGAAGTTTACTCCTGCGACTCTGGAAGGAGAGGCGGGACTGCGCAAGCTGGCGGATTTCCTGCGCGCGTTTACCCAGCTCAAACTGCAGCACATCCAGTTTAATGTGGTGAATGCCGACACATTGCGCGAAGCGCAGCTACGGCCTCAGGATTTTGCGGGGCTGGTGGTGCGCGTGGCGGGCTACAGCGCCTTCTTTGTCGAGCTGTCGAAGGAGATTCAGGATGACATTATTCGCCGCACCGCGCATCAGTTGTGAGGTTGTGGGGGCGCGCGATGAGGAGACCGCGCGTATCTTCAATATCCAGCGTTATTCGCTGAATGACGGGCAGGGGATTCGTACGGTGGTCTTTTTTAAGGGCTGTCCGCATACCTGTCCGTGGTGCGCTAATCCGGAATCTATCTCGCCGCGCATTGAAACGGTGCGCCGGGAAAATAAATGCCTGCGTTGCACGCCGTGTCTGCGGGATGCCGACGAATGTCCTTCCGGCGCGTTTGAGCGTATTGGGCGTGATATTACGCTGGATGAACTGGAACGCGAAGTGCTGAAAGACGACATCTTCTTTCGTACTTCCGGCGGCGGGGTGACGCTTTCTGGCGGCGAAGTGCTGATGCAGGCGCCGTTCGCCACGCGCTTCTTACAGCGATTGCGGCGTTGGGGCGTTCCTTGTGCTATTGAAACGGCTGGCGATACGTCGGCCAGCCGTCTACTGCCGTTGGCAAGGGCGTGTGATGAGGTATTGTTTGATCTGAAAATTATGGATGCGGAGCGGGCGCGCGAGGTGATCAACATGAATCTGCCGCGCGTACTGGAGAATTTACGGTTACTGGTTAGCGAGGGAATCACGGTGATCCCTCGTTTGCCGTTGATTCCTGGCTTTACGCTTAACGCAGAGAATCTGCAGTGCGCGTTAACATTGTTGAGATCATTAGGAATAAAGCAGGTTCACCTGCTACCGTTTCATCAGTACGGCGAGCCGAAATACCGGCTGCTTGGAAAATCATGGATGATGAAAGATATTCCCGCGCCGTCGGTGCAAGAGATCGCTCTGTTTCGGGAGATGACGGAGCAAGCAGGATTTCAGGTCACCACAGGAGGTTAATATGGCAATACCTGTACGGCATCTGGTGGCAGTGACCGCCTGCGTGAGCGGTGTAGCGCATACCTATATGGCAGCTGAACGGCTGGAAAAACTTTGCCAGCAGGAGAAGTGGAGCATCAAGATTGAAACCCAGGGGGCACTCGGTACAGAGAACCGCTTAACGGAAGAGGATATCCGCCGTGCCGATGTCGTGTTGCTCATTACCGATATCGAGCTGGCGGGCGTGGAGCGATTTACCCGGAGTCGCTATGTCCAGTCGGGGATCAGCGCTTTTTTGCGGGAGCCACAGCGGGTAATGAGCGCTGTGCGTAAACTCCTTTCCGCGCCGCAACATACCCACCTTATCCTGGAGTAATCTGCTTTTCCGTTAGCTGGCTGTGATACTGGCGGCGATACTCCGACGGCGAGCGTTCCGTATTTTTGCGAAACAGGCGGCAGAAATAGTTACTGTCGACAAAGCCGCAACGGTGCGCCACCTCTTTCACTTTCAGGTCATAGCCCTTCAGCAACGTTTTGGCGTGTTCCAGTCGCGTATGGTTCAGGTATTCGTTAAAGCCGATGGCCCCCGTTTTCTGGAACAGGTGCGAGAGGTAATTTGGCGAGATATAAAACGCTTGTGCTACCGATTCGCGCGTCAACGGCGCGGCGTAGCGTTCATCAATATACTCCCGAATGGCTTCAAAAAGCGCGCGGCTGCGGGAGGCGGTCTGGATTTGGCTGCCGAGCAGATCGCGGCAATGGCTTAGTAGGCTGGCGACAATCAATCTGGCCGTTTGCTGCTCTTGCGGCTGCATCTGCATCTCATTAAGCGTTTGTAACAGGAACGAGCCGATACGCGGGCCACGGCGCGCAACGTGCTGTTTCGTGAGGTTTTGATGCTGCTGACCGTTCCAGTGGACCACGCTGAAACCTAACTGCTGTTTGCCAAACAGAATGCTCAGGGTGGTGACGGGCGTTTGCCATTGCGGGATGTTCCAGCCGCCAGCCGGAACGTAGAGAACATCGCAAGGAATGAGCGGGGCGGTAATGCTCATGTCAGTAAGCTCGCCCTCCAGCACAATCTCCAGCCGCGGAAAATCCACCTGGTACGCCAGTTCCGGCGCTGGGCCGCTGGCGCTGGCAAAATAAATCTGGCGCAGCGGCAGCGGGCCGTTGATGAGACGGGAGAGAAGGTGGCTGACGTCGTGATACATGATAATCCCCTGCCGATCGCAAACAGAGGAAACAGTAACGTCGAAAACCGATGTCCTCAAGCGATTATTGCCGGATAGCGGCGCTTTGCGCCTTATCCGGACTACGGGAGAGAAGCACGCCAGGCCCGATAAGCGTTAGCGTTATCGGGCAACATACAGGCTATTGATTACCGACCTGATCGCCATACGGCAACGTATCATAATCAATCAGCGCGTTTTTCTTATACGGGTTGCCAATCCAGCGCGTGGTCTCTTTGAACTGCGGGTTGGTGATGGAACGCGTTGGGTCGTAGCCATCATAGGTCAGGCCCGCTAAGTCCGACCAGGTATGGATAAGCTCGGAACTGCTGTATTTACGATTGACATCCTGTGAGAAGTCGCGCGGATGCGCTGCCTGCCATTTCTCTGAGGTCCACAGCAGGAACGGCACCGTATACATATGACGGGTTGGCGAATCTTCGTTTCGTCCCTGCGTCTTATGCGGCGGCGTGTCATACACTTCTTCACCGTGATCGGAGAAGTAGAGCAGGAAACCGTTCGGATCGGTCGCTTTATAGTCCTTAATCAGACTGGCGACAACATAGTCGTTATACAGGTTCGCGTTGTCGTAATCGTTATACGACTCCAGTTCGTCGCTGCTTAATCCCGGCGGAACATGGTCGGTTTTACCATCAAACTTGCCCTGGTTTTCTGGATAGCGGAACTTGTATTTAATGTGCGTTCCCAGCAGATGCACAATAATGAATTTTTTCGGCGCCGGGTCGGCTAACACCGCTTTAAACGGCGCCAGCACGTTGCTGTCATATTCGCGCGCGCTTTGAGTGCGCTGCTGGTTCATATAGAACTGCTTATCAGTCTGCTTAGAGAACACGGTCAGCATGGTATTACGCGCCGTCATCGTCTGCTGGTTAGTGATCCAGAAGGTTTTATACCCGGCCTGTTTCATCATATTCATCAGCGATGGCTTCGTCAGATACCAGTCCGGGTTCTTTTCGTCCGCGAACGTTAGCGCCTGTTGCAGGATCTCAATGGTGTACGGTCGCGAAGTTACCACATTATTAAACACGGTCAGCCCGGGGTCGGTTTTATGCAGCGCGTCCAGTTCCGGCGTGGTTTCGCGCGGATAACCATACAGACTCATACGGCCACGCTGGGTCGATTCGCCAATCACCAGTACCAGCGTGCGCGGCGCATCGCCGGAGTGGTCCTGGAAGTTAGCCAGCGGCGGCAGGGCATCGTTTTCATTCAGCAGTTTATTCAGCGAGGCGAGCTGTAAACGGTACTGATAGTAGCCAGTAATAAATTGCCACGGCGCGGCGGGTTCCATTCGTGACGCCAGGCTATCCAGCGTTTTCTCCATCGACTTATGCTTGATAAAGGTATTCATCGCGATGGGATGGAGGATCAGCCCGTACAGCAGGGCAAACGACACCAGATAACGCCAGGGGGATGGAATATAAACCGGGCGCAGACGTGTCCACAGCAAAATCGCCGCCACCGTATAAGCCAGCGCGACAAGAACAATTTTCAGACTGAAATATTGGCTTAAATATTCGCTGGCTTCATTGGCGTTGGTTTCAAACATCACAAACAGCACGCTTTGCGAGAACTCCTGCCCGTAGATTACGTAATAGCTCAGCGCCGCCAGCGAGGCGGCCCAGAGTACGACGCCAATAACGGCAGCAATAACCCGGATGCGGCCTGGAAACAGAAAGACCGGGATCAGCCACAGTGAGCTGTACAGTAGCGAATCCCGCAGACCGTTTGTCCCGCTGTATCCGGTGAGATAAATAATGGCCTGCAGGAGGGTGGAGAAGAACCAAAAGTAGAGCAGTGCCCAGCCCAGGGCTTTCCAGCTAAACGCGGGTTTAGTCTGGAGTAATGTGGATTGCATAATGAGAGCCTGTCTTTAATCGTAGCGCCAAACGTAACGCCTGAACCTTAAAAGAATCTGAAGCAAACCTGCTTTATGCCGCACGTTTTGCTAAGAAAGATTTATAAATGCATAAAATGCAGACAGGAATATATTGAAAAAATGACGAGGATGACAGCAGTATTTCATGCCACCCCCACATAACTGCGTGAGGGCGGCTTTCTTTTGGCGTTAGCCGGTGTTGCGCATACCGGCGGCGACGCCCGCAATCGTGACCATCAACGCCTGTTCGACGCGAGGATCGGGCGATTTGCCCTGCTCTTCAGTCAGACGGGAACGATACAGCAACTCGGCCTGCAACACGTTTAATGGATCGGTATAAACGTTTCTTAACTGAATGGACTCCGCAATCCACGGTAAGTCGGCCATCAGGTGCGAATCGTTGGCAATCGCCAGCACCACTTTAATGTCTTCTTCCAGCAGGTCTCGTAGCTCTTTGCCCAGCGGCCATAGCGTTTTCGCCACCAGACGCTGATCGTAATAGTCGGCCAGCCACAGGTCGGCTTTCGAGAATACCATTTCCAGCATCCCAAGACGCGTGGAGAAGAACGGCCAGTCGCGGCACATGGCTTCCAGTTCGCTTTGTTTACCGTCTTCCACCACTTTTTGCAGCGCAGTACCCGCGCCCAGCCAGGCTGGCAGCATCAGGCGGTTTTGCGTCCAGGCGAAGATCCACGGAATCGCGCGCAGCGATTCGACGCCGCCAGTTGGACGACGTTTCGCCGGACGTGAGCCGAGCGGCAATTTGCCCAGCTCTTGTTCCGGCGTCGCGGAGCGGAAGTACGGTACAAAGTCTTTATTTTCGCGCACGTAACCGCGGTAGGTTTCACAGGAGATGACGGAAAGCTCATCCATAATATGACGCCAGCTGTCTTTCGGTTCCGGCGGCGGCAGCAGGTTTGCTTCCAGAATTGCGCTGGTGTAGAGCGACAGGCTGCTGACGGTGACTTCCGGCAGGCCGTATTTGAAGCGGATCATCTCGCCCTGCTCGGTCACGCGCAGACCGCCTTTCAGACTGCCTGGCGGTTGCGAAAGCAGCGCCGCGTGGGCTGGCGCGCCGCCACGGCCAATAGAGCCGCCGCGGCCGTGGAAGAGGGTGAGCTCGATGCCAGCTTTTTCACAAGTTTTGATCAGGGCGTCCTGCGCCTGATACTGCGCCCATGACGCGGCCATAACGCCGGCGTCTTTCGCCGAGTCGGAGTAGCCGATCATGACCATCTGCTTACCCTGAATCAGCCCGCGATACCAGTCGATATTCAACAACTGGGTCATCACGTCGTCGGCATTGTTCAGGTCGTCGAGGGTTTCAAACAGCGGCGCGACCGGCATGGCAAAGCCGATACCTGCCTCTTTCAGCAACAGATGCACAGCCAGCACATCAGACGGCGTTTTCGCCATTGAAATTACGTAGGCGGCGATCGATCCTTTTGGCGCTTCGGCAATAACCTTGCAGGTTTCAAGCACTTCGCGGGTATCGTTGCTCGGCTCCCAGTTACGCGGCAGCAGCGGACGTTTGGAGTTCAGCTCGCGGATCAGGAAGGCCTGCTTGTCGGCTTCCGACCAGCTTTCGTAGTCGCCAATACCGAGGTAGCGGGTAATTTCGCCCAGCGCTTCGGTATGGCGGGTGCTCTCCTGACGGATATCAATACGCACCAGCGGTACGCCGAAACACTTCACGCGGCGGAGCGTGTCGAGTAACTCGCCGTTGGCGATAATGCCCATGCCGCAGGCCTGTAACGACTGGTAGCAGGCGTACAGAGGTTCCCAGAGCTGCTCGTTTTGCGTCAGCAGGCCAGCCGGTTTGGGCAGCTTCTCGCCTTTCAGACGCGCTTCCAGCCAGGACTGGGTCGCCATCAGACGGGCGCGCAATTTTTTCATCAGGTAGCGATACGGCTCAGACGCGCCTTCTTCGCCCACTAACGCCAGCAGCTCCGGCGTGGCGTTGACCATCGACAGTTCTGATACCAGAACATGAATGTCTTTCAGGAACAGATCGGTGGCTTTCCAGCGGCTTAACAAGAGTACGTGGCGGGTGATATCCGCCGTCACGTTCGGGTTGCCGTCACGGTCGCCGCCCATCCACGAGGTAAAACGTACCGGCACAAAATCCACCGGCAATTTGTAGCCGAGATTTTCTTCCAGTTGTTCGTTCAGTTCACGCAGATAGTTAGGTACGCCCTGCCACAGGCTGTTCTCAACCACGGCGAAGCCCCATTTGGCTTCATCCACCGGGCTTGGGCGCTGCTTGCGGATCTCATCCGTATGCCAGGATTGGGCAATCAACTGGCGCAGGCGACGCATCACCTGGTGACGTTCGTAGTCGGCGATATCGGTATTATCAAGCTGTTTCAGACAGTTGTTGATTTCACCCATCTTGTGAATAAGCGTACGGCGGGTAATTTCTGTCGGGTGGGCGGTTAGCACTAACTCCAAAGACAGCGACTCTACCGCTTTTTTGATGGTTGCGTCGTTGAGGTCCGGTTGGTTTTTCAGTTTACGCAGAGTGCGGGCAATCACTTCCGGGTTGCTGGCGGCTTCGCCTTTTGGCGAAATGCTGTGGTATTGCTCGGCAGTATTGGCCAGGTTCAGAAACTGACTAAACGCGCGCGCAACTGGCAGCAGCTCGTCATTAGACAAATTTTGTAGCGTGGTGAGCAGCTCCTGGCGATTAGCTTCATTGCCGGCGCGTGAAGATTTGGATAGCTTACGGATTGTTTCTACGCGATCAAGAATGTGTTCTCCCAGCGCATCCTTGATGGTTTCTCCCAGCACCTTGCCGAGCATACTGACATTACTACGCAACGCGGAATATTGTTCGTTCATATGACCCCAGACACCCCATCTTTAATGTAATTGCCCTGTCTCTTTCATGCCACAGCGGCAGTGGCTGCGCTCGCCCGTATGCCAGCTCTCCGGAATGGGCTCGTTTGCCGCCTTGCTGTAACGTGAAATTTTTCGGACTTTGCTTTTTAGCCGTCTTTTATAAAGCCACGTAAAACCCGTGGCGTCAATTACTGCGAAATCGGTTCAGCAAACGAAAAAATGGCGGTAATTTATTAAAGTTAATTCGCATCGTGCCAAATAAGAAATGCTTATGAACATGTGGCGTAGAGATGCCGGATGGCGCTGCGCTTATCCGGCCTACAAGACGGGGGAGGCCCGGTAAACATCACGTCACCGGGCAATATGCATTAATGCCAGCAAAAATGGTGTACTACCTGGGTAATCAATTCCCGGGTTGGCTTAATAAAACGCGTTTCGAGATATTCATCCGGCTGATGCGCCTGATTAATTGAGCCCGGACCAAGCACCAGCGTTGGGCATAATGTCTGCATAAACGGCGCTTCAGTACAGTAGTTCACCACGTCGGTTTTCGTTCCCAACAGTTTTTCTACTACTTCAACCAGTTGGTGGTCCGGTGGACACTCATAACCTGGAATCGGCGGATGTAATTCCGCCACCGTCAGGCGGCCCGGCCAGCGTTCGCTTACCGGGGCCAGCGCGTCGTTAAGCAGTCCATTAAGGTCGTTTAACGTCATGCCCGGCAGTGGACGAATATCCATATGCAATTCGCAGCAGGCGCAGATACGGTTTGAGGCATCGCCGCCGTGAATATGGCCCAGATTCAGCGTTGGATACGGAACGGTAAACGCCTCGTAGTGATACCGCGCTTTCAGCGAGTCACGCAGTTGCATGATATGGCCAATCGCATCGTGCATCAGTTCAATGGCGTTAACCCCACGCGCCGGGTCGCTGGAATGACCGGACTGCCCCAGGACGCGAACGACATTAGAGATATGCCCTTTGTGCGCGCGTATCGGTTGCAACGACGTCGGTTCGCCAATGATCGCGCAGTCCGGACGTAATGCCGTGGTTTCGGAAAAATAACGCGCCCCCGCCATGCTGGTCTCTTCATCGGCGGTCGCCAGAATGTAGAGCGGCTTTTTCAACTTTGTGACGTCAACGTCACGTAGCGCGTCCAGAATAAAAGCGAAGAAGCCTTTCATATCCGCAGTGCCCAGGCCATAGAGCTTATTGTCATGCTCGGTCAGCGTGAACGGGTCGCGCGTCCAGCGTCCGTCATCAAAGGGAACCGTGTCGGTATGGCCGGTCAGCAGCAAACCGCCCGCGCCATGTCCGGTGCTGGCGAGCATATTAAATTTGTTTCGCGTTCCTGGAACCGGTTGAACCTCTACGTTGAAACCAAGATCGCTGAACCAGCCTGCAAGCAAAGTGATTAAAGACGCATTACTTTGATCCAGGGATTCTTCGGTTGCGCTTATCGACGGTGTGGCAATCAAAGCGCGGTAAATCTCGATAAATGGCGGTAAAACGTTTTTCATTGTTGACACACCTCAGGTCATGATAGTATCAATATTCATGCATTAATTATGAATAAAAATACATTAACGTTGAGTATAAAGGAACCCGATGTTGAATACGCTGATTGTAGGCGCTAGCGGTTATGCGGGCGCAGAGCTTGTAAGCTACGTAAATCGCCACCCACATATGACCATAACCGCTTTGACCGTCTCAGCGCAAAGCAATGATGCAGGAAAGTTAATTTCTGATTTACATCCGCAGTTAAAAGGGATTGTCGACCTGCCATTGCAACCGATGTCGGATGTACGTGACTTTAGCGCAGATGTTGATGTGGTGTTCCTGGCGACAGCGCATGAAGTGAGCCACGATCTGGCACCGCAGTTTTTACAGGCCGGATGCGTCGTATTCGATCTTTCCGGCGCGTTTCGGGTAAACGATCGCGCCTTCTATGAAAAGTATTACGGATTTACTCATCAGTATCCTGAGCTGCTGGAGCAGGCGGTGTACGGTCTGGCGGAGTGGAATGTCGATAAACTGAACACGGCGAATCTGATTGCGGTTCCTGGTTGCTATCCAACCGCAGCGCAGTTGTCGCTAAAACCGCTGATTGACGGCGGGCTTCTGGATCTGACGCAGTGGCCGGTAATTAATGCCACCAGCGGGGTGAGCGGCGCGGGGCGCAAAGCGGCAATTTCGAACAGTTTCTGTGAAGTGAGTCTGCAACCGTATGGCGTGTTTACGCATCGTCATCAGCCGGAAATCGCTGCCCATCTGGGCGCGGAGGTCATCTTCACCCCGCATCTGGGGAATTTCCCGCGCGGGATTCTGGAAACCATTACCTGCCGCCTGAAAGCGGGAGTAACCCATGCGCAGGTCGCCGACGTGTTGCAAAAAGCCTATGGCGACAAACCGCTGGTGCGCCTGTATGACAAAGGCGTTCCGGCGTTAAAGAACGTCGTCGGGCTGCCGTTCTGCGATATTGGTTTTGCCGTCCAGGGCGAACATCTGATTGTGGTGGCAACCGAAGACAACTTGTTGAAAGGCGCAGCGGCGCAGGCGGTGCAGTGCGCTAATATTCGTTTTGGCTTCGCTGAAACGCAGTCTCTTATTTAAGGGTGAAATGATGAATCCATTAATTATCAAGCTGGGTGGCGTATTACTGGATAGCGAAGAGGCTCTGGAACGTCTTTTTACCGCGCTGGTCAACTATCGTGAGTCCCATCAGCGTCCGCTGGTGATTGTTCACGGCGGCGGTTGCGTGGTGGATGAGCTGATGAAAGGGCTGAATTTGCCAGTGAAAAAGAAAGATGGCCTGCGCGTGACGCCTGCCGATCAGATTGGCATCATTACCGGCGCGCTGGCGGGAACCGCTAACAAAACTCTGCTGGCCTGGGCGAAGAAACACCATATCGCCTCTGTTGGTCTGTTTCTGGGCGATGGCGACAGCGTAAACGTGACCCAACTCGATGAAGCGTTAGGCCACGTCGGGCTGGCGCAACCGGGGTCGCCGAAGCTGATTAACATGTTGCTGGAAAACGGCTTTCTGCCGGTGGTCAGCTCCATTGGCGTAACAGACGACGGCCAACTGATGAACGTCAACGCCGATCAGGCGGCAACCGCGCTGGCGGCGACGCTGGGGGCCGATCTGATCCTGCTTTCCGACGTGAGCGGTATTCTGGACGGCAAAGGCCAGCGTATCGCCGAAATGACGGCGTCCAAAGCCGAGCAGCTTATCGACCAGGGCATTATTACCGACGGGATGATTGTGAAAGTGAATGCGGCTCTCGATGCTGCGCGGGCGCTGGGTCGCCCGGTGGATATCGCTTCCTGGCGTCATGCGGAGCAACTGCCGGCGCTGTTTAACGGTACGCCGATTGGCACGCGTATTCTGGCTTAACTATTTGTTCGCCCGATGGCGGCTGCGCCTTATCGGGCCTGCGTGAACAGAAATTATAGGCCGGATAAGCGTAGCGCCATCCGGCAGTGAAATTCGAAGAATTAAGGAAGTCTATTATGGCACTTTGGGGTGGGCGTTTTACACAGGCGGCAGACCAGCGGTTTAAACAATTCAATGATTCGTTGCGCTTCGATTACCGTCTGGCGGAGCAGGATATTGTCGGTTCTGTGGCCTGGTCTAAAGCATTGGTCACGGTAGGCGTACTGACTGCCGATGAGCAACGACAGTTGGAAGAAGCGCTGAACGTGTTGCTGGAAGAGGTTCGCGCGAATCCGCAGCAAATCCTGCAAAGCGATGCGGAAGATATCCATAGCTGGGTGGAAGGTAAGCTCATCGACAAAGTGGGTCAGTTGGGTAAAAAGCTGCACACCGGACGCAGCCGTAACGATCAAGTGGCGACGGACCTGAAACTGTGGTGCAAAGAGACGGTGAGGGAACTGCTTACCGCTAACCGCCAGTTACAGAGCGCGCTGGTGGAAACCGCGCAGGCGAACCAGGACGCGGTAATGCCGGGATATACCCATCTGCAACGCGCGCAGCCAGTGACTTTCGCCCACTGGTGTTTCGCGTATGTCGAAATGCTGGCGCGCGATGAAAGCCGCCTGCAGGACACGCTTAAACGTCTGGACGTGAGTCCGCTAGGCTGCGGCGCATTGGCGGGCACGGCCTATGAAATTGACCGTGAACAATTGGCAGGCTGGCTGGGCTTTACCTCTGCGACCCGCAACAGCCTGGACAGCGTGTCCGATCGTGACCACGTACTGGAACTGCTTTCTGATGCGGCTATCGGCATGGTGCATCTGTCACGCTTCGCGGAAGATCTGATTTTCTTTAATTCTGGTGAAGCGGGCTTTGTAGAGCTTTCTGACCGCGTGACTTCCGGTTCATCGTTAATGCCGCAGAAGAAAAACCCGGACGCGCTGGAGCTGATTCGCGGTAAGTGCGGTCGCGTACAAGGGGCGCTAACCGGCATGATGATGACTTTAAAAGGTCTGCCGCTGGCGTATAACAAAGATATGCAGGAAGACAAAGAAGGGCTGTTCGATGCGCTCGATACCTGGCTTGACTGCCTGCATATGGCGGCGTTGGTGCTGGACGGTATTCAGGTGAAACGCCCACGTTGTCAGGACGCGGCGCAACAGGGGTATGCCAACGCCACGGAGCTGGCGGATTACCTGGTCGCGAAAGGCGTGCCGTTCCGCGAAGCGCACCATATTGTCGGCGAGGCGGTGGTAGAAGCTATTCGCCAGGGTAAGCCGCTGGAAGCGTTGCCGCTGGCCGATTTACAGAAATTCAGCCGCGTGATTGGCGACGATGTGTATCCGATATTGTCTTTGCAGTCGTGTCTGGATAAACGGGCGGCAAAAGGCGGCGTTTCTCCGCAGCAGGTGGCGCAGGCCATCAACGATGCGAAGGCGCGCCTCGCGTTGTAAGCCTTATAAGCGTAGCGCTATCAGGTAATACTGCCCGGCCGAGCATCAGCGACGCCGGGCTTTTTTACGCAAAAAAAAAGCGGACCAGAGGTCCGCAAAAGTTCACGTTGGCTTTAGTTATTTCGGGTTCGAGAGATACCCTCTGAACGGGCGGTGTCTTCAAGGGTTAAACGAGAAACCGCTCCGTTCTGTGATGTATTATTAATCAGAAAGGTTGATAGGGATAATCGTTCGTTGCTATGCTACCTATCGCCATGAACTATCGTGGCGACGGAGGATGAATAATGAATATTCGTGATCTTGAATATCTGGTGGCGTTAGCCGAACATCGCCATTTCCGGCGAGCGGCGGACTCCTGTCACGTCAGCCAGCCAACCCTTAGTGGGCAAATACGCAAGCTGGAAGATGAGCTGGGCGTTATGCTGCTGGAGCGTACGAGCCGTAAGGTGCTGTTTACCCAGGCGGGCTTACTGCTGGTGGATCAGGCGCGTACCGTACTGCGTGAGGTCAAGGTGCTCAAGGAGATGGCAAGCCAACAAGGCGAGACGATGTCCGGCCCGCTGCATATTGGTTTAATCCCAACAATTGGTCCCTATTTGCTGCCGCTTATCATTCCAATGTTGCACCAGACTTTCCCGAAGCTGGAAATGTATCTGCATGAGGCGCAAACGCATCAGCTGTTAGCGCAACTCGATAGCGGCAAGCTTGACTGCGCTATTCTGGCGCTGGTGAAAGAGAGCGAGGCGTTTATCGAAGTGCCGCTGTTTGATGAGCCCATGATGCTGGCTATTTATGAGGATCATCCGTGGGCGAATCGCGATCGCGTGCCGATGTCCGATCTGGCGGGCGAGAAATTGCTGATGCTGGAAGATGGCCACTGTCTGCGCGATCAGGCGATGGGGTTCTGTTTTGAAGCGGGAGCGGATGAAGATACCCATTTCCGGGCGACCAGTCTGGAAACGCTGCGCAACATGGTGGCGGCGGGCAGTGGTATTACACTACTCCCCGCGCTGGCCGTACCGCAGGAGCGTAAGCGCGACGGCGTGGTTTATCTGCCATGCATTAAGCCGGAGCCGCGTCGTACCGTGGGGCTGGTTTATCGCCCGGGATCGCCGCTGCGTAGCCGTTATGAGCAACTGGCAGAGGCCATCCGTGGCGCAATGGATGGCCATTTCGACAAGGCGTTAAAACAGGCGGTTTAAGCCGTTCAACGCCGCAACCCGATAAGCTTCCGCCATGGTTGGGTAGTTAAAGGTGGTGTTAACGAAGTATTCGATGGTGTTACCGCCACCTTTCTGCTCCATGATCGCCTGGCCGATATGAATAATTTCGGCGGCGCGTTCGCCAAAGCAGTGAATCCCCAGAATTTCTTTGGTTTCGCGGTGGAAGAGAATTTTTAGCGTGCCGACGTTCATGCCGACGATTTGCGCTCGCGCCAGATGCTTAAATTGCGCGCGGCCCACTTCGTAAGGCACTTTCATTGCCGTTAACTGCTGCTCGGTTTTGCCGACAGAACTGATTTCCGGAATGGTATAAATCCCGGTGGGGATATCTTCGATGAGATGCGCGGTCGCTTCGCCTTTCACCAGCGCCTGCGCTGCAATACGCCCCTGATCGTAGGCGGCGGAGGCCAGACTGGGATAGCCAATCACGTCGCCCACCGCATAGACGTGCGGCAGGGCGGTCTGGTACATACTGTTGACTTTGAGCTGTCCACGGCTGTCTGTTTCCAGACCAATATTCTCCAGCGCCAGCGAATCGGTGTTACCGGTACGGCCATTAGCATAAAGCAGGCAGTCAGCCTTCAGTTTTTTGCCGGATTTCAGGTGCATGATGACGCCATCATCGCAGCCTTCGATTTTCTCATACTCTTCATTGTGGCGAATAACCACGCCGCTATTCCAGAAATGGTAAGAGAGAGAGTCGGACATCTCCTGATCGAGAAAGGCCAGCAGGCGATCGCGGGTGTTGATCAGATCCACTTTCACATCCATACCGCGGAAGATGGACGCATATTCGCAGCCGATAACGCCAGCGCCGTAAATAATAACGTGGCGCGGTTCATGGTGGAGACTCAGGATTGAGTCGCTGTCATAAATGCGCGGATGCGAGAAATCCACATCACTGGGATGGTAAGGACGCGAACCACAGGCAATAACAAATTTTTCTGCCGTCAGGGTTTCAACCGTGCCGTCATGGCATTCCAGCGCCAGGGTATGTTCGTCAATAAAATGGGCGTTGCCTTGCAATATTTCACAGTGGTTACGCTCATAAAACCCCTGACGCATACGCGTTTGTTGATTAATCACGTTATCGGCATGATTAAGGATGTCGGCGAAAGAAGAACGAAGGAGACGGGAGTGGTCGCTATAGAGCGGGTTTTGATTAAATTCAATAATGCGGCTGACGGCGTGGCGAAGGGCTTTGGATGGGATGGTGCCCCAGTGGGTACATCCGCCGCCAACGTTATGATAACGCTCAATCACCGCGACGCGTGCTCCTTGCTTAACCAGACCCATTGCAGCGCCTTCACCGCCGGGGCCTGACCCTATGACGACTGCATCATAATCCCAGGAATGTGGCATGGTATTACTCACCTGTTTTTATACATAAAATAAACACGATGATAACATTTGCCCAGCTTTAACCCAATTATCGTTGTGCTTTTTTGCGAAGCCGGAGCACAAACTGTCTGTAAACAATCATTCACAATCCAGTGTGAACCCGTTACTTTTATTCTCTGGTATAGTGCCGAATAAGGCATATGGAAGGATTCAGACATTGTGATGGGTGTTAGAGCGCAACAAAAAGAAAAAACCCGGCGTTCGCTGGTGGAAGCCGCATTCAGCCAACTGAGCGCTGAGCGGAGTTTCGCCAGCCTGAGTTTGCGTGAGGTGGCGCGTGAAGCGGGCATTGCGCCAACGTCGTTTTACCGTCATTTTCGCGATGTCGATGAACTCGGTCTGACGATGGTGGATGAAAGCGGTCTGATGCTGCGTCAGTTGATGCGTCAGGCGCGACAGCGCATCGCGAAAGGCGGCAGCGTCATTCGCACGTCGGTCTCCACATTTATGGAGTTTATCGGCAACAACCCCAACGCCTTCCGTCTGTTGTTGCGCGAGCGTTCCGGCACTTCAGCGGCGTTTCGTGCCGCCGTCGCGCGGGAGATTCAGCATTTTATTGCGGAACTTGCCGACTATCTGGAACTCGAAAACCATATGCCGCGCGCGTTTACTGAAGCCCAGGCCGAAGCGATGGTGACTATTGTCTTTAGCGCGGGCGCAGAGGCGTTGGACATCGGCGCTGAACAGCGTCGGCAATTAGAAGAGCGGCTGGTATTGCAACTGCGCATGATTGCGAAAGGGGCGTATTACTGGTATCGCCGTGAGCAAGAGAAAATAGCACATCATTCCGAATAACGTGAAGGACGAGTAATGAAACAGTCAGGTCAAGATAAAGGTACGCTGTTGCTGGCGCTCATCGCTGGCTTATCGATTAACGGCACATTCGCGGCGCTGTTTAGCGCTATTGTGCCGTTCTCCGTATTCCCGGTTATCTCGCTGGTGCTGACGGTATATTGCCTGCATCAGCGCTACCAAAATCGTACTATGCCGGTAGGTTTGCCGGGGTTGGCCGCCGCTTGTTTCATTCTTGGCGTTTTACTGTATAGCACCGTCGTGCGTGCAGAATATCCGGATATTGGCTCTAATTTCTTCCCGGCGGTGCTGTCGGTGATTCTGGTATTCTGGATTGGCTTTAAACTGCGTAACCGCAAGCAGGACACCGCGGAATAGTGTGCGAATGCCGGATGGCGGTATAACCGGCCATCCGACGTACATTTTACCTTGCGGTGAGTAATACTCCGCATTCCATATGATGCGTATACGGGAACTGATCGAATAGCGCCAGGCGAGACACCGTGTGCGTCTGGCTTAACGTTTCCAGGTTTTTGCACAACGTTTCCGGATTGCAGGAAATGTACAGAATACGTGGATAAGCCTGCACCATTTTTTCCGTTTCGCTGTCCAGACCGCTGCGCGGCGGATCGACAAAAATGGTTTCGCACTGATAGCGCTTCAGGTCGATCCCCTGCAGGCGGTTAAACTCACGAACGCCATTCATCGCCTGGGTAAACTCTTCCGCCGCCATGCGAATAATTTGCACATTATCAATATGATTAGCGGCAATATTGTACTGTGCGGCAGCGACGGACGGTTTGGCGATTTCGGTTGCCAGCACGCGGTTAAAATTGCGCGCCAGCGCTAAAGAAAAATTGCCGTTGCCGCAATACAACTCAAGCAGATCGCCTTTTGAGTCTTTCGTCACCTCCAGCGCCCACTCTAACATCTGAATATTCATGGCGGCGTTTGGCTGCGTAAAGCTGTTTTCGACCTGGCGGTAGATCATCTCTTTACCTGCCACAGGCAGACGCTCATCAATATAATCCTGATCCAATTCGATTTTAGTTTTAGTGGCCCGGCCAATCAGGTGTACGTTCAGACCTTGCGCGCGTAAAGCATCGCGTAACGCAGTGGCGGCTTCACGCCACTCTTCGTCCAGCTTCTTATGGTACAGCAACGACACTACCGCCTGGTTGCTCAAGGTCGTGAGATAATCGATCTGGAACAGCTTATGCCGCAGTGCATGATTATCGCGCACGCCGGCAATCATCGCCTTCATTAAGGTATTAATCAGTTGGCTGGCCGCCGGGAAGGTGTCAACGCGAATCCGGCTTTTGGTCTGCTGATCAAACATAATGTGGTACAGGTCATCGCCGTCATGCCACAGGCGAAATTCCGCACGCATACGATAGTGACTGACCGGCGAGCGAAATACTTCCGGAACCAGGCCAGAAAACGGCGCCATCATACTCTGCAAGCGCGCCACTTTTTCGGCCAGCTGCGCCTCATACTGTTCTGTCGGAAGATGTTCGGGGGTCATATCGCATCCTGAATAATAAAAGTACGCGGGGATTGTAGGGATTGCTCAGTGGATGTCCAGCTATTGATGATTTCTGATTTGTGATGCGCGGTCTGGACAGGGTGTTGTGACAGACGGTAGCATCCGTGGGCCGGTCCTGTGAGTTAATAGGGAATCCAGTGAAAATCTGGAGCTGACGCGCAGCGGTAAGGAAAGGTGAGATGAGAGCGTAAGCAGACACTGCCTCCGGCGGGAAGTCATCATTTCTGCTATCCAGTCAACGGATAACCCTCCAAGCCCGAAGACCTGCCGGCTAACGTCGCATCTGGTTTTTCATCATCGCGTACTATCGATGAAGCCTGCGGCATCCTTCTTATATTGTGGATGCTTTACAATGATTAAAAAAGCTACGCTGCTGACGGTGTTCTCCGTCACGGCCTTTTCCGCTTGGGCGCAGGACACTAGCCCGGATACCCTGGTTGTCACCGCCAACCGTTTTCAGCAGCCGCGCAGCGCGGTTCTGGCGCCCGTTACCATCGTGACGCGTCAGGATATTGAACGCTGGCAATCGACCTCCGTAAATGATGTTCTGCGCCGTTTGCCTGGCGTCGATATTGCGCAGAGCGGCGGCGCCGGACAAAACTCCTCCATTTTCATTCGCGGCACCAACTCCAGCCATGTACTGGTATTGATTGACGGCGTGCGTCTGAATTTAGCAGGCGTGAGCGGGTCCGCCGATCTCAGCCAGTTCCCGGTGTCGCTGGTACAGCGCATTGAATATATTCGCGGTCCGCGCTCCGCTATTTATGGTTCCGATGCTATCGGCGGCGTAGTGAATATCATTACGACGCGCGATAACCCAGGCACAGAATTAACCGCTGGATGGGGAAGCAATAGCTACCAGAATTACGACATCTCGACGCAACAGCAACTTGGCGAAAACACGCGGGCGACGTTGATCGGCGATTACGAATACACCAAAGGGTTTGACGTGGTAGCGAAAGGCGGTACCGGGATGCAGGCGCAGCCTGACCGGGACGGCTTTTTGAGTAAAACGCTTTATGGCGCGTTAGAGCATACCTTTTCTGATCGCTGGAGCGGATTCGTGCGTGGTTATGGCTATGATAACCGTACCGATTACGACGCCTATTACTCGCCGGGCTCGCCGCTGATTGATACACGCAAACTTTATAGCCAAAGCTGGGACGCCGGGCTGCGCTTTAATGGCGAACGTATTCAGTCTCAGCTGGTTTCAAGCTATAGCCACAGTAAAGATTACAACTATGATCCGCACTATGGTCGGTATGATACCTCCGCCACGCTGGATGAGATGAAACAGTACAATGTTCAATGGACCAACAGTGTGGTTGTGGGGCACGGTAATGTTGGGGCGGGCGTAGACTGGCAGAAACAGACTACCACGCCAGGTACCGGCTATGTGCCCGAGGGATATGACCAGCGTAATACCGGGGTTTACCTGACAGGATTACAACAGTTGGGTGACTTCACTCTGGAAGCGGCGGCGCGCAGTGATGACAACTCCCAGTTTGGTCGTCATGGTACATGGCAAACCAGCGCGGGATGGGAGTTTATAGAAGGTTATCGCTTTATTGCCTCCTACGGAACCTCCTACAAAGCGCCTAATTTGGGCCAACTGTATGGTTATTACGGTAATCCGAACCTGAATCCTGAAAAGAGTAAACAGTGGGAAGGCGCATTTGAAGGGCTAACCGCTGGCGTCAGCTGGCGTATTTCAGGTTATCGTAACGATATTAATGACATGATCGATTATGACGATCATCTGCAAAAATATTACAACGAAGGTAAGGCGCGCATTAAAGGTATTGAGGCGACGGCGAATTTCGATACCGGACCGTTAACGCATACGGTCAGTTATGATTACGTTGATGCGCGTAATGCGATTACCGATACGCCATTACCCCGGCGTTCCAAACAGATGGCAAAATATCAACTTGACTGGGACGTTTACGATTTTGACTGGGGGGTGACATATCAATACCTTGGTTCCCGCTATGATTCGGATTACTCCGCTTACCCATACCGGACAGTAAAAATGGGCGGCGTCAGTTTATGGGATCTTACGGTTGCATATCCGGTCACCTCACATCTGACAGTTCGTGGTAAAATAGCCAACCTGTTCGACAAAGATTACGAGACAGTTTATGGCTACCAAACTGCAGGACGAGAATACACCTTGTCTGGCAGCTACACCTTCTGAACCACGTCCCACCGTGCTGGTATTTGATTCCGGCGTCGGTGGATTGTCGGTCTATGATGAGATTCGGCGGCTCCTGCCGGATCTCCACTATATATATGCTTTCGATAACGTGGCTTTCCCCTACGGGGAAAAGAGCGAAACGTTTATCGTTGAGCGCGTTGTCGAGATTGTGACCGCGGTACAGCAGCGCTATCCCCTTTCACTGGCGGTGATTGCCTGTAATACCGCCAGTACGGTCTCACTTCCCGCATTACGTGAAAAGTTTGCCTTCCCGGTGGTGGGCGTTGTGCCTGCGATTAAACCAGCGGCGCGGCTGACCGCAAATGGCGTCGTCGGGCTACTGGCGACGAGAGCCACGGTCAAACGTCCTTATACTCACGAGCTGATTGCGCGCTTCGCCAATGAATGTCAGATAGCGATGTTGGGGTCGGCAGAACTGGTGGAACTGGCGGAAGCTAAACTACATGGCGACTCGGTATCGCTGGAAGAGCTGCGCCGCATATTACGCCCATGGCTACGAATGCCGGAGCCGCCTGACACGGTCGTTCTGGGGTGTACGCATTTCCCTCTATTACGGGACGAGCTTTTGCAAGTCCTGCCTGAAGGGACGAGGTTAGTGGATTCCGGCGCGGCGATAGCGCGTCGTACAGCCTGGCTGTTGGAACATGAAGCGCCGGATGCGAAATCAACCGATGCCAATATTGCTTATTGCATGGCAATGACGCCAGGAGCTGAACAATTATTACCCGTTTTACAGCGTTATGGCTTTGAAACGCTCGAAAAACTGGCGGTTTAATGGCGTTTTGGGTAAATACCAGGCACTTGAGAAATTATTTTAAATTTCCTCTTGTCAGGCAGAAATAACTCCCTATAATGCGCCACCACTGACACGGAACAACGGCACACAGGCCGCCGGGTCAGCGGGGTTCAGACCAGAACCTCACGGAGAAAAGCGAAAATAATCGCTTGACTCTGAAGCGGGAAAGCGTAATATGCACACCCCGCGCCGCTGAGAAAAAGCGAAGCGGCACTGCTCTTTAACAATTTATCAGACAATCTGTGTGGGCACTCGAAGATACGGATTCTTAACGTCGCAAGACGAAAAATGAATACCAAGTCTCAAGAGTGAACACGTAATTCATTACGAAGTTTAATTCTTTGAGCATCAAACTTTTAAATTGAAGAGTTTGATCATGGCTCAGATTGAACGCTGGCGGCAGGCCTAACACATGCAAGTCGAACGGTAACAGGAAGCAGCTTGCTGCTTTGCTGACGAGTGGCGGACGGGTGAGTAATGTCTGGGAAACTGCCTGATGGAGGGGGATAACTACTGGAAACGGTGGCTAATACCGCATAACGTCGCAAGACCAAAGAGGGGGACCTTCGGGCCTCTTG
>NZ_JAGETK010000014.1:0-113019 GCF_017573605.1 Salmonella sp. 32070601201500089SM
TTTACGGGCCGTAAGTAACGAAGTTTGATGCAAATGTCAGATCGTATGCGCCTGTTAGGGCGCGGCTGGTAAGAAAGCCTTACAGGCGCATCAGAAAAACCTCCGGCTATGCCGGAGGATATTTATTCTGTTTTTTCCTGCATTTTGTTATCCATCTCTAAAAAATACTCTCTGTTGGATATATATCGCTGGTTAATCGTATGACATCACATTATTCGTCTGCAATATAGGGATAATGCGACCAGTTGACATAACTGGAGATATAACATGGAGTTTTTCAGGAAAACGGCATTAGCTGCTCTGGTAATGGGTTTCAGCGGCGCAGCGTTCGCTTTACCGAATATCACCATCTTAGCGACCGGCGGAACGATCGCTGGTGGCGGTGATTCAGCAACAAAATCAAATTATACGGCAGGTAAAGTTGGCGTCGAAAATCTGGTGGATGCCGTTCCTCAATTGAAGGACATTGCGGTAGTGAAAGGCGAGCAGGTCGTTAACATTGGCTCGCAGGATATGAACGATGAAGTCTGGCTCACGCTGGCGAAAAAAATCAATACCGAGTGCGACAGCACCGACGGTTTCGTGATCACCCACGGTACTGATACGATGGAAGAAACCGCTTATTTCCTCGATCTGACCGTGAAATGCAATAAACCGGTGGTACTGGTCGGCGCGATGCGTCCTTCCACGTCAATGAGCGCAGATGGCCCGTTCAATCTCTATAATGCGGTAGTAACAGCGGCTGATAAACAGTCTGCCAATCGCGGCGTGCTGGTGGTAATGAATGATACCGTCATGGACGGACGCGACGTCACTAAGACCAATACGACTGACGTGGCGACGTTTAAAGCGGTTAACTACGGCCCGCTGGGTTATATCCACAACGGTAAAATTGACTACCAGCGTACGCCAGAGCGTAAACATACCACCTCCACCCCGTTCGACGTGTCGAAGCTGACCGCGTTGCCGAAAGTCGGTATCGTTTATAACTATGCGAATGCGTCCGATCTGCCGGCAAAAGCGCTGGTAGACGCGGGTTATGACGGGATCGTGAGCGCAGGCGTGGGTAACGGCAACTTGTATAAAACGGTCTTTGATACCCTGGCGACCGCCGCGCACAACGGTACGGTAGTGGTGCGTTCTTCACGTGTGCCGACTGGCGCAACCACGCAGGATGCGGAAGTTGACGATGCAAAATACGGCTTTGTCGCTTCCGGCACGCTGAACCCGCAAAAAGCGCGTGTCTTACTGCAACTGGCGTTAACCCAGACTAAAGATCCAAAACAGATCCAGACGATGTTCAATCAGTATTAAAGCTAATGCCCCGGTCGGAAGGCCGGGGCCATCTTTGGAAGACCTCTCGCACAACCAACACTATTATCTTGCTAATTATCATCCTGGTTATGATAATCGTGGGTGTCATGTCTCTGGACGGGAGGTCCACAAGTGGTTCGACAATGGATTGCTGGCGCAGCGCTGTTTGCCCTGATTTCAGGCTATAGCTGGGCAGAGGTTGCTCAACCCTCCGATAACATCTTAAAAGAACAGTTTAGTAAGCAGTACCACGGCATACTTAAACTGGATTCCATTACCTTAAAAAATCTTGATTCGACGGGCAATCAGGCCACCTGGTCTGCCGAAGGGGATATTTCTTCCCGTGAAGATATGTATACCGGCGTTGGTATGGCGGCGGATTATTATTTTGTTGAAAAAACCTGGACCAAAGATCGTCCCGTTAAATTTTCTGCCATGTTAACCAGCAAAGGGACGCCAGCCTCTGGCTGGACGGTGAGCTATTACTCATTACAAATGGCAGCCAGCGATCAGGGCCGGGCTATTGACGACATTAAAACGAATGATAAATACCTGATCGTCAACAGTGATGACTTTAACTATCGGTTTGGCAACATTGAAGCCTCCTAGCGTGCGCAGAAAGCGTCGATCCCCGGTCTTGAAGAACAACTCTCTGCCCTGGATAAGAAAATAGCGGTAGCTAAAAAAGAAGCGGACGCGTATTGGGGAAAAGGCGCTGATGGGAAACCGTTGACCCGCGCCGAGGCGTTTAAAAAGACGTTAAAAGAGCGCGATGATTATGTAAAAGCCAACGATAGCAGCGTATATGCCGAGAAATACGAAAAAGAGGTCTATCAACCGGCATTAGACGCGTGTCGTAAGCAGAGTGAGCCGTGCAATGAAGCGGCTATTCAGCAGAAAAGAGATTTAGACATACACGAGCAACGGCGGCAGGTATTTTTGAAATCAGAAGAGCTGCGTCGAAAAGCGCAGAATGACTGGATAACGTTAGAGAAAGGACAATATCCGCTGAATATAGCGGTACAGAAACTTCAGATGCAACAGAGTGATATCCGTGTGAAAATTATGGATATTAATGACGGTTACGAGCGCTGGAAAAAAGATACCGACGATTTGCGTCGTAAAGGGGTTATTAAATAATGCGCTTGCCGGCGGCGCATTAACCGCCACAGGTCGGTAAGCGTCGCGCCATCAGGTATTTTACCCGCTGGCGCGACAGGCTTATTCCTTGTTATTCCGCGAGAAATAACTCAAGAAGAGAGTTTAAAAACAGTTTACCGTGCCGGGTAATCTGCCAGTATTGCTCGCATTCGGTCAGGTAGCCCTGGGCAATAGCCTCGTCGATTGGCTGACGAATAACCGCTTCCGTAAGCCCGGTATAGGCGACAAATTCGGCGCGAGGCGCGCGCTCCAGCAACCGAAAACGGTTCATAAAGAACTCAAAGGGTTTATCGTCATCACTCACGTCACGCTGGCTTTCCAGGTAACGTCCCTGCATATAACCGCGTGGGTGACGGGTTTTGGTGGTGCGCAGGATCCTGCCGCCCGGGAAGGTGACTTTACCGTGGGCGCCGCAGCCAATCCCCAGATAGTCGCCAAAGCGCCAGTAGTTCAGATTATGCTGGCACTGATAACCGGGTTTGGCATAGGCCGAAGTTTCGTATTGCTGATAGCCCGCGGCGGTTAATAACTGGTGGCCCTGCTCAAAGATATCCCACAGTGCGTCATCGTCCGGTAAAACCGGCGGACGCGAACCGAACAGAGTGTTGGGTTCAATCGTCAATTGATACCATGAGAGATGCGGCGGATTAAGCGCAATCGCCTGTCGCAAATCATTCAGCGCCTCTTCCAGCGTTTGATCCGGCAATCCATGCATCAAGTCGAGGTTAAAGCTGCGTAGTCCAAGCCCATTTGCCAGTCTTGCTGCCCGCATCGCCTCTTGTGGACCGTGAATACGGCCAAGACGTTTCAGCTTAGGCTCACTAAAGCTCTGCACGCCAATGGAGATCCGGTTTACGCCGGCGCGCTGATAGTCGATGAAGCGGTCGGCTTCGACCGTGCCGGGGTTCGCTTCCATAGTAATTTCCGCATCCGCCGCCAGGTTCAGGCGCGTGCGCACGCCGTCCAGCAGCGTTTGCATCGCCGGCCCGGAAAGCAGGCTTGGCGTACCGCCGCCAATAAAAATGGTCTTTACTTCACGCCCTTGCGCCCAGGCGACGTCGGCATCCAGATCGTTTAACAGATGCTGGACGTAGTCGTCATGCGGCACCTCGCCCTTCAACGCATGGGAATTGAAGTCACAATATGGACATTTTTGTACACACCAGGGAATATGAATATAAAGACTGAGCGGCGGTAGTTTAGCCATTGCGTAACGCATCCAGCAGCAGCTTGAGCGCTTGTCCACGGTGGGAAATCGCGCTTTTTTCTTCACGGGTCAGTTCTGCGGCGGTTTTGCCTTCAGACGGTACGAAGAAAATGGGATCATAGCCAAATCCGCCATTTCCGGCCGCCTGGCGAGTAATGACGCCAGGCCAGCTACCGTGACAGACTATCGGTGTGGGATCTTCGGCATGACGCAAATAAACCAGTACACAATGGAATCGCGCCTGGCGTTTGTCGTCCGGAACATCTCGTAGAGTATGCAGCAGTTTTTCCAGATTTTGCTGATCTGTCGCGTTTTCGCCAGAATAGCGCGCGGAATAGATACCCGGCGCGCCGCCTAAAACGTCAACGGCCAGACCGGAGTCATCGGCAATGGCGGGCAGGTCGGTCATTTTGGCGGCATGGCGCGCTTTGAGAATCGCGTTTTCAATAAACGTCAGGCCGGTTTCTTCCGCGGAATCGACGCCCAGTTCCGTTTGCGCTACCACATCAAGCCCAAAATCGCTTAACAGCGACGCGAGCTCGCGCACTTTACCGGCATTGCCGGTTGCGAGAACAACTTTTTGCATGGAATACCTACTCAGTTAACGCCGCAATTTCCGGCGGGATCTGTTGCGGGTGAATAATTTTTACCTGTTTGTGACGGCCCAGCTCGCCTTTTTCGATGACGATCTGACTTTTCGCCACGCGAAACTGTTTACCAAGAAACTTGGTCAGATGGCTGTTTGCCTGACCATCAACCGGCGGGGCGGTAATGGCGACTTTCACCTCGTCGCCATGTAAGCCCACAATACTGTCGCGGCTGGCTTTCGGCTGAATATAAAGCCGTAACACCAGACCGTCTTCGCAGCGAGTCACAGCACTCATAACGCCATCCACAGCCCCGGCAGCAACATGTTGCCTGTCGCTTGTAAGACTTCAGCGATCCCCATATTAACGACATACAGCAGCAGTACCAGAACCATCGGCGAGAAGTCGATGCCGCCCATCGCAGGCAGTATACGGCGAATCGGGCTGAGCAGCGGCTCTGCAAGCTGAATCAATACATATTCAATCGGGCTACGACCCTGGCTCACCCAGCTCATGATAGCCATGACCAGCAGCACCCAGAAGATCAGCAGGCCGATTGTTTTAAGCAAGATAAGCACTGCGGCAATCCAGATAATCGCCTGAAACGTAATGACCTTAAACAGCACTATCGCCTTAATAACGCTAAGAATAAACGCCACCAGCAGGGAAGCGCTGTCAATCGGCCCCATTGGCGGGATAATACGACGCAGCGGTCCGATGATGGGCTGCGTAATTTTCACCACGAACTGGGAGAAAGGGTTGTAAAAGTCACAGCGGGCCCACTGCATCCACACGCGCAATAATAGCACCATGGTATACAGCTCAATTACCGTTGAGAGCAGGAAGGTCAACGTATTCATGGCGTTCCTCAGTTTTCCTTAATTTTTTGTGTAATCACGAGCACCAAAGATAGCGGTGCCGATGCGCACCATTGTGCTACCTGCCGCAATCGCGGCTTCCATATCGTCGCTCATACCCAGAGATAAGGTATCAACGTCAGGGTAGCGCGCTTTCAGCCCGGCAAATGCTACAGCCATTTGACGTGCGACTTCAAACTGCCTTACATAATCTGACTCTGGCGCCGGGATCGCCATCAGTCCGCGAAGCCGCAGACGCGGCAGTGTAGCCACCGCAGCGGCCAGCTCATCCAGTTCCGCCAGCGGAATGCCTGATTTGCTGTTTTCATCGCTGATATTAATTTGGATCAGAACATTTAGCGCCGGCAGATTATCCGGACGCTGTTCGCTCAGCCGCGAGGCGATACGCAAGCGATCGATGGTATGACACCAGTCAAAATGCTCGGCCACCAGCCGACTTTTGTTGGACTGTAAAGGGCCAATAAAGTGCCAGTGCAGGCCTTCCACTTTCGCTTCCTGAAAGTGGCGGATTTTTTCCACCCCCTCTTGTACATAATTTTCACCAAATGCCCGCTGTCCGGCGGCAATGGCTTCTGCGATGTCGCTCGCAGGTTTGGTTTTACTCACTGCAAGCAACGTAACTTCTTCTGAAGAGCGGCCGCAACGCGTCGCCGCGGCGGAGATTTTGTCCCGGATGTGTGCCAGGTTATGCGCGATATCGTTCATTTTCCGAGGATGTTTATATGAATATGGAAGAAATTGTGACGCTTAGTGTAAAGCATAACGTCTCGGATCTACACCTGTGTAACGCCTGGCCTGCGCGATGGCGCAAACAAGGACGCATGGAGACAGCGCCTTTTACCGCGCCAGATGTCGACAGGCTTCTGCTTGATTGGCTTAATGATGCGCAACAATATCAGTGGCGAACGCACGGCCAGCTTGATTTCGCCGTCTCGCTGTCTGGCACGCGGCGCCTGCGCGCCAGTGCGTTCACACATCAACAGGGAACGTCGCTGGCGCTACGGCTATTGCCCGAGCGTTGTCCTGATCTGGCGGAAATCCAGACGCCGCCGATAGTACCCGCACTGCTTGCCAGCGAGAACGGACTGATTCTGGTCACTGGCGCTACTGGCTGCGGGAAATCCACTACGCTGGCGGCGATGGTGGGACATCTTAATCAACATGCCGATAAACACATCCTGACGCTGGAAGATCCTATTGAGTACCGTTACACCAGCAAGCGTTGCCTGATACAGCAGCGGGAAATCGGCCAGCATTGCGCCACTTTTGCCGCCGGGCTGCGCGCGGCGTTACGTGAAGATCCCGATGTCATTTTACTGGGAGAGCTGCGTGACAGCGAGACCATTCGCCTGGCGCTGACGGCGGCGGAAACGGGGCATCTGGTACTGGCAACCCTGCATACTCGCGGTGCGGCGCAGGCGGTGGAAAGATTAGTGGATAGTTTTCCGGCGCAGGAAAAAGAACCGGTACGCAGCCAACTGGCGGGTAGTCTGCGCGCCGTACTATCACAAAAACTGGAGGTCGACAGACAGGATGGGCGCGTGGCGTTGTTTGAATTACTGATTAATACGCCAGCCACAGGGAATTTGATCCGTGAAGGCAAACTCCATCAGTTGGCCCACGTGATACAAACCGGGCAGCAGCAGGGGATGATGACATTCGCCCAGAGCGCGCAATGGCGTCAGGTGCAGGGACGGCTGTAGCGAAGATGGCGGCGTAGGGGGGGGGAGGAAAGTGTTGACTGGCGCGGTGGATTGAACGGCATGCAGGCTTGTATCCTGGCGAACCGGCGTTAAAATCGCAGCTTTGTTAAAACCACAGCGAAGCCATTTAACGATGTCATCACAACCGAATCAAAGCCTGATAGATGGCATTCGCTGTCTGCAATATCTGGTTTCCAGCGACCGTGCTATCGGATGTCGCGAGCTTGCCCGGCTGATGGATATTAATACCACGCGCGTTAATCGCCTGTTAATGACGATGGCCTCTATTGGACTCACGATGCAGGATGAGCACCGACGCTATTTACCCGGGCCAGGCATTCATGCTTTGGCGGCGCAGGCGATTCGTGGTTCAGCGCTGTTCTCCCATGCGTTGCCTATCCTTGAACGCCATGCGCCCAAAGACATCGTGGTGGCATTAGGCGTGCTATGGGAAGACCAGATTATCTATATTTATCACTCTACGCCGGGTTCGCAGGGAAGTCAGGCGCTGGCGGGGTTTCGCATGTGCCCGGCCTGGCAGTCGGTAACAGGAGTGGCGTTACTGGCGGCAGAAAGCGATGAGGCGCTAATGCAGCGTTTTACTCCGGAGCAGTGGCGTAATCTGGCGCCGCATGTGGCGCAGCAGCGCCAGCGGGGATACGTGCTGTGGCATCACGCTGATGGTGAAGTTTCTATGGCGCAACCGCTAGACAAGCACGCCGCAGCGCTGGCCTTTGCGGGAATGTGGCGGATTGATGAGGCGGAGGCGGCTGCGCGTTTACAGGCGTTGAAGGCATTAAACCAGCTTATTGCCCAGTAAGCCTGGCAACCGTGACCGCGTTATCCGCCTGCTGACAAAAACGGCTTTAATACCCCTGTTCAAAATAGCTTTCGAGGATAATCACGGCGGAGGCCGAGTCCACTTTGCCTTTGTTCAGTGCGCGATACCCACCTCGTTCAAACAGACCGGAGCGTGCTTCAACGGTGCTGAGTCGTTCATCGTGCAGCGTGACAGTTACCCCGAAACGCCCATGAATACGGTTGGCGAATTTACGGGCGCGCGCCGTCAGCGGTTGTTCAGTGCCATCCATATTGAGCGGTAGCCCGACAATAATTTCGTCCGGCTGCCACTCTTTCAGCAAACGTTCAATGAGCATCCAGTCGGGCGTGCCGTCCTGTGCTTTGATTGCCGGAAGCGGACGGGCGGTGCCGGTAATGCGTTGTCCTATTGCAACGCCAATGCTTTTTGTGCCGAAGTCAAAGGCCAGTAAGGTGTCGCTCATCAGGCGTGCCCCGCAACGCCGGGCATGGTCAGAATATCAATGCCAATAAGTTTTGCCGCTTCGCGCCAGCGCTCGGCAATGGGCGTTTTGAACAAAATATTGAGATCGGCGGGCGCGGTAAGCCAGGCGTTATCAAGCAACTCTTGTTCAAGCTGGCCTTTATCCCAGGAGGCGTAGCCCAGCGCGACCAGCACATCGGAAGGCTGTTGTTGGGTACCTAACGTTTCCAGCACATCGCGGGAGGTGGTAATCACGGTATTGTCTGAGATACGAATGCTGGAGGCGAAACGTGACGGCGGAGTATGGAGAATAAATCCGCGATCTTCCGCCAGCGGGCCGCCGAGCATCACGGCTTTATCAAGACGAATTGCCGAATCGCGCGGTTCCGGCGTAATTTTTAGTTTTTCCAGAATCCCTTCAATTTGCAGATTTTCCAAAGGCTTATTAATAATAATCCCCATAGCGCCGTCCTGGTTGTGCTCGCAAATATACACTACGGAACGGCGGAAAATCGGGTCCTGGAGCGCAGGCATGGCAATAAGAAAGTGATGCTGTAAATTCATTGTCAGAGGTTCTGTTTCCTGGTTCAAAAAAACGACAGCGTTCAGTATGTGGGGAAAGCGGACGGTTGTCACTCATATAAGCCGTCTTTTGCCAAAGGACGGCTGCCTTATCGGGCAATAGACTGCCGGATGGCGATGCTGATGCGCCGCCTTATCCGACCGGGGCGGCGTGATTGCTCAGGCCCGGTAAGCGCACGCCACCGGGCAATAAACGTTTACTTCGCCAGACGCGCTTCGATGGCGTCCATCAACATCCCGGTGATAGAGATCGGGTATTCCGCTTCAATTTCACGCACGCAGGTTGGGCTGGTCACGTTAATTTCCGTTAAGCGGTCGCCGATAATATCCAGACCGACGAAAATAAGCCCTTTGGCTTTAAGCGTCGGCCCAACGCGGCGGGCGATTTCCCAGTCGCTTTCGCTCAACGGACGGGGTTCGCCGCGACCACCAGCCGCCAGGTTGCCGCGGGTTTCGCCGCCCTGCGGAATACGCGCCAGGCAGTAAGGCACCGGCTCGCCGTCGACGACCAGTACGCGCTTATCGCCATCTTTGATCGCGGGCAGATAGTTCTGCGCCATGCAGTAGCGGTTGCCCAGCTCGGTCAGCGTTTCGGCAATAACGCCTATGTTAGGATCGCCTTCCTTAACGCGGAAAATGGACGCGCCGCCCATACCGTCCAGCGGTTTCATAATGATATCGCCGTGCTTTTCCCAAAACGCTTTGAGCTGCGCTTTATTGCGCGTTACCAGCGTTTCCGGCGTCAGGTCGGCAAACCAGGCAGTATACAGTTTTTCATTACAGTCGCGCAGGCTTTGCGGTTTGTTGACGATCAGCGTCCCTTCCTCTTCAGCGCGTTCCAGAATATAGGTTGCATAAATAAACTCGGTATCAAACGGCGGATCTTTACGCATCAGGATAACGTCGAGGTCGGCGAGTTTAATCTCCTGCTCGCTGCCGAACTCGTACCATTTATCGTAATTTTGCTCCACGCTCAACGTTCGCGTGCGGGCGCGGGCTTCGCCGTTAATCAGATAAAGGTCGGCCATCTCCATATAATGAAGTTCATAACCACGACGTTGGGCTTCCAGCAGCATAGCGAAACTGGTGTCTTTCTTGATGTTGATGTGTGCGATGGGGTCCATCACGATGCCGAGCTTGATCATTATTTTCTCCGTTAACGCTTCATCCTAAGTCGCCAAAACGCACCTGTAGCGCGGTAATGGCGGTGAGCGCGGTTGTCTCAGTACGCAGAACGCGAGGTCCTAACAGAATATCAGTAAACTGATAGCGCGCGGTCATCGCGATTTCGTCCGCCGACAGCCCGCCTTCCGGGCCGATTAGCAGTCGGACGCGTTCAACCGGCAGCGGCAGAGTGTTAATGCTGGCATGGGCGCGCGGATGAAGATTGAGCTTCAGCCCGGAATCTTGCTCGGCGCACCAGGCTGCCAGCGCCATCGGCGGGCGAATTTCCGGCACCCGGTTACGCCCGCATTGTTCGCAGGCGGCGATGGCGATCTTTTGCCACTGCTGGCGCTTTTTGTTCAGACGTTCATTATCCAGTTTAACGCCGCAGCGCTCAGAGAACAGTGGCGTAATGAGGCTTACACCTAGTTCGATCGATTTCTGGATAGTAAATTCCATTTTTTCACCGCGCGACATCACCTGGCCCAGATGGATATGTAGCGGCGATTCACGATCGTCGATTTCGCCTTTCATCACTTGCACTTCAACGCTTTTCTTACTGGCGCTAATGATTTCAGCATCGAATACCTGATTACTGCCGTCAAACAGCTGTAACGCTTGTCCCGCTCCCATGCGCAGTACACGACCAATATGGTTGGCCGCATCTTCGCATAACGAAATCTGCGTACCGGACGTCAACAATTCAGGGTGATAAATGCGGGGAATACGCATAATAAAAAAATCCGCGTCATGGCCCCGGCGTTTGGCTATCCAGGGCATGGGTTAACAAGAATCCCGCTAGTGTAGGTTAGCTCTTTCGCGCCTGGCAAGCGCGTTGCACATAGGGATTATGATTACCCTGGACCTTCGCGATACGCGCATCGCGCTCGCACTCCCAGGCGGTAACGGGGTACTGCTTATCCCAGACGTTAAAAAGCTGCGTTTGTTGGCGGGAAAGTTTCAGTTGGTATTGGTCGCGCATATAAAAATAAGTGCGGGCGATTGCGCCACGGGCGCGGGCGGGCGGCTCGGCGAGCTTCGCTTTGAAATCCACTTTCATGGCGCACTGCCCGTACTGACCTTCGCCGCCGTTCCACTGGCTATACATAAAGTTGCCGCGATCGCCATTCACTTCGCCAATCGCGGGTTGCAGGTTATGCATATCGCTTTCCATTTTGCGGTAGACCGGGTCTTTAGCGCAGTTTTTTCGCCCGCCGTCCTGCCAGCACTGGCGCTGATGACCGAATTGCCAGGCGGGGACAACGTGCTCCCACTCAATGCGTCTGGCGCGATTCTCGTTTTTACGCACCTTATAGCCGCAGGACTCCAGGTCTACGACGCCTTTTTTACCCTGCCAGCGGATTTGGCACCCGCAGTAAAAGCTGCCGGGCGCGTCGGCATTGACTTTGACGCTCGCCGCTTTGGCCTGAGAAAAATTGTTAATGCCATCGGCCAGGGCCTGGCCTGAAAACGCTGCGGCCAGCAACACAGCGGCAAAAGAGAAATTACGGTACATTGCACACTCCATAGCAAAACGAGCCCGCAACGTAACGAAAGTTGTGTCTGTATGCAATCAGTCCGCTCAGGAAAGTTCCCGGACGTTTCGGGAAACTACCCGGCGACCAGTGGTTCGCCGCAGTGAACGCAACGATAAACCGCTTCGCCGCGTACTACGCGGTTATGACGGCGGACGGTGAGTTGATGTTGCTGGCATTGGCAATGGTAGGGAAAGGTATTGCGCCGTACGGATTGCAGCGCAAATTGATGAGTACGTCTGGCCGGAACGCCCAGCACGCTTTCCATCATCCACTTCCATTCCTTGCCATGCGGAGCCTTGCGTCCGAAGTGCTTCCACACCAACAGATGCGCCAGTTCATGCGGCACGACCTCTGCTATAAAGGTGTCGATGTTTTCCAGCAGTAACACCGGGTTGAGGCGGATTTCGTAGCTCTCCAGCCAGGCGGTGCCCGCCGAGGTGCCGCGTTGCGTATACACCAGTTTCGGCTCCGGATAATGTCTATCGAGCTTGAGGTTCGCCTGGGCGAGATTTTCCCGCAGACGGCGCATCACGGCCTGCTGGATAGCGATAGGGAGACGAGGGGTTTTCATAGCGGCAGAGAATAGTGCGACGGAAGAGGGGCTGCAAGAAAAACGCTTCCTCCTGTGGCAGGAGGAAGCGAGGAGGGATTAGTCGTGGGCGCCGATTTCGCGCAGTTTACGACCTTTCATCAGGTTACGTTCAATGTGTTCCAGCGAAACGTGTTTGGTTTCCGGCACCAGCCACAGGGTCAGCAGGATAAACAGTACGTTCAGGCCAGCGTAGACCCAGAAAGTGTTGGCGTTACCCAGATTGTTCAGCATGGTCAGGAACGTTGCGCCGACGATCATATTGGCGATCCAGTTGGTCGCGGTGGAGCAGGTGATGCCGAAATCGCGGCCTTTCAGCGGCTGGATTTCGGAGCACAGTACCCAAATCAGCGGACCAGCGCTCATCGCAAATCCAATGATGAACATCAGCAGCATAGCGATAGCGAAGTATTGCGCAGACGGCGAATGGATGCCGATGTGCATCATCGTACCCAGAATCCCCATACCAATCGCCATGACCAGGAAGCCCAGCGTCAGGGTCGGCTTGCGGCCCCAGCGGTCAACCAGGCCGATAGCGATGAAGGTTGCCAGCACGTTAGTCAGACCAACAATAACGGTGCCCCACATCTGCTCCGTGGTATTCGTGTACCCCGCCAGTTCGAAGATTTTCGGCGCGTAATACATAATGACGTTCATCCCGGTAAATTGCTGCATGACCTGCAACAAAATGCCAAGAAACACGGCGCGGCGGAAGTTGCTGTTCTCTTTGAACAGCGCCCAACCGCTCTGTTTAACCTGCAAACTTTCGCGAATTTCATCGAGCTCACGTTTTGCTTCCGCACTGGTGTCACGCAGGCGCAACAGGACGCGTTCAGCATCATGGAAGCGGCGTTTTGCCGCAAACCAGCGCGGGCTGTCCGGCAGGAAGAAGACGCCGATCAGCAGCAGAATGGCCGGGATGATGATCACGCCGAGCATCCAGCGCCATGCGCCGCTGTAGCTGAACGCGGTATCGGACAGATAAGCGCCCAGAATCCCGATGGTGATCATGAGTTGGTACATTGAGATCATACTGCCGCGAATTTTTTCCGGCGCGATCTCGGACAGGTACAACGGTGCAGTGTAGGAAGCGACGCCGACGGCCAGACCCAGCAGCACGCGAGAAATAATCAGGACTTCAACGTTAGGCGCCGCAGCGGAGAACAGCGAACCGGCGACGAACAGGATAGCGCCGATCATCAGGCTTTTTTTACGGCCCAGCTTAAAGGAGAGCCAGCCGCTGCCGACAGCGCCGACGGCCGCGCCAAACATCATGGAGCTGACCACCCATTCCTGAGTGTGTGCGGTAATCTGAAACTCGTCGGTAATGAAGGGTAAAGCACCGGCGATAACGCCGATATCCAGGCCAAAAAGTAATCCTGCCAGGGCTGCAAGAAAGCAGACAAAAAATGTCATGGCCTTGTTGGAACGCCCTTGTTTTTTATTGTCAGGCATTATGCCCTCCGGTTGGGTTAGCAATTTTATCGATGTTAAGAGTAGGTGAGTACGCCGTAAAAAGATGTGAGGCTAATCACAATGGTGTAATCGTTTACACTACTATTTATCTCGGTGATTATTTAATTATCTGAAAAATAATAGTTTTAATAATCTTATAACCATATCAATTGCCTGGTATTCAGACAAAGTTGAAAAATTATGTAATATTTTCATCGCAGAATTAGCATACCGATAGTGAGGCGGTCAGTTCTTAATGAAAATGAATGTAACCGCTTTCATGATGACTGAAACTGAATGATAAAAAGTGTAGTCGAAGAAACGAAAGGGGAGAGTGGATTGTGCTGCGCATCACAAAAAGGTCAGTATAAATTCACGCTGGAATATCTGATAACGTTGCGTGTATCAGCAATGATAAAGGCCAGCAGGGCGCTGGCCTTGATAAGTACGGTATGGTTTACCTGACTGAAAAACAGCGTCAGGCGCGGGCGATTATTTCAGACCGGCAGCATCGCGCAGCAGTTGCGCTTTGTCGGTTTTTTCCCATGGGAAGTTTTCGCGACCGAAGTGGCCGTAAGCCGCAGTTTCTTTGTAGATCGGGTGCAGCAGATCCAGCATCTGAATCAAGCCGTACGGGCGCAGGTCGAAGAATTCGCGCACCAGCAGAATCAACTGTTCAGCAGGCACTTTTTCAGTACCGAACGTTTCCACCATGATGGACGTCGGCTCCGCTACGCCGATAGCGTAGGAGACCTGGATTTCACAGCGATCCGCCAGACCTGCCGCCACGATGTTTTTCGCGACATAACGCGCAGCGTAAGCTGCAGAACGGTCAACTTTAGACGGATCTTTACCGGAGAAGGCGCCGCCGCCGTGACGCGCCATACCGCCGTAGGTATCAACAATGATCTTACGACCGGTCAGACCACAATCGCCCATCGGGCCGCCGATAACAAAACGACCGGTTGGGTTGATAAAAAACTTAGTGGACGTATTTAACCATTCAGACGGCAGAATGGGTTTGATGATCTCTTCCATCACCGCTTCTTGCAGCGATTTTTGGTCGATATCTTCTGCGTGCTGCGTAGAGAGAACCACGGCGTCGATACCGACGATTTTGCCGTCGTCATACTGGAAAGTGACCTGGCTTTTTGCATCCGGACGCAACCATGGCAGGGTGCCATTTTTACGCACTTCAGCCTGACGCTGTACCAGACGGTGCGCGTAGGTGATTGGCGCAGGCATCAGTACGTCGGTTTCATTTGTCGCGTAGCCAAACATCAGGCCCTGGTCGCCCGCGCCTTGTTCCAGCGGGTCTGCGCGGTCAACGCCCTGGTTGATATCCGGAGACTGTTTGCCAATTGCGCTCAGTACCGCGCAAGAGTTGGCGTCAAAGCCCATGTCGGAATGCACATAGCCAATTTCGCGCACCGTATTACGGGTAATCTCTTCGATATCGACCCAGGCGCTGGTGGTGATCTCACCGCCAACTAAAACCATGCCGGTTTTAACGTAGGTTTCACAGGCGACGCGTGCTTTCGGATCCTGTTGCAGGATAGCGTCCAACACGGCATCAGAGATTTGGTCTGCGATTTTGTCAGGATGCCCTTCTGATACGGACTCAGACGTAAAAAGGTGTTTTGCCATATTTAATTTCACCTAAGGAGAATTTAGTTAGCTCAAACTGTTGTGCGGAATAGTCATGACAGAAGATTCTACCATGAGTCTGAAGGTCGCTGACACTGGCAGTCTGAGTGTTAATCAGTATGGATGGATTAACATCTGGACGGCTATTTTAGGTCACTTCTTCGCCCAATTTCCAGCTTTTTTTGAAGGCCGTCGCAATGTCGGTCAAAATCAGGCGATAAACGTTTCTGATAATGCTGACATTATGCGCATTTATGCTTTGCTTTTTTTCTGCGTTCTGGGTATAAAACGCGACGCGCGGCTCATACAAAAGCACACGACGTTTTCTTCGTGTCGCCACTTCCAGCCGGGTTAAAACGTTGCTTTGGCTTGTGGGTTCGTCTTACGAGGCGGCCGTGGAGGTGATACGAGATAATGAACCGTTGTATTCTGCTGAATCTGTCGCATCGTTCTGGTGCGCGCATGTCCCCCGCAATCTGCATCTCTGCTTTGCATACCTGCCGATGTTATACCCATCTCGGCGCTTCTCAGGATTCCAGAGCCGGCAATGGCGCTGAAGACTGAACAAGGGCGCTCTTGTTAACGCAAGAGTTTTCTCGTGGTTTCGCCGAACCGTTATCTGTGAGTTCGGTTACGTGTTTACAATGATATGAAAAAGAAACCGGTCGCGCAGGCGGAGCATCAGCGCTATCTGCTGGAAAATCCGCTTGTCTATGGGTTGTTATCGCGTCTTCGGATTGCGATAGTAGTCAACTGTTTTACACTTGCTAATAAAAATTGAGGTTCGCTATGTCTGACGACATGTCTATGGGTTCGCCTTCGTCAGCAGGCGAACAGGGTGTACTACGCTCCATGCAGGAGGTTGCAATGAGCTCCCAGGAAGCCAGCAAGATGCTGCGCACTTACAATATTGCCTGGTGGGGCAATAACTACTACGACGTCAACGAGCTGGGCCATATTAGCGTATGCCCCGATCCCGACGTACCGGAAGCGCGTGTCGATCTTGCCAAACTGGTGAAAGCGCGCGAAGCGCAAGGCCAGCGTCTGCCGGCGCTGTTCTGCTTCCCGCAGATCCTGCAACACCGTTTGCGTTCAATTAACGCGGCGTTTAAGCGTGCGCGTGAATCTTACGGTTATAACGGCGACTACTTCCTCGTTTACCCTATTAAGGTCAATCAGCATCGCCGCGTGATCGAGTCCCTTATCCATTCCGGTGAACCGTTGGGGCTGGAAGCGGGGTCGAAAGCGGAATTGATGGCGGTGCTGGCGCATGCCGGCATGACCCGTAGCGTGATCGTCTGTAATGGTTATAAAGACCGTGAATACATTCGGCTGGCGTTGATTGGCGAGAAGATGGGCCATAAGGTTTATCTGGTCATCGAAAAGATGTCTGAAATCGCGATTGTGCTGGAAGAAGCTGAGCGCCTGAACGTGGTTCCTCGTCTGGGCGTGCGTGCGCGTCTGGCCTCTCAGGGGTCCGGTAAGTGGCAATCCTCCGGCGGCGAAAAATCAAAATTCGGCCTGGCGGCGACCCAGGTGCTGCAACTGGTGGAGACCCTGCGTGACGCCGGGCGTCTGGACAGCCTGCAACTGTTGCACTTCCACCTGGGATCGCAGATGGCGAACATTCGCGATATCGCGACCGGCGTGCGCGAATCCGCGCGTTTCTATGTTGAGCTGCATAAGCTGGGCGTTAATATCCAGTGCTTCGACGTGGGCGGCGGTCTGGGCGTGGATTATGAAGGTACCCGTTCGCAGTCCGACTGTTCGGTGAACTATGGCCTGAACGAATATGCCAATAACATCATCTGGGCGATTGGCGATGCCTGCGAAGAGCATGGTTTACCGCATCCGACGGTGATTACCGAGTCTGGCCGCGCCGTCACTGCGCACCATACGGTACTGGTCTCTAACATTATCGGCGTGGAGCGTAACGAATACACGGATCCGACTGCCCCTGCTGAAGATGCGCCGCGCGCGCTGCAAAATCTGTGGGAAACCTGGCAGGAGATGCATAAGCCCGGCACTCGCCGCTCGCTGCGTGAATGGCTGCATGATAGCCAAATGGATCTGCACGATATTCATATCGGCTACTCTTCCGGCGCGTTTAGTTTGCAGGAGCGCGCCTGGGCGGAACAACTTTATCTCAGCATGTGCCATGAAGTGCAGAAGCAACTGGACCCACAAAACCGTGCGCATCGCCCGATTATCGACGAACTGCAAGAGCGGATGGCGGACAAAATGTACGTCAACTTCTCGCTGTTCCAGTCGATGCCGGACGCGTGGGGAATCGATCAGCTCTTTCCGGTGCTGCCGCTGGAAGGGTTAGATCAGGTACCGGAACGTCGTGCCGTGCTGCTGGATATAACCTGTGATTCCGATGGCGCTATTGACCACTATATCGATGGCGACGGTATCGCCACGACGATGCCGATGCCGGAATACGATCCAGAGAATCCACCGATGCTCGGCTTCTTTATGGTCGGCGCCTATCAGGAGATCCTCGGTAACATGCACAACCTGTTTGGCGATACTGAAGCGGTTGACGTGTTTGTCTTCCCGGATGGTAGCGTCGAGGTTGAGCTGTCGGACGAAGGCGATACCGTTGCGGATATGCTGCAATATGTACAACTGGACCCGAAAACGCTGTTAACGCATTTCCGCGACCAGGTAAAACAGACGGATCTGGACGATGCGTTGCAGCAGCAGTTCCTTGAGGAATTTGAAGCGGGACTGTACGGTTATACTTATCTTGAAGATGAGTAATTAAGAGTATTCCGCTTGTGGGTCGATTTAATTATTTAAATCGACCCTTTTATATTTTATAAATTCTTAATTATCAGCGGTGCCGCTTCTCTATGTAATTTTATGGGCCTACAATCCCCCTAATAATTAAAAAGGGGGTTAAGTATGAGCAAATTTAAATTTAATGCCGTCATTGTTGGCTTGTTTTTGCTGTTAGGCGGTTGTTCCAGCGGAATGCAATCTAATAATGGCTCTTCATCCGACGTCGGCACCGCCTGGGGCGGCGACGTGCATTCATCGGTACAAAGCGTTTCGGTAGAACGTGCCGATCGAGAACCTGCCGAAATGGTGATAATAAATTACTCCACTCAATATCCGTCAGGTTACGATAAAGTTTATAGTATACGTATCAGCGATCTTGAATATGCTGTGCGCGACGCTAATTTTAATTCGATTCCAATTACTCGTCGCTACAACGCATCAATGGGACAATGGCAATATAGTATTCCTGCAAGATCAGGGATGAACTATCAGTTATATATTCGTAATTACAGTCATGATACCAATTACGAAATCGTCGCAACGGTTGATGGCCTGGACGTGTTGAACGGAAAAGCAGGCTCGCTGAATCATCATGGCTATATTGTTAACGCCGGCGATTCACTGGCGATTAAAGGGTTTCGCAAAGATAAACACACTGAGGCGGCATTCCAGTTCGCCGACGTAGCTGACGCTTATGCGGCCCACTCCGCGCAGGGCGACGTACGCAACATCGGCGTCATTGGCTTTGCCGCTTTTGCATTGCAGGGTAAAGCAACAAATACGCTACCGCCTTGTTCCTCGCAGGCTTTCCCGGCGGACAACAACGGGTATGCGCCGCCGCCCTGCCGCAAATAAACCCGGCATCAAACGTCAAATATGCGTTATGGGAATCAGCGCCTTTCCTGCCGAGTCTGGTGGGGAAGGACTGTGTGACGCGCATAGCCGTAGGTTGCGGGAAAGAAACGACCACTCTCTGGCAGGGAAATTGTTTACCATAAACATTAGGATTTGTTTACACTACCCTCAAGTGGAGCAATTGCTGTCTACATAGGTATGTGCATGGAACAAATTTTAACCAAGCGGCGCTATTTTGATATAGGGCTGCAAATAGAAGAACTACTCTATTCAGGGGTATTTAAAGCTGGCGAGCGACTTCCGGCGGAGAGAGAACTCAGCGAGCGTTTTCAAACCAGCCGCACGACGATTCGTGAGGCGATTATTATGCTTGAGCTGAAGGGAGTGGTAGAGGTTAAGCAAGGCGCAGGCACTTACTTTATTGATAGTCTGGAGAAAATCAATCAAAAAGCGCTCTTGCCTTACTCAGACATTGGCCCCTTTGAATTGCTACAGGCCCGGCAGGTCATCGAAAGCAACATCACCGGTTTTGCCGCTACGCAAATAAGATTTAATGAACTTAAGCAGCTTAAACGTATTATTGAGCAGCAGGAAAAGCAGATTGGCGGCGACAGCGACAAATTTGAAGAACTGGATCGCCAGTTCCACAATATCATCGCGGAATCCACGCAAAATCGTGTATTAATGAAACAATCTGCCGAGCTGTGGCGGGCTGTCAGGACCGAAAATCCGCGCTGGAAGCAGTTAAACTATAAGTATTTACATAAGAAAGAGTTAAGAATGAAATGGGTGGAAGATCACCGTAGTATCTTCCTTGCATTGCAAAAACGCGATGCTGAGCAGGCCAGACAGGCCTCGTGGACCCATCTTGAAAACAGTAAAAATGAGCTGGTAAAAATCTTCCAACAGGATGATTCGCTGGAAGATTTTGATGATTTTTTCTTCGCCACCTGACGGCTATTTTCAGGCGGATGACATTTTTGTCAGCGATTAACCGGGCCTGCCGCCAAAAACAAGCCCGGAGAGAGGGAATCAGGCTTCGTAAACGCTCAGCTTATCCCAGTCAAACTCTACGCCAATGCTGTAGGTGTCTGGTGCCACGGCGCGATAATTGTCGACCACCAGCGGATGTTTGGTATATTGATCGATCGGGAAACTGTGAACCTCCAGTCAGCCAGTCTCGAATGCGGAAACCAGTCTGACGTGTAATTCCTGCATACCGAGCGAGCATACCAAACGACCGCTATTCGTCGACAGACGCGCCGCCTTCAACCAGCCATTTTCCACAGCGGCAGTTTTTCACGTTTGCCTTTCAAATCCCAAAGGGCGATATCCACTGCAGACATCGCAAACGACGCGATGCCTCCGCAACCCATATAGTGGATATGCTATTCCATAAAGTCATAGATATCGTCAATCGCAGCGCCTCTTTCCCTGACAGTACCGGGGCAAGATCGTGGTCGATCATCGCTTTAATTGCATACCCTCCCTTTCCGCCGGTATAGGTATATCCGGTGCCAGTTGAACCGTCTTCCAGCGTAATCGTCGTGGTTACCAGTTCGAAATGGCTATTATGCCATGTTTCGCGTCAACTAAGACCTCGGTCAGAGGGGCTTTGAAAGCTTTGTTTCAACGTACCTAATCTGCGTCTTCATCAATTTTTTCCTTTTTTCAATCAATGGATTAATTTGCCAATTATGTCTAAAGGTGGCTCACTCCTCATCTCTTTAGCAGCGACCCGGATGATCAAAACCGTAACTGATGTTCTTAGGTTAACGTTGATGCTGATAATAAATTGAGCTCATTAATTCACTAGACAAATTATCAGGTTTGGTTTGCTGTATTTCGGGTGATTATTGAACCAATCATGCGTGACATATATGCTCGCAGCGGGCGTGTTATTCAATAAGATATTGTTTTTCATGGTGTTTAATGATTACTGGTTGTATGGGTGGTATGCCAATTCGTGGCCGATTTTTCTAATCAAAATCACGCTTTTGTGAATCGTAAAATTTATCCTGACAAGTGCATTTTATAACCAATTGATAAATAAATTATTTTTATTCATTGGCTATTAGTCAGCATACCAGGGTGAAGAATCCGGTGCCGTGAGTGTGATCATATTCACGGATTTTGGTATGCTGTTTAAGCAGAATTGGTAAACAAAACAGGAGTGGGAAAAATTCATGGACACCATAGCTCGCCAGTTAGACGCCGCAAGGCACCAATTCAAAACGACTTATTCACGTCAGGGAATGGAAGCCAACATCGTACATATTGGATTTGGCGCCTTTCACCGTGGTCACCAGGCTGTTTATAACGATCTCACGAATGAGATAACCGGCAACCGCTGGGGGATTTTTGAACTGAATCTGTTCGGCGATGCGGAGCTGGTGGATGCGCTAAATGCGCAAGAGGGGCTGTTTTCAGTGGTGGAAACGTCAGCCAGCGCCATCAATAGTCGCCTGGTTCGTACCGTCACCGGCGCGTTGCATACGCCGAAGTCAGGTATTCAGGCGGCGATCGAGAAGCTGACTGAGCCGCAGGTAAAAATTGTTTCGTTGACGATAACGGAAAAAGGTTACTGCACCGATCCGCGGTCCAGAACGCTCGATCTCAGCCATCCGCTCATCAAACACGATCTTGCCGATCCTGAACATCCCCGGTCAGCACTCGGACTAATCGTCGAAGCGCTACGGATACGCCGCCAGCAAGGGCTTCCCCCGTTTAGTGTACTGTCGTGCGATAACATTCCGGAAAACGGTCATTTGACCAAAACGGCGATCGTTACGTTTGCCGATAATCTCGATCCGCAACTGGCGGCCTGGATAGCGAAGCATGTCACCTTTCCTGGCACCATGGTCGATCGCATCGTGCCGGCAATGACGCCAGAGCAATTTGACATGATTAAAGACCAGATCGGTTTTGCCGATCCCTGCGGCATCGTATGCGAGGATTTCCGTCAGTGGGTTATCGAAGATAATTTCGTTGCCGGTCGTCCTGACTGGGATAAAGCAGGGGCGATGTTCGTCTCGGACGTGCTTCCCTATGAAGAAATGAAACTTCGTATGCTGAATGGCAGCCATTCGTTTCTCGCCTATAACGGCAGCCTGGCCGGATATGAGTTTATCTATCAGTGCATGGAAGACGACGCTTTTAAAACCGCCGTACATCATTTAATGACGGAAGAGCAGGCAAAATCGCTGCGCCCGAATTTGGCGGTAGATGTACATCAATATGCGCAGTTGCTCATTGATCGATTCAGCAACCCGAATATTAAACATAAGACCGGACAGATTGCGATGGACGGTTCTCAGAAGCTGCCTCAACGGGCCGTCGATCCTTATCTGACGCTCCAGGCGCGCGGCGTTAAGGGCAGGGCGTTGGCGACGCTGATTGCGGGCTGGCTCCATTACGTCATTAATACGCTCTCTCAGGGGCAGAGTGTGGCCGACCCGCTCAATGATACCTTCAATGCGGCTATTAAAAATAAAAACACGCGATGGGAACAAGCGCTGTCTTTGCTGCAGATAAATAGCATCTTTGGAACGCTGGCCGGCGACAACGCAGATTTTTTAAACGACATTCAGCAGGCCTTTAACCATATTGAATTACATGGCGTCACGGCCACCATTCACCGTTTATCTTCAAAGGGTTAAGTATGAAAACGCTTATCTGTAATAATCCGGGAAATATCGAATACATTGAAAGAGATATTCCTCATTTAAAAGACGATGAAGTACTGTTAAAAATTAAAGCGGTTGGTATTTGCGGCACCGATATCCATGCGTTTGCTGGCCGCCAGCCCTTTTTTGCCTATCCGCGCGTGCTGGGTCATGAAATTTGCGGCGTGGCGGAAATGTTGGGTAAATCGTGCAGCACGGCGAAGGTCGGCCAACGCTATAGCGTTATTCCCTGTATTCCTTGCGGCGCTTGCGCAGCCTGCCGGGAAGGAAAAACCAACTGCTGTGAGAACGTCTCGCTGTATGGCGTTCACTAGGACGGCGGCTTTAGCGAATATCTGGCCGTTCGTGAACAAAATCTGGTTGAACTGTCGGATAACCTCACCGACAGCGCGGGCGCGCTGGTTGAGTGTTTCGCCATCAGCGCCCACGCAGTACGCCGCGCTGACGTGAAGCCGCAGCAAAACATTGTGGTGGTCGGCGCCGGGCCGATTGGGCTGGCCGCCGCCGCGATAGCAAAAGCCAAAGGCTCTCGCGTCGCGGTAGCTGATATTGACGCCGAACGCCGTCGTCTGGTAGCCGAAAAGGTAGGCGTTGCAACGCTCGATCCGTCGTCAGACGACTATATTGATGCGCTGAAAGCCTGTTTCTCCGGTGAATTAGCCGGCACTGTGCTTGATGCCACCGGCAATAAATCCTCCATGAGCCGCGCTGTCGATCTGATTCGCCACGGCGGAAAAATCGTCTTCATCGGGCTGTATATCGGCGAGCTCGTCATTGACGATCCGACCTTCCATAAAAAAGAGACCACGCTATTGAGCAGCCGTAACGCGACGCGGGAAGACTTCGAATGTGTCATTGAGCTAATGGCTCAGGGCGCTATTAGCGAAACAATGATGAAAAACCAGGAATTCGATTTCTATACGTTCGGCAACCAGTACCAGAAGAACGTGGTAGAAAACAAAAAATTGGTTAAAGGCGTTATCAAATTTTAATAGCGGGATAGTTATGTCAACAATATTAGTCAAAGAAAATGAATTGAAAGCGCTGGCGTTTAATAAACTCACCCAGGCGGGTCTTGACGCGCAAACGGCGCAGCAGGTAGCCGACGTTTTGGTTCATGCCGATATCACCGGCGTTCACTCCCACGGCGTTATTCGCGTAGAGCACTATTGTACCCGCCTGAACGCAGGCGGGCTCAATCCAAAAGCAACATTCAGCATCGAACAGATTTCGCCTTCTGTCGCTATTCTGGACTCTGATGATGGAATGGGGCACTGCGCGCTGATAAAGGCGACAGACCACGCTATTAGTCTGGCGAGAGAGACGGGGCTGGGCTTCGTCAGCGTCAAAAATACGTCCCATTGCGGCGCGCTCTCGTGGTTCATTGAGCAGGCGACAAGCCAGGGAATGGTGGCTATCGCCATGACGCAAACGGATACCTGCGTTGCGCCGTATGGCGGCGCGGAGCGCTTTCTGGGGACTAACCCAATCGCCTTCGGCTTCCCCGTTAAAGACAGCCATCCGATGATCGTCGATATGGCGACCAGCGCCATTGCGTTTGGTAAAATTCTGCACGCCAAAGAAACCGGGAAACCAATAGGTCATGGTCTGGCGCTGGATAAAGAGGGACATATCACTACCGATCCGCATAAAATTGAAAATCTGCTGCCCTTTGGCGGACACAAAGGTTCTGGTATTGCCCTGGCGATTGATGCGCTCACGGGCGTCCTGATGGGGGCAAACTTTAGCAACCATATTGTTCGGATGTATGGCGACTATGACAAGATGCGCAAGTTAGCGAGTCTGGTTATCGTTATTGATCCGCAGATGTTGGGCAATCCGCTGTTTTCCTCAATAATGAGCACAATAGTCAATGAGCTAAGGGCTGTAAAACCGATGCCCGGTGTTGATAAAGTGCTGGCGCCAAACGATCCGCAAATCGCCTATAAAGAAAAATGTTTAAAAGAAGGTATTCCTGTGGCTGAAGGTATTTACCAGTACCTGATTGGCTGATAATTATAATCACGACCATTATTTAGGATAACTATAGTATGCTATATGGAAATATAGAGCAGCTTACTTTATTACCTTACGTTAACCACATTATTAAAAAACTTATCATCGAAGCGGTGAAGATAGCTGAAGATCAGCCTGCTGGTAGATATGAACTTTCTTTCCCGGAGTCATTTCTTATGATAAGCGAAGGAGAAACACACTCTTCGTTAAACCGCAAAGCTGAACTTCATAAAAAATATATCGATGTTCAGATTTTACTAAGCGGTTATGAGGAGATTGGCTATTCCAACAAAATTGATACCAGGATAAAGGAGCTTGAGCATCTTCCTGATGACATCATCTTTCCTGAATGTGTCGCTAATGAGCAGTTCGTTACATTAAATCCTGGCGATTTCGCGCTTTTTTATCCCAACCAGGTCCACCGTCCGCTTTGTACGCGTGGTAAACCTGCGCCGGTTAAAAAAGCGATTGTGAAAATTCCGGCCACGGCATTTAGCGAGTCAAGCTAGTCTTGTCAGGCGAAGGAATAAAGAAAGCGCTAAATGCAATTCAGGAAGAGACCTTCAAGTCATCCTGAATTACAGCCAGAATGAATAAGGTGGCACTTTTCTGACTTCAGAGCCTTTTCGCGTTGAGGCTAATCGCGGAAAGGCTTTTTACGTTCTGTAAAAAGAGGATGCGGGGTCTCCCCGGTAAATAAGTGAAAATGATACAAATCGATTTTGATGTTATTTTTGTTCAATCTGAATAATATGGTCTTTTACACGGAAAGTGATTGGCGAGGTGTTATGAATCATATTTTTAAATTAGCATTTATTTTTATTATCAATATTATATTTTTAATAAATGCTTCAGCAACAACGATGGACAAAGATAAATTTGTGGAAGCGAATGGTATCAAAATTCATTACGTTGAAGAGGGCGAGGGGCCTCCGCTGCTGTTGATTCACGGTGGTGGTCTGACGGCGAAAAGTTGGCAGGGATTAGCGAAAGAGGCATCTCGATATTTTCGCGTCATCATGCCGGACAGTCGTGGACATGGATTGACGAATAACCCGCAAGGAACGTTTAGCTATGATCTGATGGCGGAAGATATGGCGGCTTTTGTTAAAGCGCTGAAGCTGGAAAAACCGCTGGTGATGGGTTACAGCGATGGAGGCATGGTCGTTCTGAAGTTAACCAGCTGATACCCGGATCTAGCGCGCGCTGCTATCGTCGGCGGCGCAACGCATCGCTTTGCTACGACCCATTACATGCAGGGGATGGAAATTTTTTATGGTAAAGGAATGCCTCAGGGGCAATTGACGGATCGCGATCTGGATAAAATGGCTTCGGATGCGCCCGGGATGGTTAAATTTTATCAGAACATGCATCATCCAGAGCAAAAAGACTACTGGCGCACGTTCCTCAAAGGTGTCTGGCCAATGTGGACAACGCCCACATCGCTGGCGGAAGAAGAGGTGAAAAAAATCCACATTCCTGTGCTATTACTGGACGGCGACCGGGATGAATTTTTCACCGTTGAAGAAGTTACCGAGCTGTACCGGCTGCTGCCTCAGGCGGAGATGACCCTCATTCCCGGTAGCGGTCACGCCATTTTCCAGACGCCAGGAAAAACACCGCTGTTTTACGCATTAGTGCTTGAGTTTTTACAGCGGCAAATCCCTAAGGCCTCTTAACTGGCCGCGATGACGTATGAGCCTACTGATTTGCGCTGGATATATATTTTTTTCGGGCGTTGTCTACTGTACCTGGCTAAACTGACTTCAATAATGCGGTCTGTCAGAGTAAACTTTGAGCCGTAAACAAATTCAAACCCTTCCTCGTCGGGCCTAACGACGCGGGAGGGTTTTTTTATATTGACTAAGAAGAGGTTTTTGCCATGAGCACCTTAGGTCATCAGTACGATAACTCACTGGTTTCTAATGCGTTTGGTTTTTTACGTCTGCCAATGAACTTCCAGCCGTATGACAGCGATGCCGACTGGGTGATCACTGGCGTACCGTTTGATATGGCAACGTCCGGTCGCGCTGGCGGCCGTCATGGCCCGGCGGCGATCCGTCAGGTGTCGACCAACCTCGCCTGGGAACATCACCGTTTCCCGTGGAATTTTGACATGCGCGAGCGCCTGAACGTCGTGGACTGCGGCGATTTGGTGTATGCGTTTGGCGATGCCCGTGAGATGAGTGAAAAATTACAGGCGCACGCTGAAAAACTGCTGTCTGCAGGCAAGCGTATGCTCTCTTTCGGCGGCGACCACTTCGTCACGCTGCCGCTGCTGCGCGCCCACGCGAAACATTTTGGCAAAATGGCGCTGGTACATTTTGATGCGCATACCGATACCTACGCTAACGGCTGCGAATTCGATCACGGCACGATGTTTTACACCGCGCCGAAAGAAGGCCTGATCGATCCGCATCATTCGGTACAGATCGGTATTCGTACTGAGTTTGACAAAGACAATGGCTTTACCGTGCTGGATGCCTGCCAGGTCAACGATCGCGGCGTGGATGATATCCTCGCTCAGGTGAAACAGATCGTCGGCGATATGCCGGTCTATCTGACCTTTGATATCGACTGTCTGGACCCGGCGTTTGCGCCTGGCACCGGTACGCCGGTGATCGGCGGTTTGACCTCCGATCGCGCCATTAAACTGGTACGCGGTCTGAAAGATCTGAACATTGTCGGTATGGATGTAGTGGAAGTCGCGCCGGCTTACGATCAGTCGGAGATCACCGCTCTGGCGGCCGCGACGCTGGCATTAGAAATGCTCTATATCCAGGCGGCGAAGAAGGGCGAGTAAATTGTTTTGCCGGATGGCGCTGCGCTTATCCGGCCTACAGCTGATTGATGCTTGTAGGCCGGATAAGCGCTCACGCCGCCATCCGGCACTGTTCGGGGGTTATTTGATTCCGTCCGCGCTCATACGATCGCGCACATGCTGTGCGCGTGCGGCGGACGCCGGGTGATCGTCGAACATCGAGCTTTGACGACCCGCTTCCAGTTTTGCCAGTTTCTCAAAGCTGGTGGCGAGTCCTGCCGGACTGATACCGCGTTTGCGCAACAGATCGTAAGAATAATCATCCGCTTCGGACTCCTGACGCTGAGAGAACTGCGAGTTCACCAGTTTTTCGCCAAGATCGCCAAGCTGTGATTGCGACAGGCTGCCGACTACGCCTCCTGCCGATGCCGCCGCAACACGAACGGCGTTAGTGCCCAGCGCGACCTGCATCCCTTTCTTTACATGACCCAGCGCGACATGGCCCATTTCATGGCCGATCACGGCTTCAACTTCGTTGTCGGTCATCATATCCATCAGTCCGCTGTAGACGCGAATACAACCGTTCGCCATGGCAAACGCGTTGACGTCTTTCGTCTCGTAAACCTTATAGTTCACCGGCTGGCCGTTAATGTTATCCCCCAGCGCGGCGGCAATTTTTGTCAGTCGTTTAGTGTATTCGCTGCTCGCCGGCGCGATTTTCGCTTTGCTGTCGAGCTCTTGACAGGATTGATCGCTCAACGCTTTTACCTGCGCATCGCTTAACGTATAGGCCTGAAAAGCTTCAGCGCCCGAAGAAAGCAGTCCATTAGAGTCCATATTCTGGCAACCGGTCAGCACCGTCGCCATGCCCAAAGCAAGCAGTAAAGCGCGAATTTTCATTTTTCTCTTCCATACGAATTAATATTATTTTGAAATGCGCCCGTTGCAGATGAATTAGCGCCTGGGTTAAGTATAAAGAAAAGCGTGGCAGGCAAGTTAGCTAATTGCGCAACATGCGAGCACGATCCGGAGATTTCTGAAGCGGTAAAAGGATGTTCCATGTACATGACGCGCGGCTTGGGGTAAATTGTTGGCAAATTTTCCGGCGTAGCCCAAAACGCGCTGTCGTCAAGTCGTTACGGGCATGGCCTTTCAACATCCGATCTGGAGTCAAAATGTCCTCACGTAAAGAGCTTGCCAATGCTATTCGTGCGCTGAGCATGGACGCAGTACAGAAAGCCAAATCCGGTCACCCGGGTGCCCCGATGGGTATGGCTGACATTGCCGAAGTCCTGTGGCGTGATTTCCTGAACCACAACCCGACCAACCCGTCCTGGGCCGACCGCGACCGCTTTGTGCTGTCCAATGGCCACGGCTCAATGCTGATTTACAGCCTGCTGCACCTCACCGGCTATGACCTGCCGATGTCCGAACTGCAGAATTTCCGTCAGCTACATTCAAAAACCCCGGGTCACCCGGAAGTGGGCTACACCGCTGGCGTTGAAACCACTACTGGCCCGCTGGGGCAGGGTATTGCCAACGCCGTCGGGATGGCGATTGCCGAGAAAACTCTGGCGGCGCAGTTTAACCGTCCTGGCCACGACATCGTTGACCACTTCACCTACGTCTTTATGGGCGACGGCTGCATGATGGAAGGCATTTCTCACGAAGTGTGCTCTCTGGCTGGTACTCTGAAACTGGGCAAACTGATCGCGTTCTATGATGACAACGGTATCTCTATCGATGGTCACGTTGAAGGCTGGTTCACCGATGACACCGCGAAACGTTTTGAAGCCTACGGCTGGCACGTTATCCGTGGCATTGACGGTCACGATGCCGACGCCATTAAACGCGCCACGGAAGAAGCTCGCGCCGTGACTGACAAACCGTCCCTGCTGATGTGCAAAACCATCATCGGTTTCGGTTCGCCGAACAAACAGGGTACCCACGATTCCCACGGCGCGCCGCTGGGCGACGCGGAAATCGCGCTGACCCGCGAACAGTTGGGCTGGAAATACGCGCCGTTCGAAATCCCGTCTGAAATCTACGCCCAGTGGGATGCGAAAGAAGCCGGCCAGGCGAAAGAGTCTGCATGGAATGAGAAATTCGCGGCTTATGAGAAAGCCTTCCCGCAGGAAGCTGCTGAATTCACTCGTCGTATGAAAGGCGACATGCCGGCTGACTTCGATGCGAAAGCGAATGAGTTCATCGCTAAACTGCAGGCGAATCCATCCAAAATCGCCAGCCGTAAAGCGTCCCAGAATGCCATCGAAGCCTTCGGTCCGCTGTTGCCGGAATTCCTCGGCGGCTCCGCTGACCTGGCACCGTCTAACCTGACCCTGTGGTCCGGTTCTAAGGCTATCAACGAAGATGCGGCGGGTAACTATATTCACTACGGTGTGCGCGAATTCGGTATGACCGCTATCGCCAACGGTATCGCCCTGCACGGCGGTTTCCTGCCGTACACCTCCACCTTCCTGATGTTCGTCGAATATGCCCGTAACGCAGTGCGTATGGCAGCGTTGATGAAACAGCGTCAGGTGATGGTCTATACCCACGACTCCATCGGTCTGGGCGAAGATGGCCCGACGCACCAGCCGGTCGAGCAGGTGGCAAGCCTGCGCGTAACGCCGAACATGTCCACATGGCGTCCGTGCGACCAGGTGGAATCCGCGGTGGCGTGGAAATACGGCGTTGAGCGTCAGGATGGCCCAACCGCGCTGATTCTGTCCCGTCAGAACCTGGCGCAGCAGGAACGTACTGAAGAGCAACTGGCGAATATCGCCCGCGGTGGTTACGTACTGAAAGATTGTGCAGGCCAGCCGCAGATTATCTTCATTGCGACCGGTTCTGAGGTTGAGCTGGCGGTTGCCGCTTACGAAAAACTGACTGCCGAAGGCGTGAAGGCGCGCGTGGTTTCCATGCCGTCCACCGACGCGTTCGACAAGCAGGATGCGGCCTACCGTGAAGCTGTCCTGCCGAAAGCGGTCTCTGCGCGTGTGGCGATTGAAGCGGGTATCGCTGACTACTGGTTCAAATACGTCGGCCTGAACGGCGCTATTGTCGGGATGACCACCTTCGGTGAATCCGCCCCGGCAGAGCTGCTGTTTGAAGAGTTTGGCTTCACGGTAGACAACGTGATCGCCAAAGCGAAAGCGCTGCTGTAATCCTTAATACGGCATAAAACGGGTCGCTTCGGCGACCCGTTTTTATTTTTAGATACATTTATTTTTTAGTTAACAAGGTTTTATTTGTGATTTTTATCACAATTTTGATATTTTGTTATTTATTGAATTTGTAATACATATCACAAAATGAAACTTGCTTTTTATTTTTATAACTATAACAGGTTGTTTTATAGATAAATTATAATCATGTCATTTTAAGCGCTCGCTTTTTCGCCTGGATTGATTTCATTTTGCCGCCCGCGTATTTTATTTTTAACGACAGGTTGTACCCTAAAAATAAAATAAGGATAGTTTATGCGGTTAATAGATTATTTTCCTGAAGCATCTATTACAATAAGACCATTGGCACAAAATTGGCAGGAAGCTGTTGATTTTTCCATGTCATCCCTTTTGGCTAATCGTTATATAAATGAAAATTATATTCAGGCTATCAAAGATTCAACAATCAGTAATGGTCCTTACTATATTCTGGCACCTGGTGTCGCGATGCCTCATGCTCGCCCCGAATGCGGCGCGTTAAAAACCGGGATGTCATTAACATTGCTCAGGCAGGATGTGCAGTTTACCGACGAGGATGACGGCATAAAATTATTAATCGGCCTGTCAGCAGCAGATTCAGATTCACATATTGGCGCTATCCAGGCGTTAAGCGAACTATTATGTGAAGAGGATGTTTTAGCGGCGTTATTAGCTGCGAAATCAGAAAAAGAGCTGGCGGATATTATAGCTCGCGCATAATTATTCTCTCCTTTACAGGATATTAATATGGAACACAAGTCTGCTCGTGCAAAGGTCCAGGCCTTTGGGGGCTTTTTGACCGCGATGGTCATTCCCAATATCGGCGCTTTTATTGCCTGGGGTTTTATCACTGCATTATTTATTCCAACCGGGTGGATGCCAAATGAGCATTTCGCCAAAATTGTCGGCCCAATGATTACTTATTTACTGCCGGTAATGATTGGTTCTACCGGTGGACATCTGGTCGGTGGAAAGCGTGGTGCCGTGATGGGGGGAATTGGCACCATTGGCGTTATCATCGGCGCTGATATCCCCATGTTTCTTGGCTCAATGATTATGGGGCCTCTCGGCGGTCTGGTCATTAAATATATTGATCGATTGCTGGAAAAGCGGATTCCCGCCGGTTTTGAGATGGTGATTAATAACTTCTCGCTGGGTATCGCCGGGATGATTTTGTGCCTGCTGGGTTTTGAAGTGATTGGTCCGGCGGTACTTATTGCCAATAACTTTGTGAAGGAGTGTATTGAATCATTGGTACATGCGGGCTATCTGCCGCTGTTGTCTTTAATCAATGAACCGGCAAAAATCCTCTTTTTGAACAATGCCATCGATCAGGGCGTTTATTATCCGTTGGGAATGCAACAGGCGTCGGAAACCGGAAAGTCCATTTTCTTTATGGTGGCCTCTAACCCGGGGCCTGGCTTAGGTTTGCTGCTTGCCTTTACGCTATTCGGCAAAGGAATGGCAAAGAAATCTGCGCCTGGCGCCATGATTATCCATTTCCTCGGTGGGATTCATGAGCTCTATTTCCCCTATGTGCTGATGAAGCCATTAACACTCATCGCCATGATTGCCGGCGGGATGAGCGGAACATGGGTGTTTAACCTGCTGGATGGCGGCCTGGTTGCAGGGCCAAGCCCGGGTTCAATTTTCGCTTACCTGGCGCTGACGCCGAAAGGTTCTTTCCTTGCTACGATTGCTGGCGTAACGGCGGGAACGGCAGTGACCTTTATTATTACCGCTTTCATTTTGAAAATGGAAAAAAGTAGCGAAGCCGACAGCGAAGATACTTTTAGCGATTCCGCTAAAGCGGTGAAAGCCATGAAGCAAGAAGGCAAATTTTCATATCGCGACGTGAAACGCATCGCCTTTGTCTGCGATGCGGGGATGGGCTCCAGCGCAATGGGCGCCACAACGTTCCGCCGACGTCTGGAAAAGGCGGGCCTGACTATCGACGTTAAACATTATGCTATCGAAAATGTACCGGATGATGCCGATATTATCGTTACCCACGCCAGCCTTGAAGGACGGGTTAAGCGAGTCAGCGATAAACCCTTAATACTTATTAAAAACTATATTGGCGATCCGTGCCTTGATGATTTATTTAACCATTTGACATCGAATTAATATTTCAGGTTTCTGGAGTAAATATGAAAACGAAAGTAGCTGCTATATATGGCAAGCGGGATGTCCGTATCCGTGAGTTTGAATTACCCGACATTACGGAGAATGAACTGCTCGTAAGCGTAATTTCCGACAGCGTATGTCTCTCTACCTGGAAAGCCGCTTTATTAGGCAGTGAACATAAACGAGTGCCAGATGACCTGGAAAATCATCCAGTCATTACGGGTCATGAATGTGCTGGAATTATCGTCGAAGTAGGAAAAAATCTGACTGATAAATATAAAAAAGGACAGCGTTTTGTTTTACAACCGGCGATGGGCCTGCCGAGCGGTTATTCTGCTGGCTACAGTTACGAATATTTTGGCGGTAACGCCACGTACATGATAATCCCGGAAGTAGCGATTAATCTGGGCTGTGTTTTACCGTATCACGGCTCATATTTTGCCGCGGCATCGCTGGCGGAACCGATGTGCTGCATTATTGGCGCTTATAACGCCAATTACCATACAACACCTTATGTTTATGAACATCGGATGGGAGTCAAACCCGGCGGTAATATCGCGCTTTTGGCCTGTGCCGGACCGATGGGCATTGGCGCGATTGATTATGCCATTAACGGCGGGATCCAGCCGGCGCGAGTTGTGGTGGTAGATATCGATGAAGCCCGCCTGGCGCAGGCGAAAAAACTGCTGCCGGTCAAACAGGCCGCCGAGAAAGGCATTGAGCTTATCTATGTGAATACCGCGGGCATGGCTGATCCTGCTGCGCAACTTCGGACATTAACCGATGGCGCAGGATTTGATGATGTCTTTGTTTATGCCGCCGTTCCGTCCGTCGTTGAAATGGCTGACGATCTTCTCGCCGAAGACGGTTGTCTGAATTTCTTTGCCGGGCCGACAGATAGCCAGTTCAAGGTACCGTTTAATTTTTACAATGTGCATTACAACAGTACCCATGTCGTAGGGACATCCGGCGGCTCCACGGATGATATGAAAGAGGCTATTACGTTAAGCGCAACAGGACAGCTTCAACCTTCATTCATGGTGACGCATATTGGTGGGCTGGATGCAGTACCGGACACCGTACTCAACCTGCCGGATATTCCCGGCGGTAAAAAGCTTATCTATAACGGCGTCACCATGCCGCTGACGGCGATTACTGATTTCGCCGAAAAAGGAAAAACGGATCCGTTGTTCAGGGAGCTGGCGCGTCTGGTTGAAGAGACGCACGGCATCTGGAACGAAAAAGCGGAAAGATACCTGCTGGCGCAATTTGGCGTGGATATCGGGGAGGCGGCATGATGTCTCTGGCATGGCCGCTATTTCGCATTACGGAGCAGGCAGCACTGGCTGCCTGGCCGCAAACCGGATGCGGCGATAAGAACAGAATTGATGGGCTGGCTGTTACCGCGATGCGACAGGCATTGAATGATATCGCCATCCGTGGGCGGATCGTCATCGGCGAGGGGGAAATCGATCATGCGCCCATGCTGTGGATTGGCGAGGAGGTGGGTAACGGCGAGGGGCCGGAGGTGGATATCGCCGTCGATCCTATAGAAGGCACCCGAATGGTCGCCATGGGACAAAGTAATGCGCTGGCCGTCATGGCGTTTGCGCCCCGGGGCAGCTTGTTACATGCGCCCGATATGTATATGAAAAAGCTGGTTGTAAATCGGCAGGCGAAAGGCGTGATTAATCTGGCGTTATCGTTAACCGATAATCTGCGAAATGTCGCCAGGGCGCTAAATAAGCCGCTGGAGGATCTGCGTATGGTCACGTTAGATAAACCGCGGCTGAAACCGGCCATTACACAGGCGACGCAACTTGGGGTTAAGGTATTCGCTCTCCCCGATGGTGATGTGGCGGCCAGCGTCCTGACCTGTTTGCAGGATAACCCTTATGATCTGATGTATACCATTGGCGGCGCGCCTGAAGGCGTAATTTCCGCCTGTGCGGTAAAAGCGCTGGGCGGTGATATGCAGGCGGAACTGCTCGACTTTTGTGAAGCGAAAGGGGACAACGCTGACAACCGCCTGGTGGCGCAACAGGAGCGTCAACGCTGCGAAGAAATGGGCGTTGCGGTTAACCGCGTCTACTCCCTTGACGAGCTGGCTGCCGGTAATGACATTCTCTTTAGCGCGACGGGCGTTACGGGCGGCGATCTGGTTAACGGGATCCAACGGGTTGCGAACGGTGTGCGCACGCAAACTTTACTGATTGGTAGCGCAGATCGAACGTGTAATATTATAGACTCTCTGCATTCATTGTGACTTATCCCCGTCATTCTTCACGTTGCAAGTACGTTGGCGACGCGCGTTCACACCAGTTACTTACTCATGTAAGCTCCTGGTGGTTCTCTCTCTTGCCGCTTGTCTGCAACTCGAATTATTTAGGGTATATACTCTGGGCTTTTCAGGATAAAGGACGGTGGCAAGTCCACGCCCACCTGTAGCTTGAAAGACGATGAGTATATCGGGATACAAATGACGACGCTGACAGAAGACGATGTGCTTGAGCAACTGGATGCTCAAAATAATTTACTTTCGTTTATGACGACGGCACATAACATTTTGCTCCAGGGCATTAAGCGCTTTCTGCCGTCGCTATTTGTCGATAATGATGAAGAAATTGTGGAATATGCAGTGAAGCCGTTACTCGCCCAAAGCGGGCCGCTTGACGATATCGACGTTGCATTACGTCTGATTTATGCGCTGGGGAAAATGGATAAATGGCTCTACGCTGATATCACCCATTTTTCTCAGTTTTATCAGTACCTGCATGAACAAGACGCGATTCCCGGTTTTGCCGACGACATTACCTGGGACTTCATCAGTAACGTTAACTGTATTACCCGTAATGCGCCCTTATATGGCGCGCTGGAGTCGATGAAGTTTGCCGACTTCGCCGCGTGGTCTGAGGTGCGCTTTACCGGTATGGTCAAAACGGCGATGGCGCTGGCGGTAACGACAATTTTAAAGGAATTAACGCCGTGAAAATCGCATTAACGGTTAATGGGCTGCACGTTGAAGCACATTATCATGATGATGAAATAGAGAAGGTTCACAAGCCCTTACTGCAACAACTGGCTAAAATACATGCCGCTAAACCTGAGCGCCGTACCATCGTTTTTCTTAGCGCGCCGCCCGGCACAGGCAAATCCACGCTGACCACCTTCTGGGAATATCTCTCTCGTCAGGATGCTGGCCTGCCGGAAATTCAAACGCTTCCCATGGATGGCTTTCATTACTATAACCGCTGGCTGGAGGCGCATCATTTACGTGCCTGTAAAGGCGCGCCGGAAACCTTTGACGTTGATAAGCTGGCGGAAAATCTGCGTCTGGTGCGGGCTGGCGAAGCGACCTGGCCGCAGTACGACCGACAGCGGCACGACCCGGTGGAACACGCTGTTGTGGTCACGGCGCCGATCGTGATTGTGGAAGGAAACTGGCTCCTGCGTGATGACGACAGATGGCGCGCGTTAGCGGAGTTTTGCGATTTCTCATTATTTATTCGCGCCCCGGCGGAAACCTTACGCGCCCGGTTGATTGGACGTAAACTGGCGGGAGGATTATCACAGGCGGAGGCGGAAACCTTTTATGAACGCACCGACGGCCCAAATGTGCGCCGGGTGCTGGAAAGTAGCCTGCCAGCCGATCTCATGCTGGAAATGACCTCTACGGGCGAATATCGGATGGCGTGTCCTTAATGATGTTACGCGGCGTTATCGCGCCATTATGCAGCCGTACCCCCCGTGAAAAATGACGCCGGGTAAACGCAGCGTCATGGCTAATCGCCACGACGCTGGTTCCCCGTGCCCGGCATGTCGCCAGCCAGTGTTCAAATACGGTTAGCCAGTGGGCGTCAAAATCCCGGCTGGGTTCATCCAGCAATAACACAGGCGGCGCCATCGCCTCCAGACTGGCGACCGCCACCATCCGGCGCTGCGCGGCGTGCAGATCAAGCGGGTGCGCCTCGGCGACGTCCGTTAGCTGGCATAACCGCAGCGCGGCCTGCGTGCGCCGTGAAATTTCCTCTGCCGATAAGCGTTGTAGTTTCAGCCCAAAAGCGACTTCTTGCGCGACATTGCTGTGGAAAATCTGGTTTTCCGCTTCCTGAAAGAGTACGCCGATAGCGGCGGCGCGTTGACGATTTTTAAGCTGCGCAATCGGCTCTCCATTAAGCGTTACCGAGCCGGAAGTGGGGAAAAGCAGGCCGGCCATAATCCGTAACAGCGTTGATTTTCCCGCGCCGTTATCGCCGGTCAACGCCAGCCATTCGCCGTCATGAAGTTCAAGCGAGATGGCGTGCAGACAGTCGGCTGCGGCATCCGGCCAGCGATAAGCGACCTGATTTAACGTCAACATAATGGGGTTAGCGCTCCGTCGCGCAATTGCCATACCCGCTGGCATCGCGTCAGAAAGGGGAAATGATTACGCTCAAAAAGCACAATGAGAGAATGACGTTCCAGCGCCCACTGTTGTAACCGTTCCAGCAGTGTCCCGGTGGCCGCTGACGTCAGCCGACTGAAGGCTTCATCAAGAACTAATAATCTGGGCTGCATGGCAAGCGCGCTGGCAATCACTACCCGCTGCGTTTCGCCGCCGGAGAGCGTGCCGGGATGACGATGGCGTAACGACTGGCAGTTTGTCAGAGTCAGCGCCTCGTCAATGCGCCGTAGAATTTCCGCTTCATGGAGGCCGAGATTCTCCGGGCCAAACGCCACCTCTTCCTCTACGCTAAAGGTACAGCCGGAAAGCTGTAAATAAGGCGATTGCTGCACCAACTGGATGGTGGGCGACTGTTCTACCAGCGGGAGCTGCCCGATAGGGACGCCAAGCAGTAAGCCTGTGCCGTCAATATCACCGGGAAGATAATCCGGATACCAGCCAGCCATCAGTTGCGCCAGCGTACTTTTTCCGCTGCCGTTATCGCCGACTATCGCCACTATTCCGGGTGTTGAATAGTGGAAATCAAAACATGCCGGCGGGCGTGTCGCATCGGACGGAAGATAACGAAACTGCTCTAACGTAACCATATCCACACTCCCGCTTCCGCCAGTATTAGCAGTACCATGCCATACCGCGCAACCCGTTGTAACATGCTATCTTTTGGCGCCCACAGCGTGGTTCGGGCTCGATGCAGCCGAAACCCCCGCATATCCAACGCCGCGCCGCGTATTGTCAGATCGTTAAGCGCATTTTGCGTAAGCGGCACGATCAGCGCAGGCATTGCCCGTAGCCGCTGATACCAGCCTTCATCCAGCGGTACGCCACGCGCGCGCTGGGCTTCATGAACGATCGTCAGTTGTCGTTTGAGCTGTTCGACGACCAGCAGAGGGCCAGCGAACAGGTAAGCGATGCCGGGCGGCAGACGTGAAGCGAACAGGGCGCGAATAAACCGCTGAACCGGCACATACTGCATCCATAGCTGCGACGTCGACACGATCGCCAGCAGACGTAGCCATAGCGTAACGGCATATACCCAGCGCTGCGGATCGCGAGGCTGCCCGCTTATCCATTCCGTTAGCCAACCGCCATGTACCAGCCATAGCCCAAACCCTAAAGACAGCATCAGCCAGGCGACATACTTCGCCCGCCGCCGCGTTGATTTCAGCGCCAGCAGACAGAGGAAGGCCGCCGCGCTATAAACCGGGAGCACGGTCTGCGCAGGGAGTAGCAGCGTGGTGCAGGTCGCCAGCGCCCATAAGGTTAACGAGGTAAACGGATGCATTTAGCGTACAGCTGACATCGCAGGAAAATGCCGTGTCGTACGTAACGGTAGCTGACGCAACAGCACCCAAACGATGATCGCCGTCAGAATTTTATCGACCAGATTAGCGCCTATGACGGTAATCGCGACCGACTCCACCAGGTTTTGGCCCATTGAATGCATCCAGGCGACGAATAAATCAGCGCCGCTGCCGGTAACGCCGCCAAAAAGCGCGGTACGAAGCGGTACAGCGACCAGCGTCACCGCTAACGTAATGACGACGCCGCTGACGATCACTTTGGGCAGGGTACGAAACCAGCCTGCGCGCGCCAGCCACCCGGCGACCAGACCGATAACCATCGCTACCGGGGCAAACGCGGCAGCGATAGGGTCGGTAAGCAGCCCCCACAGCAAGTTGGTCAGAAGCCCAGTCAACATGCCGATGAACGGCCCTAACAGTACCGCGCTAATTAAGGTGCCGATCGAGTCGAGAAAAATAGGCAGCTTCAACATGCTAATAAGCTGTCCGCCAATCATATTGATGGCAATAGCGATGACAATCAGCACCAGAGACTGGCTGGAAAACGGGCGACGCGCCATAAAGTACCTCTTAAAGAGTCGTCAATTAACGGGAAGAAATATGCAGTTCGTCATAACCGGAAATGGCGCACGGTTGACGGCTGAACGTCAGCGCTGGCAGCTCGCCGATAACCAGTTCCAGCGTGGTACGCACGGTACACCCTGGCATCATATGGCCGCCGAGCATAACCCCGTAGGGATCCGATACCGCGAGATGCAGATGCTCGCCGGTCAATTCAAGCGTGCCGTTTAGCGAGATAACTTCAAACGTGCCGGTGAGCGATGTGGTCGCTTCTTGCCCGGCATAACGCAGCGCAACGTCGGTCAGACTGCCGGTACACCCTGCAATCCAGGCGGCATGTAATTGGTTCTGTTGCACAAAGGCGTGTAATTGGGAAAACACTTCCTGGCCGGGAAGCAGACGAAGCGCGTAAAAGCGCGCTGTAGAGGCATTGTGGTGAGATACAGTCATCGTTACAGGACTCCGAGACTCGGACGTGGCGCTGATAATATAGACGCTGGCGACAGAGCTTTCTGATATAAATCAGTATTTGTGACGCGACGATGAAAAGATCTGACGGATGTACTGGTGATTCTTAAATATGGAATAAATTGCAGCGTAAGCGGCCATGAAATGTGATGCAGGTCAGATAACTGTCTTCTTCGACTGGACAAACATTCCTTTTATTCCCCGTTTCGCTTATTCTAGCTGAAGCGTTTCAGTTAATTAAATGTTCGACAATTAACCAATCAGTCGCAGTTTGCGACAGGTGAGGTTTTACTCGACGATGAGCTGCATTACTCTGTCAGCCTCATCTGAATCGGGATAGCCTTGCAGGAGACCTATGACCGTACGCATAGCGATTAATGGCTTTGGTCGCATCGGGCGTAACGTGGTTCGTGCTTTGTATGAATCCGGACGTCGGGCGGAAATTACCGTGGTGGCCATCAACGAGCTGGCGGATGCCGCAGGCATGGCGCATTTGTTGAAATACGATACCAGCCACGGGCGTTTTGCATGGGAGGTTCGCCACGAGCGCGAGCAGCTTTTTGTCGGCGACGATGTCATTCGTATTCTGCATGAACGAACGCTGGCGGATCTGCCGTGGCGCGAACTGGGCGTGGATGTCGTGTTGGATTGTACGGGCGTATATGGCAACCGGGAGCATGGCGAGGCGCATATTGCCGCTGGCGCGAAGAAAGTGCTCTTTTCTCATCCGGGCAGCAACGATCTTGACGCCACCGTCGTTTTTGGCGTGAACCAGAACCAACTGCGTGCGGAACATCGTATTGTCTCAAACGCGTCCTGTACCACGAATTGCATAATTCCCGTCATTAAATTGTTGGATGATGCTTACGGCATCGAGTCTGGTACCGTCACGACGATCCACTCCGCGATGAACGATCAGCAGGTGATCGACGCGTATCACTCCGATCTGCGGCGCACGCGCGCGGCCAGCCAGTCGATTATCCCGGTAGATACAAAACTGGCGGCAGGCATTACGCGTATATTCCCGCAGTTTAACGACCGTTTTGAGGCGATTGCGGTGCGCGTTCCAACCATTAATGTGACGGCGATCGATTTAAGCGTGACGGTGAAAAAACCAGTAAAAGCCAGTGAAGTCAACCAGTTGCTGCAAAAAGCAGCACAAGGTGCATTTCATGGTATAGTTGACTATACGGAATCACCGTTGGTCTCGATAGATTTTAACCACGACCCGCACAGCGCCATTGTTGATGGCACGCAAACCCGGGTTAGTGGCGCCCACCTGATCAAGACGCTGGTCTGGTGCGATAATGAATGGGGCTTTGCTAACCGGATGCTCGACACCACGTTAGCGATGGCCGCAGTTGGTTTCAGGCTCGACGCGTCAGCGTCGACAAAACTTTAAGCATCATTGAGAGGATTCACCATGTCTGTAATTAAGATGACCGATCTGGATCTGGCCGGGAAACGCGTTTTTATCCGTGCGGATCTGAACGTACCTGTTAAAGAAGGGAAAGTGACCAGCGACGCGCGTATCCGCGCCTCTCTGCCGACCATCGAACTGGCTCTGAAACAGGGCGCGAAAGTGATGGTAACTTCCCACCTGGGTCGTCCTACCGAAGGCGAGTACAACGAAGAATTCTCTCTGCTGCCGGTTGTTAACTACCTGAAAGACAAACTGTCTAACCCGGTTCGCCTGGTCAAAGATTACCTGGACGGCGTTGACGTGGCCGAAGGTGAGCTGGTGGTTCTGGAAAACGTTCGCTTTAACAAAGGCGAAAAGAAAGACGACGAAGCGCTGTCTAAAAAATATGCCGCCCTGTGTGACGTATTCGTGATGGACGCCTTTGGTACTGCGCACCGCGCGCAGGCTTCCACCCACGGTATCGGCAAATTTGCTGATGTTGCGTGCGCAGGCCCGCTGCTGGCCGCTGAACTGGATGCTCTGGGTAAAGCGCTGAAAGAACCGGCTCGTCCGATGGTGGCTATCGTTGGTGGTTCTAAAGTATCTACCAAACTGACCGTTCTGGATTCCCTGTCTAAAATCGCTGACCAGCTGATTGTCGGCGGAGGTATCGCCAACACCTTCGTTGCCGCTCAGGGCCACAGCGTCGGTAAATCCCTGTACGAAGCTGACCTGGTTGACGAAGCAAAACGTCTGCTGACCACTTGCGATATCCCGGTTCCGACCGATGTTCGCGTTGCCACCGAGTTCTCCGAAACCGCACTGGCGACTCTGAAATCCGTTAACGACGTGAAAGAAGACGAGCAGATCCTGGATATCGGCGATGCTTCCGCTCAGCAGCTGGCTGAAATCCTCAAGAATGCCAAAACCATTCTGTGGAACGGCCCGGTTGGCGTGTTTGAGTTCCCGAACTTCCGTAAAGGGACTGAAATCGTGGCGAATGCCATCGCTGATAGCGAAGCGTTTTCCATCGCTGGCGGCGGCGACACCCTGGCGGCAATCGACCTGTTCGGCATTGCTGACAAAATTTCCTACATTTCTACTGGCGGCGGCGCATTCCTCGAATTCGTGGAAGGTAAAGTTCTGCCAGCCGTAGCGATGCTCGAAGAGCGCGCTAAGAAGTAATCGTTACGGGCAGGGATTCCTGCCCGTTGATTTATCGCCGATCTGACATTCAGGGCGGCCCGTGTTTTTTCCCAAAGCCCGACGATACAGGACAACGAAACATGTCTAAAATTTTTGATTTCGTAAAACCAGGCGTGATCACTGGTGATGACGTACAGAAAGTGTTCCAGGTAGCAAAAGAAAACAATTTTGCTCTGCCGGCAGTTAACTGCGTGGGCACTGATTCCATCAACGCTGTTCTGGAAACCGCTGCAAAAGTTAAAGCGCCGGTCATCGTTCAGTTCTCCAACGGCGGCGCGTCCTTCATCGCGGGTAAAGGCGTGAAAACTGACGTACCTCAGGGCGCGGCAATCCTGGGCGCTATCTCTGGCGCGCATCACGTTCATCAGATGGCTGAGCACTACGGCGTGCCGGTTATCCTGCACACTGACCACTGCGCGAAGAAACTGCTGCCGTGGATCGACGGTCTGCTGGACGCGGGTGAAAAACACTTCGCGGCTACCGGTAAACCGCTGTTCTCTTCTCACATGATTGACCTGTCTGAAGAGTCTCTGCACGAAAACATCGAAATCTGCTCCAAATACCTGGCGCGCATGTCCAAAATTGGCATGACTCTGGAAATCGAACTGGGTTGCACCGGTGGCGAAGAAGACGGCGTGGACAACAGCCACATGGACGCTTCTGCCCTGTACACCCAGCCGGAAGATGTTGATTACGCGTACACTGAGCTGAGCAAAATCAGCCCGCGTTTCACCATTGCCGCTTCCTTCGGTAACGTACACGGCGTTTACAAGCCGGGTAACGTGGTTCTGACCCCGACCATTCTGCGTGATTCTCAGGACTATGTTTCTAAGAAACACAACCTGCCGCACAACAGCCTGAACTTCGTTTTCCACGGCGGTTCCGGTTCTACTGCTCAGGAAATCAAAGACTCCGTAAGCTACGGCGTAGTGAAAATGAACATCGATACCGATACCCAATGGGCAACCTGGGAAGGTGTTCTGAACTACTACAAAGAAAACGAAGCGTATCTGCAAGGTCAGCTGGGCAACCCGAAAGGCGAAGATCAGCCGAATAAGAAATACTATGACCCGCGCGTATGGCTGCGTGCTGGCCAGACTTCGATGATCGCTCGTCTGGAAAAAGCATTTAAAGAACTGAACGCGATTGACGTTCTGTAATATAATCTGCTGATTGAAATGGCTTCCCTCGGGAAGCCATTTTTTTATCGTTATTTCCGGAGAGCGGCGTTAGTTAGCGCTTTCATCCGGCCAACTCACAATGTACCTGCCTTTTTTGGTTTTGGGATGATGCCGAAAAATGGCATATTCCTCTGTTTTTGTTTACCTTTAAAAAGTTCTTTTCGTGAGAATGATCTCATTTGCTTATTTTGCTATGACCAAGGAATATTGAATGGAAGATTTGAATGTTGTCGACAGCATAAATGGTGCGGGCACCTGGCTGGTACGCAACCAGGCGTTATTGCTCAGCTATGCTGTGAATATTGTTGCGGCTATCGCTATTATCATCATCGGCTTGATTGTAGCGCGCGTGATCTCCAATACGGTAAATCGTCTGATGCGTGCGCGTCATATTGATGCGACAGTGGCCGACTTTCTTTCTGCGCTGGTGCGCTATGGGGTTATCGCTTTTACGCTGATTGCGGCTCTGGGTCGCGTGGGGGTTCAAACCGCCTCGGTTATTGCCGTACTGGGCGCCGCTGGTTTAGCCGTTGGCCTGGCATTACAGGGATCGCTTTCTAACCTTGCGGCTGGGGTATTGCTGGTTATGTTCCGTCCGTTCCGCGCCGGTGAGTATGTCGATTTAGGCGGCGTTGCCGGTACGGTACTTAACGTGCAAATCTTTTCCACGACAATGCGCGCGGTAGACGGCAAAATTATTGTGATTCCGAATGGCAAAATTATCGCGGGAAATATCATCAACTATTCTCGTGAGCCGGTTCGCCGTAACGAATTCATTATTGGGGTGGCCTACGATTCGGATATCGATCAGGTGAAACAGCTGCTAACGACGATTATCGAGTCCGACGATCGTATTTTAAAAGATCGCGAAATGACGGTGCGTTTGAATGAGCTGGGCGCCTCATCAATTAATTTTGTGGTGCGTGTCTGGAGTAAAAGCAGCGACCTGCAAAATGTCTACTGGGACGTGCTGGAACGTATTAAACGTGAATTCGACGCCGCTGGTATTAGCTTCCCGTACCCGCAGATGGACGTCAATTTTAAACGCGTGAAAGATAACGCCGCGGAGTAATTTTCTCCCGCGCTGCCTGCCGGCGCTGCGCTTATCCGCCTCCAGTATTCTCTGGTTATTGAGCGGATAAGCGTAGCCGCTATCCGTTATTCAGTCTCTTTATTAGCTTTTCTTATTAGTGATTAAAATTATCAATTTCCGCTAATAATATTCCCGCGCTATAGTCTGCCTTTAAGAAAAACAGCTCAGGGTAGTTAACGTGATATCTTATTATTTTCAAGGGTTTGCCCTTGGCGCCGCCATGATCCTTCCGCTTGGCCCGCAAAATGCGTTTGTGATGAATCAGGGAATTCGTCGCCAGTACCACCTCATGATAGCGCTGCTTTGCGCGTTAAGTGATTTAGTCCTGATTAGCGCCGGTATTTTTGGCGGTAGCGCGTTGCTGATGCAGTCGCCGTGGCTGCTGGCGCTGGTCACATGGGGCGGGGTCGCGTTCTTGTTATGGTACGGTTTTGGCGCGCTGAAAACGGCAATGAGCAGTAATCTGGAGCTGGCAAGCGCCGAGGTTATGAAGCAGGGGCGCTGGAAAATTATTGCTACGATGCTGGCGGTAACGTGGCTGAATCCGCACGTTTATCTGGATACGTTTGTCGTGTTGGGCAGTCTCGGCGGACAACTGGCTATGGAGCCAAAGCGCTGGTTCGCCCTCGGCACGATTAGCGCGTCGTTCTTATGGTTTTTTGGGTTAGCGCTACTGGCGGCCTGGCTTGCGCCTCGACTGCGTACGGCGAAAGCTCAACGCATTATCAACATTCTGGTTGGGGTGGTGATGTGGCTTATCGCCTTCCAACTGGCGCGGGAAGGCGTCGCGCATATGCACGCGCTTTTCAACTAAGCGTTGTCTGATGGACAACAGGCCGATATCCGCTAAGCTTGCCTGCATGCGCCCTGTATATCAGGGCAATGACTGCAATATGGAGGAGAGACTGTGAAGTTCAAAGTGATGGCCCTGGCGGCATTAGTGGGTTTAAGTGCAATGTCGGCGCAGGCAAGCGAATTGCCGGAAGGCCCGCACATCGTGACTTCCGGTACGGCAAGCGTCGATGCTGTGCCTGATATCGCCACCTTAGCGATTGAAGTGAACGTCGCGGCGAAGGACGCGGCGACGGCGAAGAAGCAGGCCGATGAGCGCGTGGCGCAATATCTTTCCTTCCTTGAGCAAAATCAGATTGCGAAAAAAGACATTAGCGCGGCGAATCTGCGCACGCAGCCGGATTATGATTACCAAAACGGTAAAAGCATTCTGAAAGGGTATCGTGCGGTGCGAACCGTTGAGGTGACGCTGCGTCAGTTAGATAAACTTAATTCTCTGCTGGACGGCGCGCTGAAGGCGGGTCTGAACGAGATTCGTTCGGTATCGCTGGGCGTGGCGCAACCGGACGCCTATAAAGACAAGGCCCGCAAAGCCGCCATTGATGACGCGATTCATCAGGCGCAAGCGCTGGCAGCCGGTTTTAACAGCAAATTGGGGCCGGTTTACAGCGTTCGTTACCATGTCTCTAATTATCAGCCGAGTCCGGTGGTGCGAATGATGAAAGCCGCAGATGCTGCGCCGGTATCTGCGCAGGAAACTTACGAGCAGCCGACCATTCAGTTCGACGATCAGGTCGATGTGGTATTCCAGCTTGAACCTGGAACAGGGCAGACGTCGACAACGGCCGCCAGCACGCAGTAATCTCACCCGGCCTGGGCGCTTCCAGGCCGCGTTTTCTCCCGGTGTTCTCGTTTTTTGCTCCGTATTACGCATTGAAATGAAGATTTGCTAATACGGTGAGCGTTTTGAATCGCCTTGTCGCCAGCAAAAAATAGCCAATGGCGCGTCGTTTTTTGCCGCCTGAACGCAATGATTTTGTGATGAACTTCAAAGAAGTGACGAGGGAATAATGGGTCATGCAGGCCGGATAAGACGTTCACGCCGCCATCCGGCATTCATAGAGAGGCTAATCCTGACGCAGCACCTTGTGCCCGTACTCCAGCAGCGCGTCGGTCACTTTGCGCATCATCCGGCTTTCCGGGGCAAAGCGGTGCCAGTAAAGCATCCGGCGCTGCAGCAAACCAGGCGTTAAGTTGATCAACTCGCCGCTTTCCAGCTCTTTCTCAATCTGCAGGTGAGGGATCATGCAGCAGGTCGTGCCCTGACGCGCAAGCTGTACAAATGCTTCGGATGAATTAACGATATGGCACGGCACGCTGCCGGGCGGTAGATCGAAATTCTGTTGCAAAAAGGCCTGATGCATATCATCCAGATGGTCGAACGCGACGGCGGGCGCTTTTAGCAGCGACGACCGGGTAACGCCATTGGGGAAATAGCGCTCGGCAAACGGCTTTGACGCGACAAACAGATAGTCGAGTGCGCCCAGTTTGTCCACCAGGCAACTGGGTAGCGCCTGATGCTGAATACTCACCGCGCCCACCACCTCGCCGCGCCGCAGACGTTCTTGCGTGCGCGTTTCATCTTCCACCTGTAAATTGAGACGGATAGGGGAGTCCGCCAGTACCGGCGCCAGCGCCGGAAGCAGCCAGGTCGCCAGACTGTCGGCGTTAACCGCCAGCGACAGCAGCAGCGGCGTAGAGCCGGTTTGTTCATCGCCCAGCCACTCTTCTTCCAGCAGTTCAACCTGACGCAGCAGAGCCAGTAATTTTTGCCCTTGCTCCGTGGGGCGAGGAGGAACGGTACGCACCAATAAAGGTTGTCCGAACATATTCTCAAGCTGTTTTATGCGCTGTGAGACGGCGGATTGCGTGATGCACAGCTTCTGGGCGGCGCGCTCGAATCCTCGTTCACGTATAACGGCATCCAGCGCCTGTAGTGTTCTGTAGTCCGGACGTTTCATTGTTGTGTCATGCTCCTGTTATTTTTTTCCGCACTATGACATAAATTTGCCGTCGGTACAGATGAAATCCGTAGCCTGTGTACGGACACGGAGATTTTTCCCGACAATGTTCTATAATGCGGCTGTATTTTCACACCACAGGCGAAACGATCTATGACGCAGGATGAACTGAAAAAAGCGGTAGGATGGGCGGCACTTCAGTATGTACAGCCCGGCACCATTGTGGGCGTTGGTACAGGCTCAACGGCCGCACACTTTATTGATGCGCTGGGCACAATGAAAGGCCAGATTGAAGGCGCGGTCTCCAGCTCGGACGCCTCGACTGAAAAACTCAAAGGCCTCGGTATTCATGTGTTTGATCTCAACGAAGTGGATAGCCTGGGCATCTATGTCGACGGCGCGGACGAAATCAACGGTCATATGCAGATGATCAAAGGCGGCGGCGCGGCATTAACCCGTGAGAAAATTATTGCTTCCGTGGCAGAGAAATTTATCTGTATTGCGGATGCCTCTAAACAGGTGGATATTCTTGGCAAATTCCCGTTGCCGGTCGAAGTGATTCCGATGGCGCGCAGCGCGGTCGCTCGTCAACTGGTGAAGCTGGGCGGGCGTCCGGAGTACCGTCAGAACGTGGTCACGGATAACGGCAACGTGATTCTGGATGTTTATGGTATGGAAATCCTTGATCCCATCGCGCTGGAAAACGCCATTAACGCGATTCCGGGCGTCGTGACCGTAGGGTTGTTCGCCAACCGTGGCGCCGATGTCGCACTGATCGGCACGCCGGACGGGGTGAAAACCATCGTAAAATGATCCCGCCAGGCGTATTTCCTGCCGCGTAAAAAATTCGGTCAGGGCAAATTTGGTGACATGTATCACGTTTAATCGTTTGCCCTGCCGATCCCTCCAAAGAAAAAGTTATTCCCGGTATTTTCATCTGCTATTTCCCGCTGTATGCGATTCCTTCACGACGCTGGCGCAAACGTTCATATTGCCGTGATAATTTTTTTTGATATGTTGAAGGACGGATGCAAATCCACACACAACATCAGATGGCAAAAAAAGACAGGATCGGGGAAATGGCAAAGGTATCGCTGGAGAAAGATAAAATTAAATTTCTGCTGGTTGAAGGGGTGCATCAAAAGGCGCTGGAAAGCCTTCGTGCGGCAGGTTACACCAACATTGAATATCACAAGGGCGCGCTGGACGCTGAACAGTTGAAAGCGTCCATCCGCGATGCCCACTTCATCGGTCTGCGATCCCGTACTCATCTGACAGAAGAAGTGATTAACGCCGCAGAGAAGCTAGTGGCGATTGGCTGTTTTTGCATCGGCACCAACCAGGTGGATTTAAATGCGGCGGCAAAACGCGGTATTCCGGTCTTTAACGCGCCATTCTCGAATACCCGTTCCGTGGCGGAGCTAGTGATTGGCGAGCTGTTGCTGCTGCTGCGCGGCGTGCCGGAAGCGAACGCCAAAGCGCACCGCGGCGTATGGAATAAACTGGCGGCGGGATCGTTCGAAGCGCGCGGTAAAAAGCTTGGCATTATCGGTTACGGCCATATCGGAACGCAGTTGGGCATTCTGGCGGAATCGCTGGGGATGCATGTCTATTTCTATGATATTGAAAATAAACTGCCGCTTGGTAACGCAACTCAGGTGCAGCACCTGTCTGAATTGCTGAATATGAGCGATGTGGTCAGTCTGCACGTACCTGAAAACGCCTCCACCAAAAACATGATGGGCGCAAAAGAGATTGCCCTGATGAAGCCGGGTTCGCTGCTGATTAACGCCGCGCGCGGTACGGTGGTGGATATCCCAGCTTTGTGCGACGCGCTGGCGACGAAACATCTGGCGGGGGCGGCTATCGACGTCTTCCCGACGGAACCGGCCACTAATAGCGATCCGTTTACCTCTCCGCTGTGCGAATTCGATAATGTGATCCTGACGCCGCATATCGGCGGCTCGACGCAGGAGGCGCAAGAAAACATCGGTCTGGAAGTCGCAGGAAAACTGATTAAGTACTCGGATAACGGCTCGACGCTTTCCGCCGTGAACTTCCCGGAAGTGTCGCTGCCGCTGCACGGCGGTCGTCGCCTGATGCACATCCACGAAAACCGCCCGGGCGTATTGACCGCGCTTAACCAGATCTTTGCCGAGCAGGGCGTTAACATTGCCGCGCAGTATCTGCAAACCTCCGCCCGAATGGGGTATGTGGTGATTGATATAGAAGCCGATGGCGATGTGGCGGAGAAAGCGCTGCTGGCGATGAAGGCGATTCCGGGCACCATTCGCGCCCGTCTGCTGTACTAATTTCCTCTAAATGGGCAGGAGATGACCTGCCCATCCTTTCTCTGGTTTCCCTGCCTCAACATCTCTTTGTGTAACGCATACATTCTGTTTTCGAGCCTTGCCGCAATTGGTAATTAAAGGCAGCGTTGCGTGTTGTACAGCAATAAAAGGAATTTACGATAAGGGCTCAGCATAGCGCTGAAACGGGAAAGCCCCTACCGAGGCAGGGGCTCTAAAAAGGAAAGGGACGATGATGAGATACGTCATCATGCTGCTGATCCTGTTAATCATCGCTACGCCAGCATATTAACAGAGAGTACGCAGGAGGGAGGTTCGCCTCCCTCACCCTTCACCGAGAAATTTAGGTCAAAAAAGCGACGCTGTCAATCGGCAAAACACGGCTACCACTCCCAAATTTTGGATGGCGTTACCACCGCAGGCAGCGGGATATCCCACTCTTTAACCGGCAACTTTTCCACTAACTGGCAATCATGCGCGTAGCCCACAGGTAGGATCTTATGCTGCTGCCAGTTTTGCAACGTACGGTCATAAAATCCGCCGCCCATCCCCAGGCGCTGCCCGTCTTCGTCAAACGCGACTAACGGCGTTACCAGCACATCCAGCTTTGCCAGCGGCAATACGTCGCGGACATCAAGCCGTGGCTCCTGAATCTTTAAGCGGTTGGTCACCAGCACACTCTGCGGATAATAGTGCAGGAACAGGAGGTTGCCAGGGCTGAAGGGATGAAGAACCGGAAGGTAGACGCGCTTGCCCGCTCGCCATAGCTGTTCAATCAGCGGCTGGGTGTCGAGTTCGCCATCAAAGGAGAGAAACACGGCGACAGTGTGCGCCATCACGACGGGAGGAAAGCTGAGCATTCGGGCGGCGGCCTGTTGACCAAAACGGCGTTGCTGCTCTGGCGTTAGCGCACGGCGACGTTGCCGAATCATCCGGCGGATTTCTTGTCGTGATAAAGAGAGTTCGGGAAGTTGCGTCATGGCTGTCGCCAGTCAGAAGGGGAATCTCCGAGATGCCGCCGCAGGCTGTAACCCTTGAACCCTTGGTTCAAGGTGAATGTGTCGTCACAGTTTTAAGGCTTCTCGGACGAACCGAGCATGCTCACCAACCGCGGAGCGCCACATTCTTGTGGTATGAAATATCGGCTCAGGGGACTGGCCCGCTTGCAAACATCTCAGAGAAATTCTGTTTTCACAATCACTTTACCATAGTAAAGCGAAAAGTGTTATTCAAAGTTTTGGCCCGTTTTTTCGGTTATGCGACCTTGATCAAGCAACGCCTGTTCGATGGTCTGTTGTAGCATCCGAATACGTTGTTCCATGCTCGCCGCGTAATCGCGGGTCTTCGCTTTTTCCTGAGTTAACTCATAGCTGATATTCAATGCGGCAATGAAAACCAACTGCTCAGTATTTGTGACTCTAGTGCGAACTTTCAGATCTTGCAACCGCTGATTCAGATCGTCCGCAGCCTGATTCAACGCATCCCTTTGGTCAGGCGGGCAATTCACTCGCAGTGAACGGCCAAATATTTGGATATCGACGGGTTGTGCAGACATGCCACCTTCCTGCTGATTGACTGCGCTGCCTTCGTCTCCAGACCCAGGGTCCGCGAAGGGGCGACACTATAGCTACCCTGGTGTGAAGATACAAGCCCTTTTCTGGTTCACCAGGGTCCAAAGTGGTAGCATATCATGAATATCCTCCCTTTGATGACGAATGCTTATGTCTATACAGAACGAAATGCCTGGTTACAACGAAATGAACCGGTTTTTGAATCAACAAGGGGCCGGTCTGACCCCGGCTGAAATGCATGGTTTAATCAGCGGGATGATTTGCGGCGGCAACAACGACAGCTCATGGCAGCCGCTGTTGCACGACCTGACGAACGAAGGTCTGGCCTTCGGGCATGAGCTTGCTCAGGCGCTGCGCAAAATGCACGCGGCGACCAGCGACGCGCTGGAAGACGACGGCTTTCTTTTTCAGCTTTATCTGCCTGAAGGCGACGATGTCAGCGTATTCGATCGCGCAGATGCATTAGCCGGGTGGGTTAACCACTTTTTGCTTGGCCTCGGCGTAACGCAGCCTAAACTTGATAAAGTCACCGGCGAAACGGGTGAAGCGATTGACGACCTGCGTAATATTGCGCAGCTTGGTTATGATGAGAGCGAAGATCAGGAAGAGCTGGAGATGTCGCTCGAAGAGATCATCGAATATGTCCGTGTTGCGGCGCTGTTATGTCATGACACTTTCACGCGCCAACAGCCGACCGCGCCGGAAGTGCGTAAACCGACGCTACACTAAGAAAAAACGAAATGGAGGCCATGTCATGACTCAGCAGGAATACCAACGCCGTCGCCAGGCATTACTGGCGCAAATGCAGCCCGGCAGCGCCGCGCTGATCTTTGCCGCGCCAGAGGCGACGCGCAGCGCAGACAGTGAATATCCGTATCGCCAGAGTAGCGACTTCTGGTATTTCACCGGTTTTAACGAACCGGAAGCCGTGCTGGTACTGATTAAGAGTGATGACACCCACAACCACAGCGTTTTGTTCAACCGCGTTCGCGACCTGACGGCGGAAATCTGGTTTGGTCGCCGTTTAGGACAGGATGCCGCGCCGGAAAAACTGGGCGTTGACCGGGCGCTGGCGTTTAGCGAAATCAACCAGCAACTCTTTCAGTTGCTTAATGGTCTGGATGTGGTGTACCACGCGCAGGGCGAATATGCGTATGCCGACGAGATTGTTCTGGCTGCGCTGGAGAAGCTGCGTAAAGGCTCCCGCCAGAATCTGACCGCGCCGGCCACCATGACTGACTGGCGACCGATCGTCCATGAGATGCGCCTGTTCAAATCGCCGGAAGAGATTGCTGTCCTGCGCCGCGCCGGGGAAATTAGCGCGCTGGCGCATATCCGCGCGATGGAAAAATGCCGTCCGGGGATGTTTGAGTATCAGCTGGAGGGGGAAATTCACCACGAATTTAATCGCCACGGCGCGCGCTATCCCTCCTATAACACCATTGTCGGCAGCGGCGAAAATGGCTGTATCCTGCATTACACTGAAAACGAAAGTGAAATGCGCGACGGCGATTTAGTGCTTATCGACGCGGGCTGTGAATATAAAGGTTACGCGGGCGACATCACGCGTACTTTCCCGGTGAACGGGAAATTTACGCCAGCTCAGCGTGAAATTTATGACATCGTTCTGGAATCGCTGGAGACCAGCCTGCGACTGTTCCGTCCTGGTACCTCTATTCAGGAGGTGACCGGCGAAGTCGTGCGCATCATGATAACCGGGCTGGTGAAGCTGGGGATTTTGCAAGGAGAGGTTGATCAACTGATTGCCGAAAATGCGCATCGTCCTTTCTTTATGCATGGCTTGAGCCACTGGCTGGGGCTGGATGTTCATGATGTCGGCGTTTATGGGCCGGATCGCTCCCGTACCCTAGAGCCGGGCATGGTGCTGACCGTAGAGCCAGGCCTCTATATCGCGCCGGATGCCGACGTGCCGGAAGCGTATCGCGGCATTGGCGTTCGAATTGAAGATGACATTGTCATTACCGAAACCGGTAATGAAAACCTGACCGCTGGCGTTGTGAAGAAGGCGGATGACATTGAAGCATTAATGGCGGCGGCGCGGCAGCAATGAGCGTCATTATCGTTGGCGGCGGCATGGCAGGCGCAACGCTGGCGCTAGCCATCTCTCAGTTCAGTCATGGGACGTTGCCGGTACACCTGATTGAAGCGAAAGCGCCTGAAGCCGACGGTCATCCCGGCTTTGACGCCAGAGCGATTGCGCTGGCGGCGGGCACTTGTCAGCAACTGGCGCGAATTGGCGTCTGGCAGGCGATTTCCGATTGCGCAACGGCAATCAACACCGTACACGTCAGCGATCGCGGTCATGCCGGATTTGTGACTCTCGACGCGCAGGATTACAGCCTGGCAGCGTTGGGTCACGTTGCGGAGCTGCATGATATCGGGCTGCGTCTGTTTGCGCTCTTGCGTAAAGCGCCAGGCGTTACGCTGCACTGCCCGGAGCGCGTAGCCAGCGTGTCGCGTACCCAACAGCAGGTTAACGTCACTCTGGAAAACGGCAATGTGATAGCTGGCAGCGTGCTGGTGGCGGCTAACGGTACCCACTCCGCGCTGGCGTCAGCCTGCGGCGTTGACTGGCGTCAGGAGCCTTACGAACAGTTAGCGGTAATAGCGAATGTCGCGACCGCTATCCCGCACCAGGGACGCGCCTTTGAACGTTTTACCCCCAATGGCCCGCTGGCGATGTTGCCGATGTCGCATGGCCGATGTTCGCTGGTTTGGTGTCACCCGCTCGACCAGCGCGATGAGGTGCTGAGCTGGTCCGATGCGCAGTTTTGTCATGCGTTGCAGGCCGCGTTCGGCTGGCGGCTGGGGCGAATTACTCAGGCGGGTAAGCGCAGCGCGTATCCGCTTGCTCTGACTACGGCGGCGAAAGTGTTTACTCACCGGACTGTCGTGGTCGGCAATGCGGCGCAGACGTTGCATCCTATCGCCGGACAAGGGTTTAATCTCGGTCTGCGCGATGTCATGAGCCTGGCGGAAACGCTGGTCGCGGCACAGGACGCGGGCGAGGATATTGGCGCCTGGCACGTATTATCGCGCTATCAGCAGCGTCGTCAGGTTGACCGGGATACGACGATTGGCGTAACGAACGGTCTGGTCCATGTGTTTGCAAATCGTTGGGTGCCGCTGGTTATTGGGCGCAATATCGGTTTAATGGCGATGGAGTTATTACCGCCTGCGCGCGATGCGCTGGCACAGCGGACCTTAGGTTGGGTTGCGCGTTAAGCCGATCTGTAGGCCGGATAAGGCATTTATGCCGCCATCCGGCATCGTGTTCGTAAAAATACCGGATGGCAGCTTCGCCTTATCCGGCCTACGGTTTGATTGTTCCGGTTTCCAGGAGTAAATAGTGCAAAGTGTTGATGTAGCAATAGTTGGCGGAGGCATGGTGGGACTGGCTGTCGCCTGCGGCTTGCAGGGGAGCGGTTTGCGCGTTGCGGTACTGGATCACGTTGTCCCCCAGCCGTTGGCGAACGATGCGCCGCCTCAGCTTCGGGTGTCGGCGATTAATGCCGCCAGCGAAAAACTGCTTACCCGTCTTGGCGTATGGTCAAACATTGTGGCGCGACGGGCAAGTTGCTACCACGGTATGGAAGTCTGGGATAAAGACAGCTTTGGCCGTATTACGTTTGATGACGCAAGCATGGGATATAGCCATCTGGGGCATATTGTTGAAAACAGCGTCATTCACTACGCATTGTGGCAAAAAGCGCAGCAAGCGGCGGATATCACCTTAATGGCGCCAGCGGAGTTACAGCAGGTTGCCTGGGGAGAGAACGACGCCTTCCTGACTTTAAAAGACGGCGCGATGTTAACCGCGCGTCTGGTGATTGCCGCGGATGGCGCCAACTCCTGGCTGCGTAACAAAGCGGATATTCCCTTAACTTTCTGGGACTACCGTCACCATGCGCTGGTAGCGACTATCCGCACCGAAGAGCCGCACGGCGCGGTTGCTCGCCAGGTGTTTCATGGTGAAGGTATTCTGGCGTTTTTGCCGTTAAGCGATCCGCATCTGTGTTCCATTGTCTGGTCGCTTTCTCCGCAGGATGCGGAGCGTATGCAACAGAGCGGCGACGAGGCGTTTAACCAGGCGTTGACTATCGCCTTCGATAATCGGCTGGGCTTATGCCGCCTGGAAAGCGAACGGCAGGTTTTTCCGCTGACGGGCCGCTATGCTCGCCAGTTTGCCGCGCATCGTCTGGCGTTAGTCGGCGATGCCGCGCACACCATCCATCCGCTGGCAGGGCAAGGCGTCAACCTCGGCTTTATGGACGCGGCCGAACTGGTGGACGATCTGCGTCGGCTTCAGCGCCAGGGCAAAGACATTGGCCAACATCTTTATCTCCGTCGTTATGAGCGTAGCCGTAAACATAGTGCGGCGATGATGCTTGCCGGGATGCAAGGTTTTCGTGACCTGTTTGCCGGCGAAAATCCGGCAAAAAAATTGCTGCGCGACATCGGACTGAAACTGGCGGATACGCTCCCCGGCGTCAAACCCCAACTGCTTCGCCAGGCAATGGGGCTAAACGACCTTCCGCAATGGCTTCGTTAAGCGTCTGACTGCACGCCAGCAAGAGTTTGAAACCCGTCACACTTTGCTTTCCCGGCTATCGCGCCGGGGGGCTTTCCTCGTTTGAAATAATCTAATTTCACCGCTTATTTCGCATTATATTTTCTAATGCCACTATTTTTTGCGAACGAGATTTTCGACATTTTTTCCACATTTAATATTAATTTATGTTGTGATAAATCGTATCAGCTTCATTTTTATGGAGGTTATTTAGCGTAATAGTGGTTTTTTGTGCTGATGGGGTTTTGGCGTTTTTTAGTCATAAGCTAATGTGATGGTAAATTCAGCCTTATGGTTTAGCGCCTGGTTCGGTGGTAAGTTCAGGAGCAAGAGAACGTTTGCGTCGGCGCAGGAAAAAGGGCGTCGATGCCAGGTTTCGTGGCGAAGATTTCCCATGAAAATGGTTGTTAGCCCCCGCTAATTCAACGAGGAAAAGATGGCCCAACAGACGCCTTTGTACGAACAACACACGCTATGCGGCGCCCGCATGGTCGATTTTCATGGCTGGATGATGCCCCTGCATTACGGCTCTCAGCTTGATGAACACCACGCTGTGCGCACCGATGCCGGGATGTTTGATGTATCGCATATGACCATTGTCGATCTTCATGGCAGCCGCACACGAGAGTTTCTACGTTATCTGCTGGCAAACGACGTCGCGAAGCTAACGAAGACGGGTAAAGCCCTCTACTCCGGTATGCTTAACGCATCGGGCGGCGTGATTGATGACCTTATCGTCTACTACTTCACTGAAGATTTCTTCCGTCTCGTTGTTAACTCCGCCACCCGCGAAAAAGACCTCTCCTGGATTACCCAACACGCTGAACCTTATGCCATCGACATTACCGTTCGTGACGACCTGTCGCTGATTGCGGTACAGGGGCCGAATGCGCAGGAAAAAGCGGCGACTCTGTTTACTGACCAACAGCGCCATGCAGTAGAAGGTATGAAGCCGTTCTTCGGCGTTCAGGCGGGCGATCTGTTTATCGCCACCACCGGTTATACCGGCGAAGCGGGCTATGAAATCGCCATGCCGAATGAAAAAGCGGCGGATTTCTGGCGTGCGCTGGTGGAGGCGGGCGTGAAGCCGTGCGGTCTTGGCGCGCGCGACACGCTGCGTCTGGAAGCTGGCATGAACCTGTACGGTCAGGAGATGGATGAAGGTATCTCTCCGCTGGCGGCTAATATGGGATGGACTATCGCCTGGGAACCTGCTGACCGCGACTTTATTGGCCGTGAGGCGCTGGAGATGCAGCGTGAAAAAGGCCATGAGCAGCTTGTCGGTCTGGTGATGACCGAGAAAGGCGTATTGCGTAATGAACTGCCGGTGCGTTTTACCGATGCGCAGGGCAATCAGCAAGAAGGCATTATCACCAGCGGGACGTTTTCCCCAACGTTGGGCTACAGCATTGCGCTGGCGCGTGTTCCGGCGGGCATCGGCGAGACGGCGATTGTACAAATTCGTAACCGTGAAATGCCGGTAAAAGTGACTAAACCTGTTTTTGTGCGTAACGGCAAAGCCGTCGCGTGATTCATCCTTTTTTGGAGATTAATTGATGAGCAACGTACCCGCAGAACTGAAATACAGCAAAGAACACGAATGGCTGCGTAAAGAAGCGGATGGCACTTACACTGTTGGCATTACTGAACACGCTCAGGAGCTGTTGGGCGATATGGTTTTTGTTGATCTGCCGGAAGTCGGCGCGACCGTAAGCGCGGGCGACGACTGCGCCGTGGCGGAGTCCGTAAAAGCGGCGTCCGACATTTATGCGCCGGTAAGCGGCGAGATCGTGGCGGTAAACGATGCGCTGAGCGACTCCCCGGAGCTGGTGAACAGCGAACCGTATGCCGGTGGCTGGATCTTTAAAATCAAAGCCAGCGATGAAAGCGAACTTGAATCGCTGCTGGATGCCACCGCGTATGAGGCATTGTTAGAAGACGAATAATGTTGTGCCGGATGGCGCTAATGCTTATCCGGCCTACTCACTGCAACGCGAATGATTTTGCGTATTCGTTTTCGCACGCGTAGGCCCGGTAAGCGTCAGCGCCACCGGGCAATTGAGTTAGAGACAATCACGATTCACTGCACGTTTCAGGAACCATCGCCCATGACACAGACGTTAAGCCAGCTTGAAAACCGCGGCGCTTTCATTGAACGCCACATCGGACCGGACGCCGCACAGCAACAAGAGATGCTGAATGCGGTTGGCGCCGAGTCGTTAAACGCGCTGACAGGTCAGATTGTGCCGAAAGACATTCAGCTCGCGACTCCGCCGCAGGTTGGCGAGGCGGCAACCGAATATGCCGCACTGGTGGAATTAAAAGCCATCGCCGGGCGTAACAAGCGCTTCACGTCGTACATTGGCATGGGCTACACCGCCGTGCAGCTACCGCCGGTTATCCTGCGCAACATGCTGGAAAATCCAGGCTGGTACACCGCTTATACCCCGTATCAACCGGAAGTCTCTCAGGGGCGTCTGGAAGCGCTGCTCAACTTCCAACAGGTGACGCTGGACCTGACGGGGCTGGACATGGCTTCCGCCTCGCTGCTGGATGAAGCGACCGCCGCCGCTGAAGCGATGGCGATGGCAAAGCGCGTCAGCAAACTGAAAAATGCCAACCGGTTCTTTGTCGCCTCTGATGTCCATCCGCAAACTCTGGACGTCGTGCGTACTCGCGCCGAAACCTTTGGCTTTGACGTCATTGTGGATGACGCGGCGAAAGCACTGGATCACCAGGATGTGTTTGGCGTGCTGTTGCAGCAGGTTGGCTCCACGGGCGAAATTCACGATTACAGCGCGCTGATTAGCGAACTCAAAGCCCGTAAAGTGATTGTCAGCGTCGCCGCCGACTTTATGGCGCTGGTGCTGCTTACCGCGCCGGGTAAACAGGGCGCGGACATTGTTTTCGGCTCTGCGCAACGCTTCGGCGTACCGATGGGGTACGGTGGCCCGCATGCGGCGTTCTTTGCCGCCAAAGACGAATTTAAACGCTCCATGCCAGGCCGTATTATCGGCGTCTCAAAAGATGCGGCGGGCAATACCGCACTGCGCATGGCGATGCAGACTCGCGAGCAGCATATCCGTCGTGAGAAAGCGAACTCCAACATTTGTACCTCGCAGGTACTGCTGGCTAACATCGCCAGTCTGTATGCCGTTTATCATGGTCCGGTTGGTCTGAAGCGCATCGCTAATCGTATCCACCGCCTGACCGATATTCTGGCGGCAGGTCTGCAACAGAAAGGCTTAAAGCTGCGTCATGCGCACTACTTCGACACCCTGTGTGTGGAAGTGGCTGATAAAGCTGCGGTACTGGCGCGTGCGGAAGCGGCAGAGATCAATCTGCGCAGCGATATTCATAACGCGGTTGGTATTACGCTCGATGAAACCACCACCCGTGAGAATGTGGCGCAGTTGTTCAATGTTTTGCTGGGCGGCAGCCACGGTCTGAACATTGAAACACTGGATAAAGACGTGGCGCTTGATAGCCGTTCCATTCAGCAAAGTATGCTGCGTGACGATGCGATTCTGACGCATCCGGTATTTAACCGTTACCACAGCGAAACCGAGATGATGCGCTATATGCACTCGCTGGAGCGTAAAGATCTGGCGCTGAACCAGGCGATGATCCCGCTGGGTTCCTGCACCATGAAGCTGAACGCCGCCGCCGAGATGATTCCTATCACCTGGCCGGAATTCGCTGAACTGCACCCGTTCTGCCCGCCGGAACAGGCCGAAGGATATCATCAGATGATTAGCCAGCTTTCTGACTGGCTGGTGAAACTCACCGGGTACGACGCCGTCTGTATGCAGCCTAACTCCGGCGCACAGGGGGAATACGCGGGGCTGCTGGCGATTCGTCACTATCACGAAAGCCGCAACGAAGGGCATCGCGATATCTGCCTGATTCCGGCCTCTGCTCACGGCACTAACCCTGCTTCTGCACATATGGCAGGAATGCAGGTGGTGGTAGTCGCCTGTGATAAGAACGGCAACATCGACCTGGACGATCTGCGGGCAAAAGCAGAACAACATGCTGCGAACCTTTCTTGCATCATGGTGACCTATCCGTCCACCCACGGCGTGTATGAAGAAACGATCCGTGAGGTGTGTGAAGTTATGCACCAGTTCGGCGGTCAGGTTTACCTTGACGGCGCGAACATGAACGCTCAGGTCGGCATTACCTCACCGGGCTTTATTGGCGCGGACGTTTCGCATCTTAACCTGCATAAAACTTTCTGCATTCCGCACGGCGGCGGTGGCCCAGGCATGGGACCGATCGGCGTGAAAGCGCATCTGGCACCGTTCGTACCGGGCCATAGCGTGGTGCAAATCGAAGGCATGTTAACCCGTCAGGGCGCGGTTTCTGCGGCGCCGTTCGGTAGTGCCTCTATCCTGCCAATCAGCTGGATGTACATCCGCATGATGGGCGCAGAAGGCCTGAAGCAGGCAAGCCAGGTCGCGATTCTTAACGCTAACTACATTGCCAGCCGTCTGAAAGATGCCTATCCGGTACTGTATACCGGTCGCGATGGCCGTGTGGCGCACGAATGTATTCTTGATATTCGCCCATTGAAAGAAGAAACCGGCATCAGCGAGCTGGATATTGCCAAGCGTCTGATCGACTACGGTTTCCATGCGCCAACCATGTCGTTCCCGGTGGCGGGCACGCTGATGGTAGAGCCGACGGAATCTGAAGGTAAGGCTGAGCTGGATCGCTTTATCGATGCGATGCTGGCTATTCGCGCAGAGATTGACCAGGTGAAAGCGGGTGTCTGGCCGCTGGAAGATAACCCGCTGGTGAACGCGCCGCACATTCAGAGCGAACTGGTCGCCGAGTGGGCGCATCCGTACAGCCGTGAAGTTGCCGTATTCCCGGCAGGCGTGGCAGACAAATACTGGCCGACGGTGAAACGTCTGGATGATGTTTATGGCGACCGCAACCTGTTCTGCTCCTGCGTACCGATTAGCGACTACCAGTAATTTACTGATTCGACTGTTTTCTAAAGGCGCTTCGGCGCCTTTTCAGCTTGTTAATAAAATGCGCTTTGTTTATGTCGGATGCAGTGTGAGTGCCTTATTCAGGCTACAAATTGTTACTAATTCAATATATTACAGTAAATCGTTGGCTCCTGTCAGGCAACCTGGCGTTTGTATCAGTGTATTAGCCAGAATTAAATTACCGGTTTTTTAGAGCCTAATGATTCATTGTGCATCATTTTTACCTTGCTGTTATTTAATCAAAACAACACAGTATATTTACATGTAGTTACAAATAGTTTCTCTCCGGAATCGTTATTTACCTCTCAATATAGTTACAAAAATTTCCGTATATTAAATTCATCAAGTTATTAATTTAAATTATAAATTAAAAATAAGCATAAATAACGTAAATATTTATTAACTTAGCGCTTTGTTTTTTATACCTGGAGGGAATAATGAAACGATTTATATTTCTGCCATTAATGACATATTTTCTATTAATGAATGCAATGGCAGCTAACGGAGAAAATAATCCCAGTAATCTATTAGGTGCACCAGTTAATACCGCTATTTCTGGTGGTTCAGTATTGCCGGAAGGAAAGTTATTAACCGCCGTGAATAGCTCATTTCGCGATAAAGATCATCAAATCGAGGGGCACGGAAGTCCGGATGTTTACTCCCAGATATGGTTATTGAAGATTCGTTACGGTTTGACCGACAGACTGGAATTATCAACTGTGGGTTCCTATATCAATAACAAACGAGACAATCTGTCTCCTGAGCACATAGAGGGAATGGGCGACCAATCGGTGGGGGTCAATTATGCTTTAATGAGCCAGCGAATAGGTGATCCGTTTTGGGTTACGGTAGGCGGGGCATTATTACTACCCACCGGGCAAGATGGAGATAATCATTTGCCTGGGAATAGCGCCTGGGGAGGAAGAGTAACACTCACTTTAACAAAATTATTTACTCCTAACATTAAAGGGGATATGGGTTTTGTCTATCAGGGACCATTTGAGCGCGGTAATCAGGACGTGAAACGAGGTAACGAATTCCAGTGGAATACCCAGGTGCGGTATATGTTTAGCGATTTACCGCTGGATCTTGGTCTGGAAAGTGCCTACAGCAATAATGCCTCTGGAACGAAAAAACTGTCTAATGGCAGCGTAATTAATAACCATTCTGGAACTACCGAATGGGTTGTTGGTCCGTCATTTAATATTGCCGTCGATTCACTGAAATTATGGTTTGGTGCCGGAGCCTTCTTCCCGGTAATGCAGGAGGCGAAGTCGCCAACCAAAATGGAAGATGTACGCTGGGAATTTAAAATAGGTAAGGCCTGGTAAGACTCGTTCAAAGTATTACCCGCCGACTGGCGGGTAACGTGCAGGAGTTAAAGCTTCTCGCCGTTGCTGGCAATCACCTCTTTGTACCAGTTGAAGCTCTTCTTACGCGAACGCGACATATCGCCCGTACCGTCATCGTGCTTGTTCACGTAGATGAAGCCGTAGCGCTTGCTGTACTGACCGGTGGTGAACGACACGCAGTCGATGCAGCCCCACGGCGTGTAGCCCATCAGGTCGACACCATCGTAAGTCACCGCTTTTTTCATCTCTTCAATATGGGCGCGCAGGTAGTCAATTCGGTAGTCGTCGTTGATGCTGCCATCTTCTTCTACTTTGTCGTAAGCACCAAAACCGTTTTCGACAATAAACAGCGGCTTTTGATAGCGTTCGTACAGTTCACACAATGAATAACGCAGGCCCACCGGGTCAATCTGCCAGCCCCAGTCAGAGGCTTTAACATAGGGGTTCGGTACGCTGCCTTCAAAACCGGAAATCGCATCGCCGCTACCGCCTTCGGCTTTGACCGCGTTGGTCATGTAATAACTGAAACCAAGATAATCGCAGGTGCCTTCGCGCAGCACTTCAAGATCGCCATCGTCCATTTTGATGTTAAATCCGCGGCGCTCCCACTCGTTCAACACATAGGACGGGTAGTAGCCGCGCAACTGCACATCAGTAAAGACATAGCGTTCACGCATCGACTCCTGAGCAAACATCACATCTTCTGGTTTACAGGAGAAAGGATACAGCGCGACCATCGCCAGCATACAGCCCACTTTCATCTGCGGGTTAATGCGACGTGCCGCTTTTACCGCCAGCGCGCTGGCGACAAACTGATGATGTAAGACCTGATACATGGTTTCTTCTGGATTCTCATGCTCGGTATACACCACGCCCGAACAGCAGTAGCCAAACAGCGGCGCGCGCCAGTTTCGCTGGTTGTTAATTTCGTTGAAGGTCATCCAGTATTTGACCTTATGTTTGTAGCGTTCAAACACGACTTCAGCAAAACGGACAAAGAAATCAACGACCTTACGATTGGTCCAGCCGCCGTAGTGCTGTACCAGATGTAATGGCATTTCAAAGTGGGAAAGGGTGATGACCGGTTCGATGTTGTATTTGAGTAACTCATCAAACATGTCGTCGTAGAATTTCAGACCGGCCTCGTTTGGCTGGGATTCGTCGCCATTCGGGAAGATACGCGTCCAGGCAATAGAGGTACGGAAGCATTTGAACCCCATTTCGGCGAAAAGACGGATGTCTTCTTTGTAATGTCCGTAAAAATCCACCGCCTCGTGGTTCGGATAGTATTTGCCAGCAACGACATTCTGGGTGATTTCGCGTGGCACGCCGTGTGCGCCGCCGGTTAGCACGTCGCAGATGCTGGGGCCTTTACCGTCTTTATTCCAGCCGCCTTCAACCTGGTGTGCAGCAACCGCGCCGCCCCATAAAAAATCTTTTGGCAAGGTGAGTTTTCTCATTGTTGCATAATCTCAATTTATTTAGTCTGTTATCATTCATTCTGCACCAAATGACATGTAAAGCGTACGCAAAATTCCAGGGTGCTCGCGTGTCGGGACAAGAGCATATTCAGATCGTAACATTCACTTCAACGGGGCATATTCAAGGGATAACCACATGCAGCCAAACGACATTACTTTCTTTCAACGTTTCCAGAATGACATTCTGGCAGGGCGTAAAACCATCACTATTCGTGATGCCTCCGAGTCCCACTTTAAAGCAGGCGATGTGCTACGCGTGGGGCGGTTCGAAGATGATGGCTATTTTTGCACAATTGAAGTGACAGGAACGTCAACTGTGACGCTGGATACGCTGAACGAAAAACATGCGCAACAGGAAAATATGTCACTTGATGAGCTGAAACGGGTCATTGCTGAAATCTATCCCAACCAGACGCAATTTTATGTGATTGATTTTAAATGCCTTTGATAAATATGAACGCGTGTTAGTTGAGTTTTTGTAATTAACTTATTGAATGATAAACAAAATTTAATTTTGCGAATTTATTTTAGCTAACATGTGTTCACTGGAACCATTCTCAGTTACGCTAGAGGTGCAGTTCATCGTTATGAACGTTTCTCCGGAGTAAGTTATGGTGCAAAAACCATTAATGACGCAGGGGTATTCGCTGGCTGAGGAAATCGCCAACAGTATTAGCCACGGCATTGGATTGGTATTTGGTATTGTCGGCCTGGTGCTGTTGTTGGTTCAGGCGGTAGAGGCGAATGCGGGTATGACGGCTATCGCCAGCTACAGTTTATATGGCGGGAGCATGATCCTGCTTTTTCTTGCCTCAACGCTTTATCATGCCATTCCTCATCAGCGGGCAAAAATCTGGTTAAAGAAATTTGATCACTGCGCTATCTATCTGCTCATTGCCGGAACCTATACGCCATTTCTGCTGGTAGGTCTGGATTCGCCGCTGGCGCGCGGACTAATGATTGTGATCTGGAGCCTGGCGCTATTCGGTATCCTCTTCAAGTTGACGATTGCGCACCGATTTAAAGTGCTTTCACTGGTTACGTATCTGGCAATGGGCTGGCTGTCGCTGATAGTGGTTTATCAGTTGGCGATTAAGCTGGCGATAGGCGGCGTGACGCTGCTGGCGGTAGGTGGCGTCGTTTACTCGCTGGGCGTAATTTTCTATGTTTGCAAACGCATACCTTATAACCACGCCATCTGGCATGGCTTTGTGCTGGGCGGCAGCGTGTGCCACTTCCTGGCTATCTATTTGTATGTGGGACAGGCGTAATTCCCGGATGCCCGTGCCGGATGGCGGCGCTGTCGTACCTTATCCGGCCTACGAGAGCAGCACGTGCGAGCCTGATGGCGTTGCGCTATCAGGCTATCCGGCTTTTAACGTGATATCACTCTTCCAGCGAGTAAGGCAGCGGGACGATATGCAGGGTGTTGGCATCGTCGCGAACGCGGAAGACGCTTTCGGCTTCTAAATCGTTATTCATGACGGCCTGAACCAGTAACTGACCGTCGTCTAACTGCGTCGCCGCCAGAATAGCGCCGGTACGACGCCAGTTCTCGCCCATCTGTAGCTCCAGAGCTTCTCCTGCTTCCGGTACCCGGCTGGCTTTGCCCGCCAGCAACCAAAGCGCGCGTTTATTGGCGCCGCGGAATTTTGCCCGTGCGACCATCTCCTGTCCGGTGTAGCAGCCTTTCTTGAAGCTGATGCCGCCCAGCGCCTGTAGGTTAGTCGCCTGGGGGATAAACTGACCGCTGTTCGCCGCGTCAATCACCGGAATGCCTGCTTCAATATCCAATGCCAGCCACTGTTGGCTGTTATTCAGTTCGGCTTCGCCATGTAACTTCTCCGTTAACATGTTGGCCGTCGCGACATCGGTGACAAGCAGGAATCGTTCCGCAGGATGTTCAAACCATAGCAGCGTGGAGGCGCCGTCTCTGACCACCTGATTTTCGCTATTGGGCAGTTCGCTAAAGACATTAGCCAGCGCCGCGCGGGCCTGAAAACCGGCCACGCCAAGCAATACGCGTTCGTCATCCGGCGCGATGACCACTTTGGAAAATACGGCGTACTTTTTCAGCTCCGTTAATTGTGCTTCACGCACGCTACGGCGTTCAATCCAGGCGAAACCGTCGTGCTCACGGAACAGGCGCAGAGTGCTCCACATCTTACCTTTAGCATCGCAGTGGGCGGCGAGAAGGTGTTGCTGTTCGGTCATCTGGCTTACGTCAGCGGTGACCTGGCCCTGAATATACTTTTCACTGTCTACGCCGGTAATGGTCGACAGCGCCCAGTCGTCAAGCGCGATCAGCGTCAGCGGCAGGCGGGCTGACGATGAAGGATGACGTGGTGGAAAGGAGATAAAAGCCATAAATAATGTCCTGGTTAGCTGCAACAATAATGGTTAATGGTAAAAGAGCCATCGGTCATTGCAAGTGCTTTAAATAGCCCATTGAGAGCGGATTGATCGTTTTGCGAGACGGTATCCAAAATGGATGAACATATTGATTCCCAGCCTTTTATTTCGCGATCGCGTTCCAGATTACTGAGATTCCCGTAAAACAACGCCAAAAACACGTTACAATAGCCCGGTACTTCATTTTCGCGAGGCAGGAAGAACATGGATATTCACAATAAAGCACGTATTCACTGGGCATGTCGTCGCGGTATGCGCGAACTTGATATTTCCATCATGCCGTTTTTTGAACATGAGTACGATAGTTTAAGTGATGAAGAAAAGCGTATTTTTGTCCGTTTGTTGCAGAGTGATGACCCGGATTTATTTAACTGGTTAATGAATCACGGTAAACCGGCTGACGCTGAACTGGAACAGATGGTCCGACTCATTCAGACACGGAATCGGGAACGTGGTCCTGTGGCAATCTGATTTACGCGTCTCATGGCGCGCTCAGTGGATCTCATTGCTCATTCATGGGCTGGTTTCTGCGGTGATTTTATTGATGCCCTGGCCGCTGAGTTATACCCCGTTATGGATGATACTACTGTCGCTGGTCGTGTTTGACTGTGTACGTAGCCAGCGCAGGATTAATACCTGTCAGGGAGAGATCAAGCTACTCATGGACGGGCGCTTACGCTGGCAGGGGCAGGACTGGACGCTCTTGCGTCCGCCCTGGTTACTGAAGAGCGGGATGGTGTTGCGTTTACGCGCAGAGTCTGGACGTCATCAGCATTTATGGCTGGCGGCGGATAGCATGGAAGAAGCGGAATGGCGTGAGTTGCGTCGGATACTGTTACAGCAGCCGATATCGCGCCAACACTGACGGAACGGCGTAAACGCGGTTCCGTCGAGAGGGAAATACAGCGAGTAAGGCTTCAGGCGTAGTGTTCGGCCATTTCGCCGAGAATTTGTTCACACCAGGTCTGTATACGCTCATCGCTGAGATCGTACTGGTTCGTTTCATCCAGCGCCAGGCCGACAAACAGTTGCCCATCCGCAATGACCGGTTTATTGCTGGTAAATTCGTAGCCTTCTGTGGGCCAGTAGCCGACAAATTTAACGCCTTTGAGGGCAAGTTTGTCATGCAACATACCCAGCGCATCCAGGAACCACTCACCGTAGCCGAGCTGGTCGCCCATACCGTAAAGCGCAACGATTTTGCCTTCCAGATTGAGATCGTCCAGTTGCTCCCAGACGGCTTCCCAGTCCTCCTGAATTTCGCCAAAATCCCAGGTGGGGATGCCTAAAATGAGCACGTCGTACTGCTCCATTAAGGCGGGGGCGTCATCCTTGAGGTTATGTAATGTCACCAGCTCCGGGCCGAGAATATCGCGAATTTTCTCTGCGGCCATCTCGGTGTAGCACGTGCTGGAACCGTAAAAAAGACCCATGTTCATTACGTTACATCTCGATTCTGCTATAGCGTTGCGGGTAGTGTAACAGAATCGCTGCATTCACGGCACAATGAGGCATAATGCACCAAAAGTCAGCGTGAAGTGGGGAGCGCGAATGGAACAGGATTTAGCGCGTATTGAGCAGTTTCTGGATGCCCTGTGGCTGGAACGAAATCTGGCGGAAAATACATTAAGCGCGTATCGTCGCGATTTATCGATGGTCGTTGCGTGGTTGCATCATCGCGGAAAAACGCTTGCGACGGCGCAGGCTGATGATTTACAAACGCTGCTGGCTGAACGGGTGGAGGGCGGATACAAAGCGACCAGTTCCGCACGCCTGTTAAGCGCTATGCGGCGCTTCTTCCAGCATCTGTACCGTGAAAAGTATCGTGAGGATGATCCGAGCGCGCAGTTGGCCTCGCCTAAGCTTCCGCAGCGTTTACCGAAAGACCTTAGCGAGGCGCAGGTTGAGCGGCTCTTGCAGGCGCCGCTTATTGATCAACCTTTGGAGTTGCGCGATAAAGCTATGTTGGAAGTGCTGTATGCCACCGGTTTGCGCGTGTCGGAACTGGTGGGGCTGACAATGAGCGATATCAGTCTGCGGCAGGGCGTGGTGCGGGTTATCGGTAAAGGCAATAAAGAGCGGTTGGTGCCGTTAGGCGAAGAGGCGGTATATTGGCTGGAAACGTATCTGGAGCATGGGCGTCCCTGGTTACTCAATGGCGTATCGATTGACGTATTATTCCCCAGCCAGCGTGCGCAGCAGATGACGCGGCAGACCTTCTGGCACCGTATTAAACATTATGCGGTACTGGCTGGAATCGATAGCGAAAAACTATCGCCGCATGTTTTACGTCACGCTTTCGCCACGCATTTGCTGAATCACGGCGCCGACTTGCGCGTTGTACAAATGCTACTTGGGCATAGCGATCTTTCGACGACACAAATTTATACGCATGTCGCAACGGAGCGTTTGCGTCAACTTCATCAACAGCACCATCCGCGGGCATGAGTGCTGACAGGAAAGGATAGTTTATGAAAAAGCGTTTTATGATGTTCACTTTACTGGCGGCGGCGTTTTCAGGCGTGGCCCATGCGGATGATGCGGCTATCCGTCAGTCGCTGGCTAAGTTGGGTGTTCAGAGTACGGAAATTCAGGCCTCGCCAGTGGCAGGGATGAAAACCGTCCTCACTCACAGCGGCGTACTGTACGTCACTGATGACGGCAAACATATTATTCAAGGGCCGATGTATGACGTGAGCGGCGCGCATCCGGTAAACGTGACGAACAAACTGCTGATGAGCCAGCTAAATGCGCTGGAAAAAGAGATGATCGTCTATAAAGCGCCGGATGAGAAACATGTCATTACTGTTTTTACCGATATCACCTGCGGCTATTGTCATAAGCTACATGAAGAGATGAAAGATTATAACGCGCTGGGGATCACGGTACGTTATCTGGCCTTCCCGCGCCAGGGGCTGGAAAGCCAGGCGGAGCAGGATATGAAATCTATCTGGTGCGCCAAAGACAAAAACAAAGCGTTTGATGACGCCATGGCAGGTAAGGGCGTGAAACCGGCAAGCTGTGACGTGAACATTGCTGATCATTATGCGTTGGGCGTGCAGTTGGGCGTTAGCGGTACGCCAGCCATTGTATTGAGTAACGGCTATGTGGTGCCTGGCTATCAGGGACCGAAAGAGATGAAAGCGTTTCTTGATGAGCATCAAAAACAGACCAGTGGTAAATAATACGCGTGAAACAACAGAGACAACTTCGTCGGCGCGAGGCTGATGAGACGGCGGAACTCCCCGCCGATCTTCCTCCATTACTACGACGTCTATATGCCAGCCGGGGCGTTCGTAGCGCCCGCGAACTGGAGCGCAGCGTGAAAGGAATGCTGCCCTGGCAACAGCTTAGCGGCATAGATAACGCGGTGGAGATCCTCTACAACGCCTTTCGCGAAGGTACCCGCATTATTGTTGTTGGCGATTTTGACGCCGACGGCGCGACCAGTACTGCGCTAAGCGTATTGGGAATGCGTGCGTTGGGATGTGACAACATCAGTTATCTGGTGCCTAATCGCTTTGAAGACGGCTACGGTTTAAGCCCGGAAGTGGTCGATCAGGCGAAGGCGCGCGGCGCGCAGCTTATCGTCACCGTAGACAACGGCATTTCATCCCACGCCGGCGTAGCGCATGCAAAGACGTTGGGGATTCCGGTGATCGTGACCGATCACCACCTGCCAGGCGACACGTTGCCGGATGCCGAAGCGATTATTAATCCCAATCTGCGCGACTGCGAATTCCCGTCTAAGTCGCTGGCGGGCGTCGGCGTGGCGTTTTACCTGATGCTGGCGTTGCGAACATTTTTGCGCGACAAAGGATGGTTCGACGAGCGCAACATCGCGCCGCCGAATCTGGCGGAGCTGCTGGATTTAGTGGCGTTGGGTACGGTAGCAGACGTTGTGCCGCTGGACGCTAACAACCGTATTCTGACCTGGCAAGGGCTAAGTCGTATTCGTGCCGGGAAATGCCGTCCGGGAATTAAAGCGTTGCTGGAGATATCGAATCGCGATCCGCAGCAGCTTGCCGCCAGTGATTTAGGCTTCGCGTTGGGGCCTCGCCTGAATGCCGCCGGCAGGCTGGATGATATGTCCGTTGGCGTGGCGTTACTGTTGTGCGACAACCTCGGCGAAGCGCGTGTTCTGGCCAGCGAGCTGGATGCGCTTAACCAGACGCGCAAAGAAATAGAGCAGGGGATGCAGGCGGAAGCGCTTATCCTGTGCGAAAAGCTTGAGCGCAGTAGTGAAACGCTTCCGGGCGGTCTGGCGATGTATCATCCTGAATGGCATCAGGGCGTGGTCGGAATTCTGGCGTCGCGCATTAAAGAGCGTTTTCACCGCCCGGTGATCGCCTTTGCACCTGCGGGCGACGGCACGCTAAAAGGCTCAGGCCGTTCGATTCAGGGGTTGCATATGCGCGATGCGCTGGAAAGGCTGGATACGCTTTACCCTGATCTGATGATCAAGTTCGGCGGTCATGCGATGGCGGCGGGATTGTCGCTGGAAGAGCATAAATTCGAGCAGTTTCAGCAACGTTTTGGCGAGCTGGTGACGGAATGGCTCGATCCTGCCCTGTTGCAAGGCGAGGTGATCTCCGATGGTCCATTAAGCGCGGCGGAGATGTCTATGGAAGTGGCGCAACTGTTGCGGGATGCCGGACCGTGGGGGCAAATGTTCCCGGAACCGTTATTCGATGGTCGTTTCCGTCTGCTACAGCAGCGTCTGGTGGGCGAGCGTCACCTCAAGGTGATGGTGGAGCCTGTCGGCGGCGGCCCGCTGTTGGATGGCATCGCATTTAATATTGATACGACCTGTTGGCCGGATAACGGCGTGCGGGAGGTAGAACTGGCTTATAAACTGGACATTAACGAGTTTCGCGGCAACCGTAGTTTACAGATTATTATCGATGATATTTGGCCGCTATGATCGGGGCGATTTAACAACACTTTCGCTGTAATTAAGGGGCGAAATCCGCTAATATTTCGCCCTTATAACCGCATTTTGACAAGTCAAATAAAAGAAATCAGACCATGTTTGAAATTAACCCGGTGAATAACCGCATTCAGGACCTCACGGAACGCACCAACGTTCTTAGGGGGTATCTTTGACTACGATGCTAAGAAAGAGCGTCTGGAAGAAGTAAACGCCGAGCTGGAACAGCCGGATGTCTGGAACGAACCTGAGCGCGCGCAGGCGCTGGGAAAAGAGCGTTCATCGCTCGAAGCGATCGTCGATACGCTTGATCAAATGACTCAGGGGCTGGACGACGTTTCCGGGCTGCTGGAACTGGCGGTAGAAGCTGACGACGAAGAGACGTTTAACGAAGCCGTCGCGGAACTGAATACGCTGGAAGAGAAGCTGGCGCAGTTGGAATTCCGCCGGATGTTCTCCGGCGAGTACGATAGCGCCGATTGCTATCTCGATATTCAGGCCGGTTCCGGTGGTACTGAAGCGCAGGACTGGGCCAGCATGTTGCTGCGTATGTATCTGCGTTGGGCGGAAGCGCGCGGCTTCAAGACGGAAGTCATTGAAGAATCGGAAGGGGAAGTCGCCGGTATTAAGTCCGCGACTATCAAAATCTCCGGCGAATATGCCTATGGCTGGCTGCGCACTGAAACCGGCGTACATCGTCTGGTGCGTAAAAGCCCGTTTGACTCCGGCGGTCGCCGTCATACCTCGTTTAGCTCCGCGTTTGTGTACCCGGAAGTGGACGACGATATCGATATCGACATTAACCCGGCGGATCTGCGTATCGACGTCTATCGCGCGTCTGGCGCAGGCGGTCAGCACGTTAACCGTACGGAATCCGCCGTGCGTATCACCCATATTCCAACCGGAATCGTGACGCAGTGCCAGAACGACCGTTCGCAGCACAAAAACAAAGACCAGGCCATGAAGCAGATGAAAGCGAAGCTTTATGAACTGGAGATGCAGAAAAAGAACGCTGAAAAACAGGCGATGGAAGACACTAAGTCCGATATCGGCTGGGGAAGCCAGATTCGTTCCTATGTCCTGGACGATTCCCGCATTAAAGACCTGCGTACTGGGGTGGAAACCCGCAATACACAGGCGGTACTGGACGGTAGTCTGGATCAATTTATCGAAGCAAGTTTGAAAGCAGGGCTATGAGGAATCAACATGTCTGAACAAAACGCACAGGGCGCTGACGAGGTAGTCGATCTTAACAATGAAATGAAGGCACGTCGCGAGAAGCTGGCTGCACTGCGTGAGCAGGGTATCCCGTTCCCGAACGATTTCCGTCGTGACCGTACCTCAGACCAACTGCACGCAGAGTTTGACGCGAAAGAAGCTGAAGAACTGGAAGCGCTGAATATTGAAGTGTCCGTCGCGGGCCGTATGATGACTCGCCGTATTATGGGTAAAGCCTCTTTTGTTACCCTGCAAGACGTAGGCGGCCGCATTCAGCTGTATGTGGCACGCGATGATCTGCCGGAAGGCGTTTACAACGAGCAGTTCAAGAAGTGGGATCTTGGCGATATCCTCGGCGCGAAAGGTAAGCTGTTCAAAACCAAAACCGGCGAGCTGTCTATCCACTGCACCGAACTGCGCCTGCTGACGAAAGCGCTGCGTCCGTTGCCGGATAAATTCCACGGCCTGCAGGACCAGGAAGCGCGCTATCGCCAGCGTTATCTGGATCTCATCTCTAACGATGAATCCCGTAACACCTTCAAAACCCGTTCGAAGATCCTGGCCGGTATTCGCCAGTTTATGGTTGCTCGCGGCTTTATGGAAGTCGAAACCCCGATGATGCAGGTGATCCCAGGCGGCGCGTCTGCCCGTCCGTTTATCACCCATCACAACGCGCTGGATCTGGACATGTACCTACGTATCGCGCCGGAACTGTACCTCAAGCGTCTGGTGGTTGGCGGCTTCGAACGCGTATTCGAAATTAACCGTAACTTCCGTAACGAAGGCATCTCCGTGCGCCATAATCCTGAGTTCACCATGATGGAACTCTATATGGCGTATGCGGACTACAAAGATCTGATCGAACTGACAGAGTCTCTGTTCCGTACGCTGGCGCAGGATGTTCTGGGCACCACCCAGGTTCCGTACGGTGATGAAGTGTTTGACTTCGGTAAGCCGTTCGAAAAACTGACCATGCGTGAAGCGATCAAGAAATATCGTCCGGAAACAGATATGGCTGATCTGGACAACTTCGATTCCGCGAAGGCGATTGCTGAAAGCATCGGCATTCACGTCGAGAAGAGCTGGGGTCTGGGCCGTATCGTCACCGAGATCTTTGACGAAGTCGCTGAAGCGCATCTGATTCAGCCGACCTTCATCACCGAATATCCGGCTGAAGTGTCTCCGCTGGCGCGTCGTAATGATGTGAACCCGGAAATCACTGACCGCTTCGAGTTCTTTATCGGCGGTCGTGAAATCGGCAATGGCTTTAGCGAGTTGAACGATGCGGAAGACCAGGCGCAGCGTTTCCTGGATCAGGTTAATGCAAAAGCGGCGGGCGACGACGAAGCCATGTTCTACGACGAAGACTACGTGACGGCGCTGGAACACGGTTTACCGCCGACAGCGGGTCTGGGAATTGGTATTGACCGTATGGTGATGCTGTTTACTAACAGCCACACGATTCGCGACGTTATTCTGTTCCCGGCGATGCGTCCGGTGAAATAAGATGTAAATTGCCGGATGGGGCATTAGCCGCCATCCGGCATCTCTTTGTTCAGGCGTAGCGCCATCAGGCAATCTTTAACGCTGGCAGTAATTGAGCAGTCGTTCACGCGCTTGTTCGTCTGACGCTTGCATGACCATCCACGGGCTAAATGCCCACGGCGTAGCGAGAAGGCTTTTCCATACGCTTTTAAATTCGCTCCACTGATAGTCCATCACCTCTTCGCTGTTAACCTGTAACACACTGGTTGCCCGCGCGGCAAATACCGGACAGACTTCATTTTCCACAATACCGTTTGGATCTGTCGCTCGATAGCTGAAGTGCGGATAGACGGGGGTGAGATCGGTAATTTCCACGCCGAGTTCGAACCGACAACGGCGGATGATCGCCTCTTCGGTGGTTTCGCCTTGTTGCGGATGACCGCAAACCGAATTCGTCCACACGCCTGGCCAGGCTTTCTTGCTCAGCGACCGTCGTGTTACCAGCAACTGACCATCTTCGTTAAATAGCCAGCAGGAGAAAGCCAGATGCAAAGGCGTATTAAGCGTATGAGCCGCATACTTTTCCAGTGTGCCGGAAGGCTTATCCTGCTCATCCAATAAAACGACATGTTCCTCAGTCATGAAAGCTCCTGAAAATTAAAATGACCCGGCAGCATGGCCAGGCCATATACTCAGACGATCAGCGTAGCGCATAACAGAAAGAAAGGCATTACCAAAACAGGCCCTGACAGAACGCAGACGAGCGCCATTGTGCCGTGAGTCGATATTATGCTGGCATATCGGATATTCGCGGCATCATCATCCACGCGGCCCCTTTCCGGCGTCAATGGATTGGGCATACGGCATTTGGCTGCTATCATAAGGCGTCTGTCAATAGAGTGAGGAATGGTTTTGAGCGCAGGACGCCTGAACAAAAATAGCCTGGGTATTGCGGTGCTGTTATGCGCAGGGCTGCTGCTGGCGGGGTGTTCCAGTAATTCCGGCTCAGGAACGTATTCCGGCTCCGTCTATACCGTTAAGCGCGGCGATACGTTGTATCGTATATCGCGCACCACGGGAACCAGCGTGAAAGAACTGGCCCGACTGAATGGCATTTCTCCGCCTTATACTATTGAGGTGGGGCAGCGAATTAAAGTGCGCGGCAGCGCAAAGAGTAGCAGTTCAACACGCAAAACCAGCAATAAAACAGCAACAAAAACTGCTGCGGTCAGACCGTCATCTTCGGTGCCAAAATCCTCCTGGCCGCCGGTGGGGCAGCGTTGTTGGGTATGGCCTGCTAACGGTAAAGTGATTTTACCTTATTCCACCGCGGAGGGCGGAAATAAGGGGATCGATATTGCGGGCGCGCGCGGAACGCCTGTTTATGCGGCGGGAGCGGGTAAAGTTGTCTATGTCGGGAACCAGCTGCGCGGTTACGGCAATCTCATCATGATTAAGCACAATGAAGATTACATTACGGCTTACGCTCATAATGACACCATGCTGGTTAATAATGGACAAAGCGTTAAAGCGGGGCAAAAAATCGCTACGATGGGCAGCACGGATGCCGCATCCGTAAGACTACACTTCCAGATTCGCTACCGGGCGACGGCCATCGATCCGCTGCGTTATCTGCCGCCGCAGGGGAGTAAACCGAAGTGCTGACGGCGAATTAATCGCCAGTCAGCCAGTAAGTCTCTTGCCAACCAGAGCGTAAGGTTTATAATGCCTTACGCATCTCAAAGCGGGCGTAGTTCAATGGTAGAACGAGAGCTTCCCAAGCTCTATACGAGGGTTCGATTCCCTTCGCCCGCTCCAGACAAATATCTTCTAGTATTTACTAAAACCACGAATTTACAGCAATTTTCCGTGTCGGCCCCACAGTACACAGGGTTTCAATACCTATGTCGGACGGCTATTATCAGCTGGCGACTCCGGTAATGACTTTATCATTCAGCCCGCAGCACAACGATGCCCGGTCTGGAATGCATGTATTCCATAAACGGTGTATCCACCACTTTTCTGTTTGCGGCCAATGAGGAGGCGTTCCTGAACCACACCTGTTCATCATGGCGAACTACGATACCCACATGTGAAACGTCCAGCCCGTCAAGCGGGGAGTAGACACCGATATAATCCCCGTTTTTTAGGTGGTTCATGACCTGCTGGTTGATGGCTCTTCCGGGAATGTAATTTATTTTACGAGGATGGATGCCCAGACCAGGAATGTACTCGCCGCCATCAGGTTTATGGTTAAGCTGCTTGTCAACAACGACATAATCAGGGCTGATATCCGGCGTTACATCCCGTGCATTACGCGGTGTTGCGGCGAACCAGTCAGAGAAGAAGTGCCGGCGGCTGAGATAAGCAACTTTGCCCGCGGCGTAGCGAGTCCTGGCAAGATTATGCAGAAACGATTTCTGATTATCGCTGCGGGCCAGGGCTTCAACGTAATCAGCCAGGGTAAAGCAGTCCACGCCGTTGAAATTCGCTACAAGGACTTCGGGGATGCCGGGCCCACCGATGAGCGTATCCGCCTGATAAGGTGTTCCGAGAAAAGCAGACGATACGCGGCTGATAACTTCTCCATGGTTTTCGCCTTTATAAGGAATGACATCCGACTGGATAATCCGGCTTATTTTTTCTGCCGTAACGCTGTCCATGCTGGTCTGATATTTTTCTGTGCCAGGGACGGCACAGGCCGTCAGATGCGCCGACATAAGCAAAATTGTCCATGTATTTACCTTCATTATCATCTCCGGAAAGGTTCAAATTCCTTTTTTACCTTTACCGGAAATGGTTGTGATGGATACAGAAAAACGCCAGAGGTTGATTACAGGTTGAGTAATATGAACGCTGATGATGATAAATGTGAAGATCATCATACGACTTTATTTTATTCGCCGTTGTTTTTTGCCTGATCGTCAAAGCCAACATGCCCCTTCAGGCTGGCGATACATACCGGTCAAATCCGTGCCGAACTGGCCCGCAAGGGAACACCTGTCGGGCCTTATGACCAGATGATTGCTGGCCATGCCCGTAGCCGCGGACTGGTCGTCGTCACAAACAATCTCCGCGAGTTTGAACGCATTCCGGGTATCCGAATCGAAGACTGGTGCTAATTTCTGCATCAGATGTTATCCCCGGATTCAAACTCTTTTCCGGATTTAGTGGCACAGTCAATTTGGTTACCTGCTTAATGGTGGTTTGCATCACATTTTTAGCTGGTGGTATTTTTTTATGTTGACTGGAGATATCTGCCAACAGCATAACTTTTACGGCCAGATAATAAATAAAAGAGTACCAAAATGTCGTATTCTGACATGTTTACGAAGGGAGTACCGCTCCCTTCTTTTTTTTCCTGGATACTCACTGAACAATGCCGTTACTGCCCGATAACTGCCGCCCCCCCCTCTCCATAGCCGTTTCCTGCAACTTAAATCACAGACGTTGATTTACCAGGCCGATATGCCTTCTTTCCCGTTATATACCCTTCATACTTCAAGTTGCTTATGTGTTGGCTACGGATTACCCGGCCCATCCATGGGCCTCGCCCTGACGGGGCGTCGCACGCGACGTTCAAATCTGCTCCCGGCAGATTTGTCGCTCACCCCAGTCACATCGTTATCTATGCTCCTGGGGACTCACTCCCTTGCCGCCTTTAAGCAACTCAAATTATTTTTGGTATATATCTGTGAACTTCTATTTTTGTCAGTTTTTATTTTTCAGTTTATTTATTATTAAATACTGTTTCTGGCCTGGATATATTTCCGTGAATAGCCTCCCGACAGCCGGAGATAAAGGTATTTGCTGGCGTAACAGCGCTCATAATTTAAAAGATTTATTTATAGTTTGTTATCACGGAAAGATTTTAACTTAATACATGCCAATAAGGCATCAGGTAAAAATAACCGGAGAGAAGAAGATGAACAAAATGCTATTAGCCGGAAGTGCCGGTATTGTTCTGCTGTCTGCTGCAGCCAGTCCGGTATGGGCAGACGATAATGCCAGTACATTTTCACTTGGATACGCCCAGTCCCATACTAATCACGCCGGGACGTTGCGTGGGGTACGGCTGGCAAACAACTATGAAATGTCACCGGACTGGGGGCTGACAACCTCATTTGCATGGCTAAATGGAAGCCAGCGCTATTCCTATGAAAGCAGTAATGGTCGTGTAACAACCCGTTATTACTCCCTGCTTGCAGGCCCCTCATGGAAAATAAATAACCAGTTAAGTCTGTATAGTCAAGTGGGCCCCGTATTATTGCATCAGCGTGATCACGGGATAAATGAGTCTGACAGTAAGGTCGGATATGGTTATTCTGCTGGCGTGGCTTATACCCCGGTCAGTAATGTCGCTATAACTCTGGGTTATGAGGGCGCGGATTTTGATGCTACCCATAACAGCGGAAGCCTTAATAGCAATGGTTTTAATCTTGGCGTGGGTTACCGGTTCTGAATAGGATAATCCGATAAAAAATGTTACTTTGTGGAGATGATGGATTATGAAAAGCCATATTATGCCAGGCGTTGCGCTGATGGTTATCCTGTTTTCAGGAAATATTATGGCCGCAACAAACATGACTGATAACGTTACTCTGAATAATGACAAGATATCCGGACAGGCCTGGCAGGCCATGCGTGATATCGGAATGTCGCGATTCGAGTTGTTTAATGGTCGGACCCAAAAGGCGGAACAACTGGCTGCGCAAGCAGAAAAACTCCTGAACGATGACAGCACTGACTGGAATCTGTATGTCAAATCAGATAAAAAAGCCCCAGTTGAAGGAGACCACTATATTCGGATAAATTCATCGATTACGGTAGCAGAAGATTATCTCCCTGCGGGCCAGAAAAATGATGCTATTAATAAAGCAAACCAGAAAATGAAAGAAGGAGATAAAAAAGGGACTATAGAGGCCCTGAAACTAGCAGGCGTCAGTGTTATTGAAAATCAGGAACTCATTCCTCTTCAGCAAACCCGTAAGGATGTGACCACAGCGCTTTCCTTGATGAACGAAGGAAAATACTATCAGGCAGGTCTGTTACTGAAATCAGCTCAGGATGGCATAGTTGTAGACTCTCAGTCAGTTCAGGAGTCACCCACGCACTCCGTGCAGCACGACGCCGCGCATTAATATCCCCCAGCCTGCTGTATACATTACAGCAGGCAGCATTATGTCTGACAGCTATTACCAGTTTGTTCTTTGCTGTCGGCATTGTTTTTAAATTTCATCCGCGAAGTTCAGAAATGTCAGGGTACCTGCATTTATATCTATTGTGATGCCCATCACAAATACAGAAGAATATCATTTCATTTATTATTTTTTATTCCTTCCACTTATGATGGTTCATAATGATTTATTAAGTTAATGTTTTGGAATTAAATGCCTTTTACTTGCGTTATATCCAGTTTTTTATGCTACCAGTAATTTCATTGTTATATATGATTAGTATTATGTTTTGTAAATATCCAGTGTAATGGAAAAACAAAACATACATTCCAGATAATATATTACAAAATATTTCATGTCCGCTGCGAATATCTGTCTGTTAGGTATTCACCCGCTTATAATTACATTAAAAAGTATTTCTTTGATGATTATTCTTAAATTACGATCATAATCATCGATCGTATCGATCTATTTTTATTGTTTTAATTTGAATAAGAATTTTCTTACAACTGATTAGGCATTAGCTGAAATCAATATTTTTCGATGGAAAGTTCAGGTGCTTCGTTTAACACCAGGCGTTTATTATTCATACGAATCTTTTCTGAACGCTTTCATTAATACCCTCAGAGTTGTTTTCAGCCTTTGCAAAATAATTCTCATTCACCCAAAGGACATATTATCTATGCGTAATAAAATAATACTTGCCATGGCGGCTGCCGGTATGATGTATGGCGCTTCTGTATATGCAGTCGATCCACCCACAGCAGGCCCGTTCGGCTCAGGTAAAATTACCTTCACTGGCACCATCACCAACTCCCCCTGTGATATCGCGCCGGGTGACGATGCGATCACCGTTCCGTTTGGACAGATTTCTTACCGTAAACTGAATACCGCCGACGCAACTACGGAATCAAAACCGTTCACCATTCATCTACAGAACTGTGCTTTCGATCCGAATACCCCGGACACAGCTGGCTCCGCAGGGAAAATGTCCAAAGTAACCGTATCTTTCTCTGGCGCAGCGAATACCAGCAAAAAGGCTTACACCACCAGCGGTATCGCACAGCATGTTGGTGTCCAGCTACTGAAGAGTGACAACGCCACAATTATCGATCCCAACACCCCGATGCAGGATGGCGACGCTCAGCAACTGCAGGCCGGAAACAACGAACTCAACTTCTTTGCCCGACTAATAGCACTGGATAATGGCGTCACTCCCGGTGACTTCAACGCATCCGTCACCTACACCCTGAAATACCTGTGATTTCACGCGGTAAATAACGACAGGGAGAAGCCGTCCACGGAGGGGATCGGACGGCTTTTATATCTGACTGTGCCTGCGGGCTGTCTGTTACACGGACGACAACACGAAAGCGCCATGCCATGAAAATTACCCGGCTTGCCATTCTGATTACCCTGACATTTTCCGTCCTGAAGTCGCAGGCCACGGAGTTCAATGCCAGCCTGCTGGACAGCGGGAACCTGTCCAACGTGGACCTCACGGCCTTCAGCCGCGAGGGGTATGTGGCGCCCGGTAACTATATTCTCGATATCTGGCTCAATGACCAGCCGGTACGGGAACAGTATCCGGTCAGAGTTGTACCGGTTGCCGGACGCGACGCGGCCGTCATCTGTGTGACAACAGACATGGTGGCCATGCTGGGTCTTAAGGATAAGATTATTCATGGCCTGAAACCCGTTACCGGTATCCCGGACGGGCAATGCCTTGAGCTGCGCTCCGCTGACAGTCAGGTACGGTACAGCGCTGAAAATCAGCGTCTGACCTTCATTATCCCCCAGGCCTGGATGCGTTATCAGGACCCGGACTGGGTGCCTCCTTCACGCTGGAGCGACGGCGTCACCGCCGGCCTGCTCGATTACAGCCTGATGGCCAACCGCTATATGCCGCAGCAGGGGGAGACCTCTACCAGCTACAGCCTCTACGGCACCGCCGGGTTTAATCTCGGCGTCTGGCGGTTGCGGAGCGATTACCAGTACAGCCGTTTTGACAGTGGGCGGGGCGCATCACAGTCCGATTTTTATCTGCCGCAGACGTATCTGTTCCGTGCCCTGCCAGCACTGCGCTCAAAACTGACGCTCGGACAGACGTACCTCAGCTCCGCTATTTTTGACTCCTTCCGCTTTGCCGGGCTCACTTTGGCCAGCGATGAGCGCATGCTGCCGTCCTCTCTTCAGGGGTATGCCCCGAAAATCAGCGGCATTGCGAACAGTAATGCACAGGTTACCGTCAGCCAGAATGGCCGCATTCTGTACCAGACCCGGGTGTCGCCGGGGCCTTTTGAGCTTCCCGACCTGAGCCAGAATATCAGCGGCAACCTGGATGTCAGCGTCCGGGAAAGCGACGGTAGCGTCCGGACCTGGCAGGTCAACACGGCCAGCGTCCCCTTTATGGCACGCCAGGGACAGGTTCGCTATAAGGTGGCCGCCGGACGTCCGCTGTACGGCGGGACGCATAACAACAGCACGGTCAGCCCTGACTTTCTGCTCGGGGAGGCCACCTGGGGAGCATTTAACAACACGTCGCTGTATGGCGGCCTCATTGCCTCCACCGGCGACTACCAGTCCGCGGCGCTCGGGATCGGCCAGAATATGGGGCTGCTGGGCGCTCTGTCTGCGGACGTCACCCGCTCAGATGCGCGGTTGCCGCATGGGAAGAAGCAGTCCGGTTACAGCTACCGTATCAACTATGCCAAAACGTTTGATAAAACCGGCAGTACCCTGGCGTTCGTCGGATACCGCTTCTCGGACCGCCATTTTCTGTCCATGCCGGAGTACCTGCAGCGTCGGGCCACCGACGGCGGCGATGCATGGCATGAAAAACAGAGCTACACCGTGACTTACAGCCAGTCCGTTCCGGTACTCAATATGAGCGCGGCCCTCTCGGTAAGCCGGCTCAATTACTGGAATGCGCAGTCCAACAATAACTACATGCTCAGCTTCAACAAAGTGTTCAGTCTCGGCGACCTTCAGGGGCTCTCGGCCTCGGTGTCGTTTGCCCGTAACCAGTACACCGGCGGGGGGAGCCAGAACCAGGTCTACGCCACCATCAGTATCCCGTGGGGAGACAGCCGCCAGGTGAGTTACAGCGTACAGAAAGATAACCGGGGCGGCCTGCAGCAGACCGTGAATTACAGCGATTTCCATAACCCGGACACCACATGGAACATCAGCGCCGGTCATAACCGCTATGACACCGGCAGTAACAGCAGCTTTAGCGGCAGCGTGCAGAGCCGTCTGCCGTGGGGGCAGGCGGCAGCGGACGCCACCCTGCAGCCCGGACAGTACCGCAGCCTGGGCCTGAGCTGGTACGGCTCGGTGACCGCCACCGCCCACGGCGCCGCCTTCAGCCAGTCGATGGCCGGGAATGAGCCTCGCATGATGATAGATACCGGAGACGTGGCCGGTGTGCCGGTGAACGGCAACAGCGGGGTGACCAACCGCTTCGGGGTGGGCGTGGTGAGCGCCGGCAGCAGCTATCGCCGCAGCGATATTTCGGTTGATGTGGCCGCCCTGCCGGAGGACGTGGACGTCAGCAGCTCCGTCGTCAGCCAGGTGCTGACGGAGGGCGCGGTGGGCTACCGGAAGATTGACGCCAGCCAAGGGGCGCAGGTGCTCGGTCATATCCGGCTGGCTGATGGCGCAAGTCCGCCGTTTGGCGCCCTGGTGGTGTCCGGGAAAACCGGCAGAACCGCGGGGATGGTCGGAGATGGCGGTCTGGCCTACCTGACAGGTCTCAGCGGGGAAGACCGCCGGACCCTGAATGTGTCCTGGGATGGCCGGGTGCAGTGCAGACTCACCCTGCCGGAAACGGTGACACTCAGCCGGGGGCCGCTGTTACTGCCCTGCAGATAAAAATATCCCTGTCACAGAGCAGGTCTAAAGGAGAAAACAGGTGAAAAACAGCAGAAGAAGCCGTGTGATTTTACTCGCACTGGCGGCAGCATGGAGCCAGTACAGCCCGGCGGCCGTCAATGTTGACCGGACCCGTATTATCATGGATGCGCCACAGAAAACGGTGGCCATCACGCTGAATAACGATGACAAAACCACGCCGTTCCTGGCGCAGTCCTGGGTGACGGACGCTGACGGGGTGAGAACCGATGCGCTGATGGCGCTGCCGCCGCTGCAGCGTATTGATGCCGGACAGAAATCCCAGGTCCGCATTACCCAGGTTCGTGGGCTGACAGATAAGCTCCCTCAGGACAGAGAAACACTGTTCTGGTTTAACGTGCGGGGCGTTCCCCCGAAGCCGGAAGACGACAACGTCCTGCAGCTGGCCATGCAGAGCCAGCTGAAACTGTTTTACCGTCCGAAAGCCATTATCAGAAGCAGCAGTGACCAGCCGGAAAGAAAGCTGACTGCTGAGCGAAATGCGGGACATCTGACCCTCAGAAACCCGACACCGTACTACATCACTGTGGCGTGGCTGGGAGCAGACCGTAGCCACAGGCTCAGTGGTTTCCGCGAGGGCGTGATGGTGCCACCCCTGGGGAGCCTGCCTTTAAAGGCTTTTCTGCCGGCAGAAACCCGGACGCTGTGGGTGGGGTATATTGATGATTACGGTGGACTGCAGATGAACCGCTACACCTGCGATGCCCTGAATTGCGCGTTTAAGGACGCAGGGGCGACATCATGACAGGACGATTATTCGATATGAAATCACTGATACTGTCAGGTGTGTTTCTTTTCTTTGCTGTCTGTGATTCTGCGCGGGCAAACTACGACTGGTCAAAATGTGATGCCAATGGAAATATAAATATTCAGAATATCAATCTGAGGGGAGGACAATATTTACAGGGGCAGGAACTGCAGAAGATTACTGTTCCCATAAGTTATACCTGTACTACAACATGGAGCAGTATTGGTTCACTTGTTTACTCTACAGCAGTTTCGCTTTCCAATATGAAACAGGTAGCCACTGCGCTAAAAGATCGTGGTCTTGGAATGGATATCGTTATTCAGGAAGGGAACGGGACTCCCGTGCTATTTTCATGGAAGGATATACAGGCAGGGTTTTCCGGTTGGTCCAGTTCAAAAGCATTCGGAGAACGTATGGAAGCGCAAAAAACATATAACCGGAGCGGAACGATTACAGTACGTATTTTTGTTGAACAGGTTTTCAGTAATAATTTTGTGGACATAAATATTCCGGAAAGTAAAATTAATATATATCCCTATAGCCCGTCACAACCCTCAATATCTGTTGGGCCACCAACTGTTCCATTCAGACCTTTAACTGTTTCTGCGTTTAATCTCAGGTTTATTCCTGACAACTCAGGCACGGTTATTATCTCTCCTTCTAATACTATCAAAATGGGGCATTTTTATACGGAATATAAGGAAACCATGGTGCCCAGGGAAGTACCTTTCACCGTTACAGCACAACAGAATGTCGGAACGCAGATCCCGTTCGACGCCCCACTGGCTATAGAGTTCAGGACCAACGGTCTGACACTGGCAGATGCTGACAGCACCGTGATTCTTAAGAATAATAAACAAGAAAACAATGGATTCAGACTGTCGGTAATTGATGTGGATAATAACATACCAGTTAAATTTAATATGAAAACAGATATGGGATCTATCCATCTTGATAACGGTGCCGGTGGCAAAATTATAAAACAGTATAAAGCAAAGGCCGAAGCTATACCCGGTGCGGTAATTAAAACAGGTGCTTTTTCAGCCGCAATGACAGTGATTGTTACTTACAATTAGCAGAATTAAATACCATTTCCTGATAGTTAATTAAAAATAGATATAAATTTATCTTTATGATTATTTTTTTCTTCTCGGTCTTTTTCACTAAAAAACGGAGAGTCTGCATGTCTTCTGATAAATCAAAAGAGAAGATAGTTTTTTCAGGTAACGATATTCATTATCCCGGACAGACCAACCATGATGCCTGTTTTATTCCGGTAAGTGTCCGCCAGTATGCCGGCGAGCCCCTGTATATCATCGTGGCACACTGGTGCCTGTTGCAGCAGAACTGGGTTCAGCGTAACCAGATAGCAGAGGCGTTTCACATCACGGCCAGACGGGCCAGCTACCTGATTGCCTATCTGCGAAGCAAAACATCGCGGGTGGTCAGCATCTGCCGTCACCAGACCCTGCCCAATAAAGCACGACGCTATGAGATTTATGTTATCCGGGTTCTTGACAGTCCCACCCCGTCCACGCGCCGTGAAAAAGCCGGACCGCCGCTGGTATCAAAACGCCGGGTCGGTAATGGTGACAGGTCGATGGCAAATGAACTGTGGAACCGGCTGTGCAGTAACAGAAATGCGGGGAAAATCCTGAAAAAGAAGGAGGATGAGGATGACGGAACATAACCGGATGCCGGCCCGGCAGATTATCGTTTACGGTGACTGCTGGCCGGTGACGATCGCCGTGGCACACCTGGTCCGGAGATTTCTGCCGGGCTGCAACTGTGAAACCGCATACAGTCTGCCTGTTCTGTTGCAGCAATTACGTCGGAAACCGGAGGCCATACTGATACTGTGTCTGCGTCCCCGTGAACATCTCTTTTTGTTCTATTCCCTGAGACAGATACTGCCGGACTACCCGGTTATGATTATCAGCGATGAGCTGTTTTTCAGCGACCGGGTGGTACTGAAGGTATACGGCGGCATCCCGGCGCTGCTGGAGCAGGAACTGGCGGAGATACTTATTCGGTGGCGGCGGGATGAACAGTGGGCCGGGGGCGCACGCCTGCGCAGGACAGGAGCGCTGGACGCCTTTTTGTTATCTCCGGATCCGGTGACGGGCTTTCTGGAAGTGCCACCGATATTTAACAATCCGAAGCGGTTGATGAACTATATGGATCAGTTGATGCACCGGGAGATACTGGCATGCGGAGTGAGCCTGGCCCAGTTACGCTTGCTTCAGGAAGTTTACCGTGGACGAGGAAGGTTGTCAGCGTTGTGTGGAAGGCTGAATACACAGGAGAAGCAAATCTGGCAGGACAAATACCGGTTACTGGTGAAGCTGGGAATGCGGAACCGATTACGGGAACTGCTGTTTGGTACCCGGTTTTGTAAATCACTGCAGCGAACTCCGTTTATCGCTCCGCAATAACCCGCCTCCGGCGACCCTATCCAGAAACACTGACACGCCGGCTAAACCCGGTGGCGGTGGGGTATTTTTTGCCTGTGGTGTAGTGGAGTAAAATACAGAATTCAGGCGGGACGCTGAATGTATGGCCTTTCATACCGTTTGATAAGTAAAAACGCTTCTGGAATGAAACCCGACGTGAATGATACGGCCTGAGCAGAAGCGTTACATATTTACTGCATGATCCCGGTATAGCCATGAATTCCCATATACACGCCGACCAGACCAATCAGAATGCTCGAAAAATAGGGCGCCCGCCGGGCAAGCGTCGAAAAACCACTCCAGCGCTTTGCTGCCTGTTGAACGCTTATCGCCGCGCCAACGCCTACCGTCACCAGCGTTAATGCCAGGCCAAGACTAAAGCTCAGCACCATCGTGGCGCCCAGTGTAAACGCTTTAAGCTGGATACAAATCAGTAAAACGGTGATCGCAGCCGGACAGGGGATAAGCCCTCCGGTCAGGCCGAATAGCAGGATCTGTCCATTAGTCACTGTTTGACCATCAAAACGGCGTTGAATATCGGCAGCATGGGCGCGTTCATGGGCATCCTGATACGCTTTTGACGTTGCACCTTCCGGATGTATGTGACCATGATGGTCGTGGTCGTGGTCGTGGTCGTGGTCGTGGTCGTGGTCGTGGTCGTGGTTGTGATGATGGTTTCCCGCCAGCCACTGCTGCTCGCCTCGCCATGTCCGCCAGAACATCCAGCACGCGGTGCTCAGAATAATGATCGCAGAAATTAACTGCAGCCATGGTTCCACTGATTGTGCGGTGAATGCCCGGCTAAGATACATCCCACCCAGAGCGATTAACCAGACGATCGCGGTATGAGAAAGCGTTGCTGCCAGACCGAGCATGACAGCCTGTTTAACCGTACCTTTAATGGCAATGATAAAAGCCGCCATCATGGTTTTGGAGTGCCCTGGTTCAAGCCCGTGCAAAATACCTAATAAAATGGCGCTGGGAATGAAGAACCAGCCGTTTCCTTGCTGAAGAAGTGTCGAAAATTCACCCATGAGAATGATTCTTAGTTGTTTTATGTGGACGTCATTCTACTCCCCCCCAGTATGGAATACTACCCCCCAGTAGCATCGTAATGCTATAATTTGTATTCGTTAATGTTAGTGAGGTGTTGTAATGTCACATACCATCCGGGACAAACAAAAGCTTAAAGCCAGAACCAGCAAGATTCAGGGGCAGGTGATAGCGCTAAAAAAAATGCTGGATGAACCGCATGAATGCGCGGCCGTGTTACAACAGATCGCGGCGATTCGCGGCGCGGTAAATGGCTTAATGCGCGAGGTGATTAAAGGGCATCTGACCGAGCATATCGTTCATCAGAGTGATGAAGCCAGACGTGAAGAAGATCTGGACGTAATATTAAAGGTGCTGGATTCTTATATAAAATAGCCGGGAGTTATATCCCGGCTATCTTTTACTTTAGCCGAAAAACATCACCGATACGCAAAGTAAACCGACGACCAACGTAATGAAATTGCCTACTGAACGGTAGGGTTTCAATGCCGGTATCAGGTACGTTGACAACGTGGGCATAATAAACAGAATCATCGCGATGAGCGGGCCGCTAATAGCATAAATCATAGAGATGGCATTCGGGTTAATACAGCAAATAATAAACGTAATCCCGGAGACCAGCATGATAGACAGCGCGCGATTGAACGCCCGGCTTTTTTTCACGCCAACCTGCTGTAGGGTGGTTCTTACCATTTCGGTTGCGCCCTCAATGACGCCGAAATAGGTGCCGAGGAAAGATTTCGACATGGCCACGACGGCAACGATAATACCGGAAATAGAGAGCCAGGCCGGCGCATTGGGCATCATCGAGAGCGCGGAAAGGATGGTAACGCCTTCGTTGCGCGCGTCTTCAATGTATGACGGCGGAATGGAGAGCAGGCAGCTAAAGACAAAGAACAGCACGCTCAGGCAGATAATCAGATAGGCGACCTTCATGATCTTTTTGCATTTATCCATGGCCTGATCGCCAAAATTTTCCCGTCTGTCGATGGCAAACGTCGAAATAATGGGCGTATGGCTAAAAGCAAAAACCATCACCGGAATAGAAATCCATACCTGGTGCAACGTGTGACTATCCAAAGACATCTGCCCGGTCAGTAACGAAGGTTGCCAGCTTCCGGTTAAGTAGAGCGAAAGGAACAAGAAGTAAGCGATAAGTGGAAAGACTAAAAAGCCCATTACGCGAAGAGTGGCATGTCTTCCCATTAAGAAAATCATATTCAGGATAAGTACTACGCCGAAGCTAACTGCCATCCGGATGCGAATATCTATCTGAATATGCTTCGCTAATTGCTCTGTCAGGGAATTGGTAATCGCCACAGCATAAATTAATACCACGACAAAAAACGCAATGAAATAAAGCGTGGTAATAATACTGCCGATTTTCTTGCCGTAATAATGAGTAACGGCGCCAGTAATTCCCTCACCGGCAGAAGTCTTTGAGGAAAGAATAAACTGACACAGCGCCTTATGCGGCCAGTATGTCAGCGGCCAGGCGACCAGCGCGGTAATAAATAGCACGATTGCGCCTGCCGATCCCAACTGGATGGGAAGGAAAAGAGTGCCTGCGCCTACAGCCGTTCCGTATAATGCAAAACTCCAGAGAGTCTCATCTTTTGACCAAATTTTAGACATTATTTGAATTTATCAACTATAAAACACACAAAAAGAAGCGCAATTTACCATAAATAGCGTCAGTTGGGGGCGTTTTAAGCAGATGGATGTCGTGGAGGAGGAGGGCCGGGAGCGTTGCGATCCCGGCAAAAAAGAGCAATATCATGCACTAACGCGCTGTTGGCGGCGAGTCACTATTCGTTGGCGTAAAACATCGTATGCCCAGTTGTACAGCATCGTGTACGGCAAAAAGAACAGGAAGAAACCAATTTCCAGGGTGAATGCTTGTAGCAGGCTGACATTCAGTACCCAGGCGACAATACTCACGCCAATGACAATAAACCCACTTTCAAATCCTAACGCATGGAGTGCACGCACTTTGGCGGTTCGTCTCACCTGATGCGCAGGCCACAGTCGATCAAACAGAGCGTTATAAATGATATTCCAGATCATGGCCGTCGTTGCCAGCAATATCGTCAGGCCGCCCATCTCCAGCACCGAGCGCTGCATTAGCCAGGCGGTCGTTGGCGCCAGTATTGCAGTCGCAATACCTTCAAAACAGACAGCATGGAAAATACGCTCCGGCAGCGAGCGACGTTGTATGGCGTCATGTTGCATAAACGAAAAAACCTTACTCTTAATCGAACTAAAGAAATTTCCGCTATTTTATCGTTTAATATGATACCTAAAAGATAACATCCATCGATAAAGTAGATAGGTTATGCGTTACTCACCTGAAGCGTTAATGGCATTTGTTGAGACCGTCTCTTGCGGTTCGTTTTCTGCGGCGGCGCGCCGCCTGCGTAAAAGCCAGTCCACCATTAGTACCGCCATTGCGCATCTGGAGGCGGATCTGGGATTTTCATTATTTGATCGATCTTCGCGCCAGCCCGTTCTGACCGAAGAAGGAAAACGGGTGCTTAGCTACGTTCAGGCTATTTTATCGGCGAGCGACCGTCTGGATGAGGTGGCGCTGACGTTATCCGGCGAGACGGAGGCAAGGCTCACGTTCGTCCTCTCTGATACCCTGCACCCTGACAGTCTGGAAGAGTTAATGGCGCAGTTTGATCGTCAATTTCCGCATACCGAGTTTGAATGCTTGATCGGAGAAAATGATGATGTTATCGACCTGCTGCAAAAAGGGCGCGCCCAGATAGGCCTGATTGAAGCGCGTGATGACTATCCCACAAACATTGGCGCGACGCGTCTGCCTGTTCAAAGCTGGATGGGGGTTTATGTGGCGACCACGCATCCGTTGGCGTCGCAGACGAACCTGCAATGGGAGCAACTGCATACCTGGCGCGAGCTGCGTCTGAATACCTACCTTGAATCTAATGCCAACATTACGCGCGGCCCGGCCTGGTCAGCGCCAAACTATTTATTACTGTTGAGCATGGCGGTTCAGGGATTTGGCTGGTGCGTATTGCCCTGCGCGCTGGTGGAAGAGTTTGCGGCGGAAAAACCGCTGGCGCAGCTGGATGTTCCTGGCTGGCCGAGGGCGATTGCTATTGATTTGTTGTGGAACAAGAAGACGCCGCCCGGAACGGCGGGGAACTGGCTTCGCTACCATTTGCAGCAGAAATAAGCTGCGCCACCGTCAAATCAGCGTCATTTCCTTTGTGATAAAACTCACTTTTTTTAAACAATCAAGATAACTAATTTTAACAATGCTCTACTATGGCGGTGTCATTTTGCGCTGAGGTGGTAATGAAAGAGGTTGTGATAGTGGGGGCTTTACGGACACCCATCGGCTGTTTTCAGGGAACGCTGGCCCGTCATTCCGCCGTCGAGCTGGGGAGTATGGTCGTAAAAGCGTTAATTGAGCGCACCGGCGTGGACGCTAACGCTATCGATGAGGTCATCCTCGGTCAGGTACTGACGGCTGGCGCCGGGCAGAATCCGGCGCGCCAGTCAGCCATCAAAGGAGGGCTGCCGACTACCGTTTCCGCTATTACCATTAATGACGTTTGTGGTTCCGGTTTAAAAGCGTTGCACCTGGCGACGCAGGCTATTCAGTGCGGCGAAGCGGACATTGTTATTGCGGGCGGGCAGGAGAATATGAGCCGTGCGCCGCATGTCCTCAATGACAGCCGTACCGGCGCGTTGCCTGATGCCGACAATCTGGTGGATAGTCTGGTACATGATGGCTTATGGGATGCCTTCAACGATTATCACATTGGCGTGACGGCAGAAAACCTGGCACGGGAATATGGCATCAGCCGCGAGTTACAGGATGCTTATGCGCTCAGTTCGCAACAAAAAGCCAGGGCCGCGATTGATACCGGACGTTTTAAAGATGAGATTGTCCCCATCGTCACGCAACGTAATGGGCAGACCGCAATTGTCGATACGGATGAACAACCGCGGGCCGACGCCAGTGCGGAGGGGTTAGCCCTGCTGCATCCGGCGTTTGATAGTTTAGGTTCGGTGACGGCGGGTAATGCCTCCTCAATCAACGATGGCGCCGCCGCGGTGATGATGATGAGCGAGGCGAACGCCCAGGCGCTGGGGCTGCCGGTGCTGGCGCGCATCCGCGCGTTTGCCAGCGTCGGCGTCGATCCTGCGCTAATGGGGATTGCGCCGGTATATGCTACCCGGCGCTGTCTGGAGCGCGCCGGCTGGCAACTGACGGAGGTCGACCTTATCGAAGCCAACGAAGCGTTTGCCGCCCAGGCGTTGTCGGTAGGAAAAATGCTGGAATGGGATGAGCGACGGGTAAACGTTAATGGCGGCGCGATTGCGCTGGGGCATCCTATTGGCGCTTCCGGTTGTCGAATTCTGGTTTCACTGGTGCACGAAATGGTTAAACGCGACGCGCGTAAAGGCCTGGCGACGCTGTGTATCGGTGGCGGCCAGGGCGTTGCTTTAACCATTGAACGCGACTGATCCTACGCCAGCCATCCTTTTCCTGCTTTAGTATTCCTGTCATAAAAAGCCCTCTATCACGAGGGCAAAGCCAGTGACAGACCCCCTTTTTCGTTATAGCGCAGAACGACTTGCCGCGTCGGGCATTGCAGACGCATACCGCTTTTAATTCAATTCGCACATCAGACTCCGTTCCAAAACAAGCTCCAATTTTTATCTGAGTAACCGCATACAGCATCTGGCGCGCATGTCTGAAAATCAGACAAGTGCGTAAGTTTTAGCGCCGTTCGTGATCGCTACAGCAGTTTTAAAAATAACCAACCATATAAATGAAACGTTGTTTTATTTATTGTTGAAAACCTTTATCCAGGCGACTATGATGCCGTTAAATAAATCAAAACAGTGTTTTGATTTTATGCCATTGCGATCGATTTATCATTGGAGGGAAAAGTGGACGTAAGGCAAAGCATCCATAGCGAGCACGCTAAAACGCTGGACACCCAGGCGCTGCGACGCGAGTTTTTAATAGAAAATATTTTTGTCGCAGATGAATATACGATGGTCTACAGCCATATCGACCGTATTATTGTCGGCGGCATTATGCCCGTCAGCCATCCCGTTGAAATCGGCGGAGAAGTAGGTAAACAGCTTGGCGTTTCCCGGTTACTGGACCGCCGCGAGCTGGGCGTCATTAATATTGGCGGCGCGGGCGCCATTATTGTTGACGGGCAGCGCCATGACATTGGTCATCGTGATGCTCTGTATATTGGTAAAGGGGCGAAAGAGCTGGTCTTCGTCAGCAATGAGGCGAGCAGACCGGCGAAGTTTTATTACAACTGCGCGCCAGCGCACACCGCTTATCCGACGAAAAAAGTGTCGCCTGCCGACGTTGCGCCCGTCACCTTAGGCGATAACCTCACCAGTAACCGTCGCACCATCAATAAATACTTCGTACCGGATGTACTGGAAACCTGTCAGCTCAGTATGGGACTCACCGAACTGGCGCCCGGCAATCTATGGAACACCATGCCATGCCATACCCATGAGCGCCGTATGGAAGTGTACCTCTATTTCAATATGGAAGAGGACAGTTGCGTTTTCCATATGATGGGGCAGCCTCAGGAAACCCGTCATATTGTGATGCGTAATGAACAGGCGGTTATTTCCCCAAGCTGGTCAATACATTCCGGCGTTGGCACCAAAGCCTATACGTTTATTTGGGGCATGGTGGGAGAAAATCAGGTCTTCGATGACATGGATCACGTTGCGGTACAAGATCTGCGCTAGTCGCGACCGGTGATAACGCCTGTGCGTGACAGGCATGACAAAAATAAGGATTAACAATGATTTTGAATGCATTTTCTCTTGAAGGTAAAGTCGCGGTTGTGACGGGGTGCGATACCGGATTGGGGCAGGGGATGGCGTTAGGGCTGGCGGAAGCGGGCTGTGACATTGTCGGTATTAACATTGTTGAACCGACGGACACTATTGCGCGTGTCACCGCTCTGGGACGTCGTTTTTTAAGCCTGACGGCCGATCTGCGCCAAATCGATGGTATTCCGGCGCTACTGGAACGGGCGGTGGCGGAATACGGTCATATTGATATTCTGGTGAATAACGCGGGTTTGATCCGTCGTGAAGATGCGATTGATTTCACGGAAAAAGACTGGGATGACGTCATGAACCTGAACATCAAGAGCGTGTTCTTTATGTCTCAGGCGGCGGCAAAACATTTTATTGCCCAGGGCAACGGCGGCAAAATTATTAATATCGCGTCTATGCTTTCCTTCCAGGGCGGCATTCGCGTTCCGTCTTATACCGCGTCGAAAAGCGGCGTAATGGGAATAACGCGTCTGATGGCGAACGAGTGGGCGAAACACAATATCAATGTAAACTCCATCGCGCCGGGCTATATGTCCACAAATAATACCCAGCAATTGCGCGCTGATGCACAACGTAGCGCCGAAATTCTCGACCGTATTCCGGCTGGACGTTGGGGGCTACCGGGCGATTTAATGGGGCCGGTAGTCTTCCTGGCATCCAGCGCCGCTGATTATATTAACGGCTATACCATAGCGGTAGATGGCGGTTGGCTGGCGCGTTAATCCGCTACTGACAAATGCGTTTCTGGGAAAATCGACTCTTTGGCCGAAAAAACTGATAAAGCCCTGTCCTCGTACAGGGTTTTTTTATGATCTCATTAACATAGTCCATATTGTGGGTTTAACTTAATCCATATATTGTTAAATAATAGCTATGATCAATGCTTTAACTTATTGAAATATTGGTGGTTTGAAAAAATACCCGGCAACGGCGTTAAATTTAAAAAGTGTAATATCCATCACATATCGCTATAGCGTAGCCATTTAATCCATATTTATGCCGTTTCCAGCCTGACACTTGAGGAAGAGTATCCCGTACTTTCAGGCTATGTCTTACTCTGTTGTGGCAGGAAAATATGGTCTCTATTAATCATGACTCTGCTTTAACGCCGCGTTCGCTTCGCGACACACGACGTATGAATATGTTTGTTTCGGTTTCTGCAGCGGTAGCGGGACTGTTATTTGGTCTGGATATCGGCGTTATCGCCGGGGCGCTGCCTTTTATTACCGACCATTTCGTGCTGACCAGTCGGCTGCAGGAATGGGTCGTCAGCAGTATGATGCTTGGCGCGGCAATTGGCGCCTTATTTAACGGCTGGCTTTCATTCCGGCTGGGGCGTAAGTATAGCCTGATGGCCGGCGCGATTTTGTTCGTGCTCGGCTCGCTGGGGTCGGCGTTTGCTTCCAGCGTGGAAGTATTGATTGGCGCCCGCGTGATACTGGGCGTAGCAGTAGGGATTGCCTCCTATACCGCGCCGCTTTATCTCTCTGAAATGGCAAGTGAAAATGTTCGCGGCAAAATGATCAGTATGTATCAACTGATGGTGACGTTAGGCATTGTGCTGGCTTTTTTATCCGATACGGCATTCAGCTACAGCGGCAACTGGCGCGCGATGTTGGGCGTGCTGGCGCTGCCTGCGGTGTTGCTCATTATTCTGGTGGTATTCCTGCCGAATAGTCCGCGTTGGCTGGCGCAAAAAGGTCGCCATATTGAAGCGGAAGAGGTGCTGCGTATGCTGCGCGATACCTCGGAAAAAGCCCGTGATGAACTGAATGAGATTCGGGAAAGCCTCAAACTCAAGCAGGGCGGGTGGGCATTATTTAAAGCTAACCGCAATGTTCGCCGCGCCGTGTTCCTCGGTATGCTGCTACAGGCAATGCAGCAGTTCACCGGCATGAACATCATTATGTACTATGCGCCGCGCATTTTTAAAATGGCCGGCTTTACCACCACGGAACAGCAAATGATCGCCACGCTGGTGGTCGGACTGACCTTTATGTTCGCGACGTTTATCGCCGTCTTTACGGTCGATAAGGCCGGGCGTAAACCGGCGTTAAAAATCGGTTTCAGCGTAATGGCGTTAGGGACATTGGTGTTGGGCTACTGCCTGATGCAGTTTGATAACGGTACGGCATCAAGCGGTCTCTCCTGGCTTTCCGTTGGGATGACGATGATGTGTATCGCCGGTTACGCGATGAGCGCCGCTCCGGTGGTGTGGATACTGTGTTCGGAAATCCAGCCGCTGAAATGCCGTGATTTTGGCATTACCTGTTCAACCACGACAAACTGGGTATCGAACATGATCATCGGCGCGACATTCCTGACACTGTTGGACAGCATTGGCGCGGCAGGTACATTCTGGCTCTACACCGCGCTGAATATCGCTTTTATCGGTATCACTTTCTGGCTGATTCCGGAAACCAAAAATGTCACCCTGGAGCATATCGAACGCAAGCTGATGGCGGGCGAGAAGCTAAGAAATATTGGCGTGTAATCACCCCTCCCATGCCGGATGACGCCTGTTATCCGGCATGATGAAAAATAGACTGGAAACGGAGGTGTAAGTTTGCTTCACTGCCATAATGCTTTACAAAAAGGAGAGCGCAGTGAAAACGATCGGACTGTTGGGTGGTATGAGCTGGGAATCGACTATCCCTTATTACCGTTTAATCAATGAAGGCATTAAACAGCAGCTGGGAGGCCTGCACTCGGCGAGCTTACTGCTGCATAGCGTAGATTTCCACGATATTGAAGTATGTCAACGCCGCGGCGAGTGGGATAAAGCGGGCGATATCCTGGCGCAAGCCGCCCAGGGGTTACAGCAGGCGGGCGCAGAAGGCATTGTGCTGTGTACCAACACCATGCATAAAATCGCGCACGTTATTGAATCTCGTTGTTCGCTGCCTTTCCTACACATCGCGGATGCTACCGGGCGAGCTATCGCCCGTCAGGGGTTGCATCGCGTGGCGCTATTAGGGACCCGCTATACGATGGAGCAGGATTTTTATCGCGGGCGGCTGGAACAGCAATTTGCGATTGAGACCATCGTGCCGGAGGCGGACGATCGGGCGCGTATCAATCAGGTCATTTTTGACGAGCTCTGTCAGGGGACATTCACCGACGCGTCGCGCCACTATTATTTACAGGTTATCGAACAACTGGCTGCGCAAGGCGCGCAGGGCGTTATTTTTGGCTGCACTGAAATAGGTTTGCTTGTTCCCCAGACGCAAAGCGCGCTACCGGTTTTCGATACCACGGCAATTCATGCCGCAGATGCCGTGAGCTTTATGCTTTCGTCATCGGCCCCAGAATAACCTCCAGCGGTTCGACCAGGCGCGAAAGATGCGTTTGTAAATGCTTACTGAAGGCGTCAACCAGCGCGGAGGCGGGGCGGTGTAGCGGGCGAATCAGGCTGACGGTAAAGGGCACGTCAATGCTGAAGCGGCGAACGGTGACGCCGCTGGCGGCATAGTCCAGCGCGGTCAGCGGGTTAACGATCGAAACGCCCGCCCCGGCGCGCACCATCGCGCAGACGGAGGCCGCGCTATGCGTTTCCACCACCATTCTGCGCTTCACCTGATGTTCGGCAAATAACGTATCCAACAACTGTCGATAGCTGTCCAGGCGGGAGAGGCTGATAAAATTTTCCCCCTGAAAATTGTCTGGCGTCAGTACCGTTTTGGCGGCAAGCGGATGGTCGCAGGGCAGTACGCACACTTCATTTAGCGTTAGTAACTCGGTACGGGTTGTTCCTGCCGGGGCATGAAGCGTCTCCGTCAGCCCTAAGTCGTGGCGCTGGGCGGAGAGCCACTCTTCCAGCAACGGCGACTCCTGCGGCACAATATTCAGGCTGACATCCGGATAACGCGCCAGAAAAGGCGGTAGTAGCGGCGGCAAAAAGGATTGTGAAAAGACCGGCAGGCAGGCGATAGAGAGTTCGCCCTGACGGAACTCGCGCAGACTTTCCGCCGCGCTGACGATGCGATCCAACCCATACCAGGAGCGTTGTACCTCTTCGAACAGGCGTAGCCCTTGCACCGTCGGATGTAAGCGCCCGCGTGTGCGCTCAAACAGCGTTAATCCCAGCACTTTCTCAAAACGCGCCAGCTCGCGACTGACGGTAGGCTGCGAGGTATGCAGCAGCCGCGCCGCTTCGGTGAGATTTCCGGCGGTCATTACGGCATGAAAAATTTCAATGTGACGTAAATTAACGGCAGCCATACGTTTCCCTGAATCATTTATCCCATATCATTTTTGCATAGACTGACAATAAAACGATATTTTTTATTCTTTCTAAGGTATGGCGTAATCGTTAAAAAGCCTGTTCCGGAGTTTGTTATGTCATTGCCGCATTATCACGCTGAAACTGACCTTAACGCTGAAAATTTGCTCAGATTGCCTGCTGAATTCGGCTGTCCGGTCTGGGTCTATGACGCGCACATTATTCGCCGTCAGATAGCCGCCCTGCAGCAGTTTGACGTCGTGCGTTTTGCGCAAAAAGCCTGTTCGAACATTCATATCCTGCGCTTAATGCGCGCGCAGGGTGTCAAGGTGGATTCTGTTTCATTGGGGGAGATCGAACGTGCGCTGGCGGCGGGCTACGATCCGCAAACGTGCCCTGATGATATCGTTTTTACCGCCGATGTGATTGACGCCGCCACGCTGGCGCGCGTCAGTGAACTGCATATTCCGGTCAATGCCGGCTCGGTAGATATGCTGACGCAGCTTGGTCAGGTTTCGCCTGGGCATCGCGTCTGGTTGCGCGTGAATCCTGGCTTTGGTCACGGCCACAGCCAGAAAACCAACACCGGGGGCGAAAACAGCAAACACGGCATCTGGCATAGCGATCTTCCGGCGGCGCTGGCGGTAATGCAGAAATACCGACTGAAACTTGTCGGTATCCATATGCACATTGGTTCCGGCGTCGATTATGGCCATCTGGAGCAGGTTTGCGGCGCGATGGTACGCCAGGTGCTGGAATGTGGTCAGGATGTGGAGGCGATTTCGGCAGGCGGCGGACTCTCGATACCTTATCGTGAGGGAGAAGAGCCCGTTGATACGCGCCATTACTATGGCCTGTGGAACGCGGCGCGCGAGCAAATCGCCCGCCATCTGGGACATGCGGTCAAACTTGAGATCGAACCCGGACGTTTTCTGGTGGCGCAATCGGGCGTGCTGGTAACGCAGGTGCGTAGCGTAAAACAGATGGGAAGCCGCCATTTCGTGCTGGTAGATGCGGGTTTTAACGATCTGATGCGCCCGGCGATGTACGGTAGCTATCACCGTATTTCGGCGCTGGCGGCGGATGGTCGCGCGCTTGAAAATGGCCCGTGGGTCGAGACGGTGGTCGCCGGGCCGCTATGCGAATCAGGCGATGTTTTTACGCAGCAGGAAGGGGGAATGGTTGAAACACGCGCCTTACCTGCGGTCATCCCCGGCGATTACCTCGTATTGCACGATACCGGCGCGTACGGCGCGTCTATGTCATCGAATTACAACAGCCGCCCGCTCCTGCCGGAAGTACTGTTTGACAATGGACAGGCGCGGCTGATCCGCCGTCGTCAGACCATTGAAGAGCTGTTAGCGCTGGAGATGCTCTGAAGCGCATCATTAGGCCGGACGTTGAAAAAACGGGCCTGCGGCGACGGACTCGCGCAGAATCAGCGTGCCGGTAAAGGGTGGGATCGGGGCGACCGGCTCGCTGTTCGCCAGGCGAACGGCCTGATCGATCGCGGTGGCTATCATATCCTCGATGGGTAAATAGACTGTTGAAAGCCCCGGTTCAAGCCAGGTTGCGCCCGGCGCATCGTCAAAACCAAACAGCGACACATCCTGCGGGATGCGTAATCCGGCCTGGCGCAGCGCTTTTGCCGCGCCCAGCGCCGTGTCATCATTACAGGCGAATAGCGCGCTAAACGTGACGCCTTCCTCCAGTAATTCCCGGCAGGCGTCATAGCCGCGCGTCAGCGTGTAATCGCCGTATTTCACTTTTGCCGGTTGCCAGGGAATACCATACTTTTCCAGCGCCTTGCGATAACCCGCTACGCGTGATGTGCCAGTGGGAGTATGAACAGGCAGCGTAATACAGGCGATATCGCGATGGCCTTGCGTAATCAGATATTCCACCGCCTGGAATGCCGCCGTCTCCTGCTCGAAGAAAATAGCGCGATCGCGGGCCTGAGTGACGTTGCGATTAATAATCACCAGCGGCATTTCCGTGGCGTCAATCAACGACAAAATCGCCGGCTCATCCATATAGCGAGTGTAAAGAATAATAGCGTCGCACTGTCTGTCGGCCAACATTTGTACGGCTTTCTGCTCTCGTTCCGGCGTATCGTGACCATCGGTGACGATCAACTGCTTGTTATGAAACTCCGCCTGGCGCGACGCCCGGCGCAACAAACTGCCAAAATAGAAGCCGTCAAACGTAGAGACGACCAGACCGATGCTGTTGCTGGTGCGATTCGCCAGCGAGCGTGCCAGCAGGTTGGGGCGATAGTCCAGAGCCTGCATCGCCGTAAACACTTTCTGGCGCGTGCTTTCTTTTACCTGCCCCGTCCCATTCAGCACTCGTGAGACGGTGGCCTTTGATACGCCCGCATGGCGGGAAACATCCAGCATTGTCGCCATCATGCTACCCTGATTAATCGGTTGTCGACAGGTGCCCGGTATCCGTCGGCGTGGACACCGAATGTCGGCGTACCAGTGTCGGACTAAATACATGAGTTACTTCTGGCGTAGGGCATTTCCCTGCCAGCGCTAAGGCCAGCTCCGCCGCCTGTGTCGCCATGGTGACGATCGGATACCGAATGGTGGTCAGTCGGGGGCGCACATAGCGTGAGACCAGTACATCATCAAAACCGATGAGCGATACTTCGCCCGGCACCCCCACGCCATTATCATTTAATACTCCCATCGCGCCGGCCGCCATCGAGTCGTTATAGCAGGCCACCGCGGTAAAATTTCTGCCGCGACCTAATAACTCAGTCATCGCCTGCTCGCCGCCGCTTTCATCCGGTTCGCCGAACGTCACCAGCCGATCGTTAGCCGGGATATGGCTTTCCGCCAGCGCATCGTAATAGCCCCTCAGGCGATCTTCGGCATCAGAGATGGTGTGGTTGGAACAGATATACCCAATACGCGTATGACCTTGCTGGATCAGATGTCGGGTCGCCAGCCATGCCCCGTAACGGTCATCCAGCGCGACACAGCGGTGTTCTAACCCCGGTAAAATGCGGTTAATCAGCACCATGCCGGGGATTTGCTTCATTAATGAGGCCAGGTCCGCATCCGGAATCATTTTGGCGTGTACCACTAACGCTGCGCAACGATGACGAATCAACTGTTCAATAGCCTGACGCTCTTTTTGTTCGTTATGATACCCGTTGCCAATCAGTAAAAAATTGCCGGTGTGATACGCCACCTGTTCAACGGCTTTCACCATCGCGCCGAAAAAAGGATCGGAAACGTCGCCGACCACCAGACCGAGGGTTTCCGTTGCCTGCTGTGCCAGCGCGCGCGCGTTGGCGTTAGGGTGATAGCTCAGGGACTCCATTGCGCTGGTCACCGCCAGCCGGGACGCTTCGCTGGCTTTTGGCGAATCGTTAATAACGCGAGAAACGGTGGCGACTGAAACACCGGCCAGTCGGGCTACATCTTTTATGGTCGCCATGATAATACCTATAGTGGGTAAACGCTTACATTACGCCAGTTTTACGGAAAATGAACGTCTGTTCAAGCCTCTTGCCCCGCCGTGTCGGGCAAATGTGACCTGCACGGGAGAAATGCGTCTGTAAAGTGACAATACAAATCTTTCGTTACAGTTTGCGAAGCGCTGTTGCGATTGTCTGCTGGCAGGCCAGCGAGTCAGGTTGATAGAGTGGTGATCCCAGAGGTATTGATAGGTGGAATCAACGTCATTGTTGATCACACGAATTACACCAACCTGCGTAGAGATGCGCAGGTTTTTTTTTGTTTCGCCTGAACCTGTAACAGTAACGGATAATTTACACAACTCGTTGCATTTCCGTTTATTCCTTTGCGTTTTCGGACTGGCGATGCAGACGCGCGAAGCCCACAATCAAGATCCCAGAGGTATTGATTGGTGAGATTATTCGGTACGCTCTTCGTACCTGTCTCTTGCACCAACCTGCGCGGATGCGCAGGTTTTTTTTCGAACCTATTTTGCTATCGCTCCTGTTACGCAACTCGTGTAATCTGCCACAATTCATGTTTTAGCGAATTGTCGGCCAAAGGGAGTTGAAATGCTGTTTGGATTTTTCCGTAACCTGTTTCGCGTGCTTTATCGTGTGCGCGTCACTGGCGATGTCCGGGCGCTACAGGGGAACCGGGTCTTAATTACCCCCAATCACGTTTCATTTATCGATGGTATGTTACTGGCGCTGTTTTTGCCGGTACGGCCTGTCTTTGCGGTATATACCTCCATCAGCCAGCAATGGTATATGCGCTGGTTAACGCCGCTGATCGATTTTGTGCCGCTCGACCCCACTAAACCCATGTCCATTAAACACTTGGTGCGTCTGGTGGAACAGGGGCGTCCAGTGGTGATTTTCCCGGAAGGGCGGATTTCCGTGACCGGCTCGCTGATGAAAATTTATGACGGCGCAGGCTTTGTGGCGGCAAAATCGGGCGCAACCGTCATTCCGCTCCGCATTGACGGCGCGGAGCTTACCCCTTTCAGTCGCCTGAAAGGTCTGGTTAAACGGCGCTTATTCCCCCGCATTCAGCTTCATATTTTACCGTCGACGCAAATACCGATGCCGGAAGCGCCGCGCGCGCGCGACAGACGTAAGATAGCGGGTGAGATGCTGCACCAGATCATGATGGAAGCGCGTATGGCGGTGCGCCCGCGCGAGACGTTATACGAATCGTTGCTGGCGGCGCAATATCGTTACGGCGCGGGTAAAAACTGTATTGAGGACATTAACTTTACGCCGGATACGTATCGTAAGTTACTGACCAAGACGCTTTTTGTTGGCCGGATTCTGGAAAAGTACAGCGTTGAGGGCGAGAAAATCGGTTTAATGCTGCCGAATGCCGCCATCAGCGCGGCGGTGATTTTCGGCGCGGTTTCTCGTCGCCGCATTCCGGCCATGATGAACTACACGGCGGGGGTAAAAGGGCTGACCAGCGCGATTACCGCGGCGGAAATTAAAACGATTTTTACCTCCCGCCAGTTCCTCGATAAAGGTAAATTGTGGCACCTGCCGGAACAGCTAACGCAGGTTCGCTGGGTTTACCTGGAAGATTTAAAAGCGGACGTCACACCCGCCGACAAGCTGTGGATTTTTGCCCACCTCCTGGCGCCGCGACTGGCGCAGGTAAAACAGCAGCCGGAAGACGCGGCGATCATTCTTTTTACCTCCGGCTCGGAAGGGCACCCGAAAGGGGTGGTGCACAGCCATAAAAGCATTCTGGCGAACGTCGAGCAGATAAAAACGATTGCGGATTTCACCGCCAATGACCGTTTTATGTCGGCGCTGCCGCTCTTTCACTCGTTCGGTTTGACGGTGGGCCTGTTTACGCCGTTGTTGACCGGCGCGGAAGTATTTCTTTATCCAAGTCCGCTGCACTACCGCATTGTGCCAGAACTGGTCTATGACCGTAACTGTACCGTGCTGTTTGGTACATCAACCTTCCTCGGCAACTATGCGCGCTTTGCCAATCCGTATGATTTTTATCGCCTGCGCTATGTGGTGGCCGGTGCGGAAAAACTTCAGGAGAGCACCAAACAACTGTGGCAGGATAAATTCGGTCTGCGCATTCTTGAGGGCTACGGGGTAACGGAATGCGCGCCAGTAGTCTCGATTAACGTGCCGATGGCGGCTAAGCCGGGCACTGTTGGCCGCATTCTGCCTGGCATGGACGCGCGTCTGCTGGCGGTGCCCGGTATTGAAAACGGCGGTCGGCTACAGCTGAAAGGGCCGAATATCATGAATGGCTATCTGCGCGTGGAAAAACCGGGCGTGCTGGAGGTGCCGTCAGCGGAAAACGCCAGAGGCGAAACCGAGCGCGGCTGGTACGACACGGGCGATATTGTACGCTTCGATGAAAATGGTTTTGTGCAGATTCAGGGGCGCGCGAAACGCTTTGCGAAAATTGCTGGCGAAATGGTCTCGCTGGAGATGGTCGAGCAACTGGCGCTTGGCGTTTCGGCGGACAAAATGCACGCTACCGCCATTAAAAGCGATGCCAGCAAAGGTGAAGCGCTGGTACTGTTTACGACTGACAGCGAACTCACCCGAGAAAAGTTACAGCACTATGCCCGTGAACACGGTATTCCGGAACTGGCCGTCCCGCGTGATATCCGTTATCTGAAACAGCTTCCCTTGCTTGGCAGCGGGAAACCCGATTTTGTGACGCTGAAAAGTTGGGTGGATGCGCCGGAACAACATCATGAGTGAGTCAGTACGTACTAACACCTCCATCTGGTCGAAAGGGATGCTGTCGGTGATTGTCGCGCAGTTTCTCTCGGCTTTTGGCGATAATGCGCTGCTGTTCGCGACGCTGGCACTGCTGAAAGCTCAGTTTTACCCGGACTGGAGCCAGCCTGTTTTGCAAATGGTGTTTGTGGGCGCTTACATTCTTTTTGCGCCGTTTGTCGGCCAGATAGCGGACAGCTTTGCCAAAGGCCGGGTGATGATGGTCGCCAATGGTCTTAAACTGGCGGGAGCGGCAGGTATCTGCCTCGGTATAAATCCTTTTGTCGGTTATACGTTGGTCGGGATCGGCGCGGCGGCTTATTCTCCGGCGAAATACGGTATTCTGGGCGAACTGACGACGGGCGATAAGCTGGTGAAAGCCAATGGCATGATGGAAGCCTCTACGATTGCGGCGATTTTGCTCGGTTCCGTCGCGGGCGGCGTATTGGCCGACTGGCATGTCATCGCCGCGCTGGTTGCCTGCGCGTTGGCCTACGCTGGCGCAGTGGCGGCGAACCTGTTTATCCCGAAGCTTGTGGCGGCGCGTCCAGGACAATCCTGGCGGTTGTCGGCGATGACGCGTAGCTTCTTCAGCGCTTGCGTTGTCCTTTGGCGTAACGGTGAAACGCGTTTTTCGCTGGTGGGGACCGGGCTATTCTGGGGCGCAGGCGTGACGCTGCGTTTTCTGCTGGTGCTGTGGGTGCCGGTGGCGCTGGGGATTACGGATAACGCCACGCCGACTTACCTGAACGCCATGGTGGCGGTAGGCATTGTGGTCGGCGCGGGCGCGGCGGCAAAACTGGTGACGCTGGAGACCGTATCGCGCTGTATGCCCGCCGGGATTTTGATTGGCGTTGTGGTTGCGATCTTCTCATTACAGCACGCATTGCTGCCTGCTTATGCCTTGTTGCTGTTGATAGGTATGCTGGGCGGCTTTTTTGTGGTGCCGCTCAACGCTTTGCTCCAGGAGCGCGGTAAGAAGAGCGTTGGCGCCGGGAATGCCATTGCCGTACAAAATCTGGGCGAGAATAGCGCCATGCTATTAATGCTGGGACTGTACTCGCTGGCGGTGCTGGTTGGCGTTCCGGCAGTGGCGATAGGTATCGGCTTTGGCGTGCTGTTCGCGCTGGCGATCGCGGCGCTGTGGATCTGGCAGCGCCGGCAGGCATCATACTGAGTGAATATGCCGGGCGGCGAGTGCGCGTTATCCGGCTTACATTGTCTCTGTAAGCCCGGAAGCGTAGCGCCACCGGGCACTGACTATCACGGCGCCGGGTAGGTATAAACCTGATGCGCCGCCTCAATCTCCGCCAGAACCTCTTCGCTTAACGTCAGATGCAGACTTTCCACATTCGTCTTGAGCTGCGCCATCGTGGTTGCGCCCAGTAACGTACTGGCGACAAACGGCTGGCGGCGAACAAAGGCCAGCGCCATCTGCGCCGGATCAAGATTGTGACGCTTCGCGATATCGACGTAGGCGGCAACGGCTTTTTGCGCCTGTTCGCCGCTGTAACGTGTGAAGCGGCTGAACAAGGTATTCCGCGCGCCTGCGGGTTTGGCCCCGTTCAGGTATTTACCGGTTAATGTGCCAAACGCCAGACAGGAGTAGGCGAGCAATTCAACACCTTCATACTGGCTGACTTCCGCCAGCCCGACCTCGTAGCTGCGGTTTAACAGGCTATAGGGGTTCTGGATCGTGACAATACGCGGCAGGTCATGTTTTTCCGCCAGATGCAGATAGCGCATAACGCCAAACGCTGTCTCATTTGAAACGCCAATATAACGAATCTTACCCGCTCGCTGAAACTCACTTAGCGCGTCTAACGTCTCCAGTAGACTTACTACTGGCGTGGAGTCCGTCCAGTTATAGCCGAGTTTACCGAAGCAGTTAGTGGGGCGCTGCGGCCAGTGCACCTGATACAAATCCAGATAGTCGGTCTGCAATCGGGTCAAACTGTCGTGTAGCGCTTCGCGAATATTTTTACGATCCAGCGCCTGATGAGGCCGGATGCCTTGATCATTATTACGTGCCGGTCCGCTAACTTTGCTGGCGATGATCAGTTTTTCACGGTTGCCGCGTTTGGCGAGCCAGTTACCGATATAGGACTCCGTCAGCCCTTGTGTTTCCGGGCGCGGCGGTACCGGATACATCTCGGCGGCATCGATAAGGTTAATGCCATTTGCGATGGCATAGTCGAGCTGTGCGTGAGCGTCGGCTTCGCTGTTTTGTTCACCAAATGTCATTGTGCCCAGCCCTAGCGTACTTACTTCGAGCGAGCTGTGGGGTATACGGTGATAGTGCATAGCCGTTTCCTTTTTATTATGAAGTCAGAAATTCCCGACAAAGGACAATAAAAATGGCAGAGGGAAGGCAAAAGGGAAAGTAAAATTGCAGGCTGCGCGGCGTAATTGTTACCGGGCGTGGTCGCCACGCACCGTTACGGGACGCAGCCTGAAGGCTTGCAGAACGCTGACCTCGATCACAGGCCACCGCTTAACGTTCGATGATTTGGGATACTTCGTCACGGTTGATTTGCATCTCGTTTCCCTGTGCATCGGTATAGCTGACCAGACCGGTATCATCGTCAACTTGTGGTTTTCCATCGGTCAGGATCATACGACCATCTTTCGTCGCCATTACATAATCGCTGCTGCATCCGGATACCGCAAAAGCCAACCCTACTGCGGAAATTACAACTGCCCACTTTTTCATCCGTTTGTCCTCACATAGCCTGCATCTGATAATAGTCTGTTAATCATATGTCTGATAATAGTCTAGTAATAACGCGCAGCTCTGCATGTCGGAAGCAGCAAAATCTTAATCTGTGAGAAGAAAGGAAATAAAGTGAGTATTCGCTCCCCGGCGGGGGAGCGAGACAGGATTACAGCGGATTCTTTTTATTACGCAACAGGTTCAGGCTCTCTACTGCGATAGAGAAGAACATGGCGAAATAGATATAACCTTTCGGAACGTGAACGTCGAAACTTTCCAGAATCAGGGTAAAGCCAACCAGGATCAGAAAGGAGAGCGCCAGCATTTTTACCGACGGATGACGATCGACAAACTCGCCGATGGGCCGTGCCGCAAACATCATGACGCCCACGGCAATAACGACTGCCGCCATCATAATAAACAGATGATCGGAGAGGCCAACCGCTGTGATAACTGAATCAAGGCTGAAAATAATATCCAGCAGCATAATCTGCACTATTGCGCCCAGGAAAGAAGAAACCCGGGTTTTTAACCCTTCTTCTTCGCCTTCGATGGACTCATGGATCTCCTTGCTGGCTTTCCAGATTAAAAATAACCCGCCCAGTAACAGAATGAGATCGCGGGCGGAAATCGCTTCGCCGAAAAGCTCAAACAGCGGATTAGTCAGCCGAGTGACCCAGGCGATTGACGCCAGCAGCGCCAGGCGCATAACCATCGCCGCCGCCAACCCAAGCCGCCGTGCGTGGTTTCGTTGCGCCGTAGGAAGTTTTGCTACCACCAGAGAAAGAAAAATAATGTTGTCGATCCCAAGTACAATCTCCAGCAGCGTCAGCGTACCGAGCGCCAGCCAGGCATTAGGATCGGTTATCCATGCAAATAACATCGAACAAAGTCCTGCCAAAAAAAGAAGCGGTAATTATAGGCCCGTCGAGTGACGGGCGAAAGCCCAGGCTGAATTTGCGCAACCAGGAACGGTGTAAAATAGCGGCGACAATACGCTTACGTTTATCCGGCGTCGGCCCGATGCGTAGCCATAGCGGGGCGCATTTGCGTGTAATGGACGTTACGGATTCTGCAATAAAAAATGGCGAGCCAGCAGCGCCTGCGTAAAATTTTTTTTCAGATAAAATCCACGCGGTAGCGTCAAAATAGGTTCCCCGCGCGCGCCGATAGCCTCGGTGAGCGCCCTGGCATTGGCGGCTTTGGGTCGTAGTTGCAAGACTTCGCCATGGCGGGCGGTAATGCGTTCCACCTGGCCCAGCACTATCATGTCCATCAGCTCTTCCCAGTCGAGGCGTAGCTGCCTGTCCTCTTCTTCACTCGGACTCCAGAGTAGCGGCGAACCTACGCGGCGTTCGGCTAACGGTATGCTGCGATCGCCTTCGACCGGCACCCATAGCACGCGCTTCAATTTATGCCGTACGTGACTTGTCTCCCAGGTCACGCCGCTGTTACCGGTTAACGGCGCCACGCAAACAAAGGTTGTTTCCAGAGGACGACCCAGACTATCCACCGGGATGGTTTTCAGTTCTACGCCTAATGCGGCGAAATCCTGCTCCGGCTTGCTCCCGGCGCTGGCGCCGAGCCAGATCTCCAGCAAGACGCCGATCCAGCCTTTGTCTCGCTTCAAATCTTTAGGCGTGGTAATGCCGGCCATCGCCGCCAGCTCGCCTAACGTATAGCCGGAAAGCTGCCGCGCCTGGGCTAACAGCAATGCTTCCGAAGCAGGCGGAGTCAGTAGCGGACAAAGAGCGGACATGACAATTACCTTAGGTCAAAAAATGAGCAGTGATTTTATACCGTATGGGCAGAGTTTATCTTTTTCTGTGTCTTATATTCAATAGACTGATTTTTATTGCCTTTTTTGTGTTGTTTCTTCGTGTTGCGCAACGCTGAAGCGGGTTTTCCAATTCTGGTCACTGACAATAAACAGGATCTTACACTATGTTATCCACAGAAAGTTGGGATAACTGTGTAAAACCACCACTACTGTTTCCATTTACAGCCTTGACGTGCGACGAAAATCGAAAATTCAGACAAATAGTGCGTAAGTTATTGGCACAATCTGTGGATAAAACCGACGCTGGTTGATCTTTCATCAGCATAAGGATCTTAGATGTGATGCTGGTCACGCTTTATGAAGGTAGCATGTAAGATTTGTCTATAACGCAATGAATATAAGGCACTATTTTTACTGTCTCCAGCATGAGGAATTCAGACTGTTCTGGGTTTTCCCGTGGTAATTCCATACTTCTTCACAACTATATCCACAGAAAAGGTGAATAAAATGGCGCAAGGGCGTCATCATCTGTTTATAACTCGGCTATTTACTGTGAGTTATTCAATTGTTATTAGGCTGTGTCACTATTACAGAGTGGTTTACCGCCTCACTGGAGTATGAAACAATCGTTCATATATAAGGTTTATGTTGAGGTAGTCCGGTGATTGATGACGATGGCTACCGCCCAAATGTAGGTATCGTAATTTGTAATCGTCAGGGGCAGGTGATGTGGGCCCGGCGATTTGGTCAGCACTCCTGGCAGTTCCCGCAGGGCGGGATAAATCCAGGGGAGTCGGCAGAACAGGCGATGTACCGGGAACTGTTTGAAGAAGTTGGGTTAAGCCGTAAAGATGTGCGGATCCTTGCTTCTACTCGCAACTGGTTGCGTTACAAGTTACCAAAACGTTTGGTGCGTTGGGACACAAAGCCGGTATGTATCGGCCAGAAACAAAAGTGGTTTCTTTTGCAGTTAATGAGCGCCGACGCCGAAATCAATATGCAAACCAGCAGTACGCCGGAGTTTGACGGCTGGCGCTGGGTAAGTTACTGGTATCCGGTTCGACAAGTGGTGTCATTTAAACGCGATGTCTACCGCAGGGTAATGAAAGAGTTTGCAAGTGTTGTCATGGCGCTTCAGGATAATCCCCCTAAGCTACAAAGCGCGCCTGCTTATCGACGTAAAAGAGGTTAAGCCACGCAAATTATGCTCACTCGCCTGCGCGAAATAGTCGAAAAAGTGGCCAGTGCGCCGCGTCTGAACGAGGCGCTGAATATTCTGGTCACGGATATCTGTCTTGCGATGGATACAGAGGTTTGCTCGGTTTACCTGGCCGATCATGACCGACGCTGTTATTACCTGATGGCGACGCGGGGGTTGAAAAAACCGCGTGGTCGAACCGTTGCGCTTGCGTTTGATGAGGGGATCGTCGGTCTGGTGGGCAGACTGGCGGAACCCATTAACCTTGCCGATGCGCAAAAACATCCCAGCTTTAAATACATTCCTTCGGTAAAAGAGGAGCGTTTTCGCGCGTTTCTCGGCGTGCCGATCATTCAGCGTCGCCAACTTCTCGGCGTGCTGGTCGTACAGCAGCGCGAATTGCGCCAGTACGATGAAAGCGAAGAGTCTTTCCTCGTCACGCTCGCTACGCAGATGGCGGCTATCCTGTCACAGTCGCAGGTCACAGCGCTGTTCGGGCAATACCGGCAGACGCGAATCCGCGCGCTTCCTGCGGCGCCGGGCGTGGCTATCGCAACGGGCTGGCAAGACGCGACCATGCCGCTGATGGAACAGGTTTACGAAGCGTCTACGCTGGATACCTCTCTTGAACGCGAACGACTGACCGGCGCGCTGGAAGAGGCGGCGAACGAGTTCCGACGATACAGCAAACGCTTTGCCGCCGGCGCGCAAAAAGAGACGGCGGCCATTTTCGATCTGTACTCACACCTGCTTTCAGACGCCAGACTGCGTCGCGAACTCTTCGCCGAGGTCGACAAAGGCGCTGTTGCGGAGTGGGCCGTTAAAAAAATCATCGAAAAATTTGCCGAGCAATTTGCGGCGCTAACCGATAACTACCTCAAAGAACGTGCGGGAGACTTACGCACGCTGGGGCAGCGGCTGTTATTCCACCTTGATGATTCAGTTCAGGGGCCAAACGCCTGGCCGGAACGTTTTATTCTGGTCGCGGATGAGCTGTCGGCGACCACCCTGGCGGAGCTGCCGCAGGACAGGCTGGCGGGCGTTGTGGTGCGCGACGGCGCGGCAAACTCGCATGCGGCGATTATGGTGCGCGCGCTCGGTATCCCGACCGTCATGGGCGCTGATATCCAGCCTTCGGTGCTACATCGCCGTACGTTGGTGGTGGATGGCTATCGCGGTGAATTACTGGTCGATCCTGAACCCGTGCTTATTCAGGAATATCAGCGGCTCATTAGTGAAGAGATAGAACTCAGTCGTCTGGCGGAGGACGACGTCAATCTTCCCGCCCAACTGAAAAGCGGCGAGCGAGTCAAAGTGATGCTGAATGCCGGGCTCAGTCCCGAGCATGAGGAAAAGTTAGGCAGTCGGATCGACGGTATCGGCCTGTACCGTACTGAAATTCCCTTTATGCTGCAAAGCGGGTTTCCCTCGGAAGAAGAGCAGGTGGCGCAGTATCAAGGGATGCTGCAAATGTTTAACGATAAACCGGTGACGCTGCGGACCCTGGATGTGGGAGCGGATAAGCAACTGCCCTATATGCCGATCAGCGAGGAGAACCCGTGTCTGGGCTGGCGCGGGATCCGCATTACGCTGGATCAGCCGGAGATCTTTTTGATCCAGGTCCGCGCGATGCTGCGCGCCAATGCGGCGACTGGCAACCTCAGCATTTTGCTGCCGATGGTCACCAGTATTGATGAAGTCGATGAAGCGCGGCGTCTGATCGAACGCGCCGGGCGCGAGGTCGAGGAGATGATCGGCTATGCGATCCCGAAACCGCGTATCGGCATTATGCTGGAAGTACCGTCAATGGTATTTATGCTGCCGCATCTGGCTAACCGGATCGACTTTATCTCGGTCGGCACCAACGATTTAACGCAATATATCCTGGCGGTAGATCGCAACAATACCCGCGTGGCCAGTATTTATGACAGTTTGCATCCGGCTATGCTGCGCGCACTGAGCATGATTGCGCAAGAAGCCGAAAAAAATGGCCTCGATCTTCGCTTGTGCGGCGAGATGGCGGGCGATCCGATGTGCGTGGCGATTCTTATCGGTCTGGGATATCGCCATCTTTCGATGAATGGCCGTTCGGTAGCGCGTGTGAAATATCTGCTGCGGCATATCGATTTTGAAGACGCGCAAACCCTTGCCAGACGCAGCCTTGAGGCGCAGATGGCGACCGAGGTGCGTCATCAGGTGGCGGCGTTTATGGAGCGCCGCGGGATGGGGGGATTGATTCGCGGAGGGTTGTAACGACTGGAGCGGGAAAAGAGAGTGACTGTGGATTCACGGCGCAGACAACACGCCTGCAAGATGAAAGACAATGCGTATACATATCTTTTAACGGTAATCGGCATCTCGCTTTTAACCCTTGTGCTATTATTCGCACCTTTGGAGCGTCTGCAACGCGCAGGCGCGCTTATCAATCGCTATCTCTTCAGCGAAATAACAAGAAATTGTGGTGACAGATGACCAGTAGCTATCTGCATTTTCCGGACTTTGATCCGGTCATTTTCTCAATTGGGCCCGTCGCGCTTCACTGGTATGGCTTGATGTATCTGGTGGGGTTCGTTTTCGCGATGTGGTTGGCGGTGCGTCGCGCTAACCGTCCGGGAAGCGGTTGGACCAAAAACGAAGTTGAAAATTTACTCTATGCAGGTTTCCTGGGGGTCTTCCTGGGGGGACGTATTGGCTATGTCCTGTTTTATAACTTCCCTCTGTTTCTGGATAACCCGCTCTATTTATTCCGCGTCTGGGACGGCGGCATGTCCTTCCACGGCGGGCTTATCGGCGTGATACTGGTGATGATTATCTTCGCCAGGCGCACGAAGCGCTCGTTCTTTCAGGTGTCTGATTTTATTGCGCCGTTAATTCCGTTCGGCCTGGGCGCCGGGCGTCTGGGCAACTTTATCAACGGTGAATTGTGGGGGCGCGTCGATCCTAACTTCCGGTTTGCCATGCTCTTTCCTGGCTCACGCGCGGAAGATATTGCGCTGCTGCCGTCACATCCGCAATGGCAGCCTATTTTTGATACCTACGGCGTATTGCCGCGCCACCCTTCCCAGTTGTATGAACTGGCATTAGAAGGCGTGGTGCTGTTTATCATCCTTAATCTCTTTATTCGCAAACCGCGTCCGATGGGCGCAGTCTCCGGATTATTCCTGATTGGCTATGGCGCGTTTCGTATCATTGTTGAATTCTTCCGCCAGCCGGACGCGCAATTTACCGGCGCGTGGGTACAGTACATCAGCATGGGGCAGATTCTCTCTATCCCGATGATTATCGCTGGCGCGATCATGATGGTTTGGGCATATCGCCGCCGCCCGCAGCAACACGTTTCCTGAGGAACCATGAAACAGTATTTAGAACTGATGCAAAAAGTGCTGGATGAAGGCACACAGAAAAACGACCGTACCGGCACCGGCACGCTTTCCATTTTTGGCCATCAGATGCGTTTTAACCTGCAGGAAGGCTTTCCTCTGGTGACGACAAAACGCTGCCATTTACGCTCAATTATTCACGAACTGCTATGGTTTTTGCAGGGCGATACCAACATCGCTTACCTGCACGAAAATAATGTCACCATCTGGGACGAATGGGCCGATGAGAACGGCGATTTAGGCCCGGTTTATGGTAAGCAGTGGCGTGCATGGCCAACACCGGATGGCCGCCATATCGATCAGATCGCCACGGTCTTAAGCCAGCTTAAAAACGACCCGGACTCTCGCCGTATTATCGTTTCTGCGTGGAACGTCGGCGAGCTGGATAAGATGGCGCTGGCGCCGTGTCACGCCTTTTTCCAGTTTTATGTCGCAGATGGAAAACTCTCCTGTCAGCTTTATCAGCGCTCCTGCGATGTGTTCCTCGGTCTGCCGTTCAACATTGCCAGCTACGCGTTACTGGTGCATATGATGGCGCAACAGTGCGACCTGGACGTCGGCGATTTTGTCTGGACCGGCGGCGACACGCACCTGTACAGCAACCATATGGAGCAGACGCACCTGCAATTAAGCCGTGAACCGCGCGCGCTGCCGAAATTGGTCATTAAGCGTAAACCCGATTCGCTTTTTGACTACCGGTTCGATGATTTCGAAATTGAAGGCTATGATCCGCACCCCGGTATTAAAGCGCCGGTCGCTATCTAAGCGCTGACGATCCTGCCATAACCGACGTCATCGCGCGTCGGTTTTTTTGTCTATGGAAAACCCCCAGCTAGGCTGGGGGTTCCGGAAAGCTTTCAGCTTTAAGCCAGTTATTAAAACCCCTTTTGATTTGTTAAAACATCTTGCGGTCTGGCAACTGCAAAAGTTCAACAAGA
>NZ_JAGETK010000015.1:0-112167 GCF_017573605.1 Salmonella sp. 32070601201500089SM
TGATTACATCGAAATGTTTTATAACAGTAAGCGTCGGCATGGTTCGAGCGATAAGATGCCACCGACAGAATATGAAAACCGATATTACCGACGACTCGAAAGTGTCTAGATTATCCGTGGCAACTCAATCTGCGTTTGTATTGTTGGTTTGAATATCTAACATACCACCGTGAGTTACGGTAATAGTATTAGCATACAGTGCATCATCACTCCATGCACTGCTGACATCATCAGCCAAAGTAACTGTACTGAAAGTATCAACGGTCAGGTGATCAGTATCAACGTAGCCACCTTCCCCGATGTTCATAGCTGAACCACCGTTTAGAGTAATGGTATCAGCGGTTAAACTGGAGCCATTAGCAACATCAACCTGAGAGCCGCTATTTACTGCTAAGGTATCTATTACAGATGTTTTTGTGGTATCCCACTCAGATCCATTATTCAAGCTGACATCAAAGATACCGCTCTGGAAGGAAGCAGCACTATTAACACGTCCCCAGGCATCATAATTAGTCGAGTCTGGATCTAAGCTATTGGCATCAACATCATAGAATTGCACTGGATCCATTGACTGTGAATCATTAAACGCCGCACCAACCCATTTAGTGTTATTCAGGGTCAATGTCAGGTGATCAACGTTTTGATCATCATCTGCCCAACCACCATTCGTATAGACGGTAGTGGAATCATCGACTAAACGGCCGTCAGAATAGAAATTATAATTCCAGGAGATCTGAAGGACGACATCCCCCAGTAACTGCGAGTCGGTAAACGTAACGTTGTTTACCATACGGTAATTTGAATAAGGATCGTCAACAAAAGCTAAAGCAACATCATCGTTATTCCAACCATTGCCATTATAATCGCTTGGTTCACTTGAATTGCCAAAATGGCCTTGTTCTTCATCTTCGGACCAAGAACCTGAAGTTACAGTTGAATTCGCTACGTTAATAGTGTTATCCCACTGATGTGCTTCGGTTGTATATGTTGAATTGCCAAGATCTTTTTGGTAAAGAGCAATACCAGCCACATGAGAATTGTTAGTAATATTAATATTACTTTCAACGTCAAGGGTTATAGCAGTGCCTAAACCAGCAGTAACCAATTTGTCATAATCGGTTTTGACTGTTTTTCCATCAGAATCGAGATAGGTATCAGTGAAGTAAAACGCCTCAAAGTCATCATCGATTGTAGAATTAGAAATGTTTAGATTAAAAGTATCATCATCAACCCAATCATGGGTCGTATAATCACTACCGTTAGTCCAAACATATTGACCGTAGCCAATCTGGTAAGAAGTAATCATACCATGAATGGCTGAGTTGGTAACATCCAATGTATTCGCAGTATCATTGGCGTAATCATGATTCAGATAAAAAGTTGAAATAACACCATTTACAGTGTCACCAGTAAATTTTGTATCAAAATAGCCGCTATCACTAGCTGGGGTGTTGTAGACATAACCACCATAAGTTAGATAGTCATGATCGTTGGTATCATCCCAGCCAAAAACAGTGGCTGCATCGTCATGGTACCCAAAAGTATCATATGTAGTAGCATTCGCCTGAGAAGTGATTGCCAGAGTGCAAGCCAATGCTAATTGTGAGACTACAAATTTCTTTTTCCAGGAGTGCATTTGTCATCCCTCCTCAGGGACGTAATATAGTTGATCCATCAATTATCAATGCATAAAAACATACAGATGTTTAGCAAGAAGGATTATGCGGCGTTATTGCTAAAAGGTTCAATTATTCTTTATCCTCAGTCCGGATTCGGACATGAATTAAAAGGACGTAATAAAAGGAAAATTTATAATTGAAAAGCATTCTTTTTCATGGCCTTACAAGAAAATAAAAAAACAAAACACATATAAGATAAATATGGATTAAAGAAAAACAAAATAAACATGAATAATGTTGAAACCCACATTTACTTAAATGACGATGAAATAAAACTAAAAACAACGTAAAACTAATTCTTATTTAAAATGATATAGTGCCTGAGGTATTAATCTTCGGTATATAAAAGAAGCGCCATGTTCCGCCGCCGCCGGGGCTGCGCCTGCTACGTTAAGGACCGTTTTCGTAAAACATCTGCCTGCAGATTCAGGTATACTGGGCCTTCGATTCCACAAACATCAGGCAGACCATGACAGACCTTATCCATCGCCCTCGCCGCCTGCGCAAATCCGCTGCGCTGCGCGCTATGTTTGAAGAGACAACACTTAGCCTGAACGACCTGGTGTTGCCGATCTTTGTTGAAGAAGAACTCGACGATTACAAAGCTATTGATGCCATGCCCAGCGTAATGCGTATCCCGGAAAAGCAGCTAGCGCGAGAGATTGAACGTATCGCAAATGCTGGCATTCGTTCCGTTATGACCTTCGGCATTTCTCACCATACTGATGACACCGGCAGCGATACCTGGAAAGAAGACGGCCTGGTGGCAAGAATGTCCCGCATCTGTAAGCAAACCGTGCCGGAGATGATCGTCATGTCCGACACCTGCTTCTGCGAATACACCTCGCACGGCCACTGCGGCGTGTTGTGCGAACACGGCGTGGATAACGATGCGACGCTGGCCAACCTCGGCAAGCAGGCCGTTATCGCGGCGGCGGCTGGAGCAGATTTTATTGCGCCCTCCGCGGCAATGGATGGACAAGTCCAGGCTATCCGCCAGGCGCTGGATGCCGCCGGTTTTACCGATACGGCAATAATGTCCTACTCCACTAAGTTCGCCTCTTCTTTCTACGGCCCCTTCCGTGAAGCAGCGGGCACCGCGTTAAAAGGCGACCGCAAAACGTATCAAATGAATCCGATGAACCGCCGTGAAGCGATTCGTGAATCACTGCTCGACGAAGCCCAGGGCGCGGATTGCTTAATGGTGAAACCGGCCGGCGCGTATCTGGACGTGCTGCGTGAAATCCGCGAACGCACAGAGTTGCCGCTTGGCGCTTACCAGGTGAGCGGTGAATACGCCATGATTAAATTTGCTGCTATGGCTGGCGCCATCGATGAAGAAAAGGTCGTGCTGGAAAGTCTGGGCTCGATTAAACGCGCCGGTGCCGATTTGATTTTCAGTTACTTCGCACTGGATCTGGCTGAGAAAAATATTCTGCGTTAATTCTGTTACAGGGCGGCGCGCTGCCGCCCTTTCCCGACTTTACGCCCCACTATTCAGCCGCTGAGTCTAACCCGTTGCCGAACGCGGCTTATCCGGCTTACGGCTATTCTTCGATCGCCTGGCGAATTTGCTGCAACGACGCGGGATCGTCAATGGTTGTCAGATCGCCCGGATCGCGGCCTTCGCAGATCGCCTGGATCGTGCGGCGAAGCATCTTTCCGGAACGCGTTTTGGGAAGCTGCGAAACAAACCAGACATGCGCCGGACGACCAAAGTGGCCGATCTGGTTGTCCACCAGCGCCATAATCGCTTTTTCCTCGTCGCGCGCCGCCTCGCGATCCGCCAGCGTATCGCTCTGCTTCGGAATGACAAACGCCACCGCTACCTGCCCTTTCAGAGCGTCCTTTATCCCCACCACCGCCACTTCCGCTACGTTCGGGTAACTGGAGATACTTTCTTCTATTTCTCGCGTCCCCAGCCGATGGCCCGCAATATTAATTACATCATCGGTACGGCCCAGAATAAAGTAATACCCCTCGGCGTCGCGGATTCCCCAGTCGAAGGTGGCATAAACCTGACGGTTAAACAGCGACCAGTAAGTCTTCACAAAACGCGCATCGTCGCCCCAAATAGTCTGAATACAGCCCGGCGGCAGCGGCCCTTCGATCACCAGCATCCCCTTTTCATTTATGCCGCAAGGTTCGCCGGTGACTTCATTGAGTAGCTGGACGTTATAACCGTACATCGGCACGCCGGGACTTCCCAGACGCGACGGCCTGTCGTCCAGCGCGCGGGCCAGCGCCATGATCGGCCAGCCGGACTCCGTCTGCCAATAATTGTCGATGACCGGTACGCCCAGCGTCTCCGTCACCCAACTGGCCGTCGGCTCGTCCAGCGGCTCACCGGCCAGATAAAGCGCCTCCAGCGAGGAGAGATCGTGATTGCGGATTTGCGCCGTTGGGAATTTTTTCAGCACGCGAATCGCGGTCGGGGCGGAAAACATCCGGTTAACCTGGTATTTCTCGACAATTTTCCACCAGACCCCGCAGTCCGGGTACGTCGGCAGTCCTTCGTAAACAATAGTCGCCATGCCTGCCAGCAGCGGCGCGTAAACGATATAGGAGTGGCCGACGACCCAGCCGATATCCGATGCGCAAAAGAATACGCCGCCCACCTTGCCGCCAAAAATGGTGTCCATCGAGGTTGCCAGCGCCACCGCATAACCGCCGACGTCGCGCTGGACGCCTTTCGGTTTGCCGGTAGTGCCGGAGGTGTAAAGAATGCACGAGGTTTCATTGGATTCCAGCCACGCCACCGGCACGCTCGCACCGAGATGCTGCTGGCGCAACGTGGCAAAATCCAGATCGCGCCCATCCACCCATGCCATTTTCGCCAGCCCTCTGTCCACCAGCAGAACGTGTTTCGGCTGATGCTGCGCCTGCGCAATAGCGTCATCAAGCAGCTTTTTATACGGCAGAATTTTACCGCCCCGCGCTCCGGCATCCGCCGACACAATCAGCGCCGGTCTGGCATCGTCAATGCGCGCCGCCACGCTGTGCGAGGCAAAACCGCCAAAGACCACCGAATGGATCGCGCCAATGCGCGCGCAGGCCAGCAGGGTTATCTGCGCTTCGGCAATCATCGGCATATAGACCAATACGCGATCGCCACGCTGCACGCCCAGCGACAGCAACATGGCGGCCACAATGTTGACTTCATCATGCAACTGGCTGAAGGTAAATGTGCGCTCTTCATCGGTCTCTGATGAGACGGCAATCAGCGCCAGCGCCTCCGGCTGTTTATCCAGCCAGCGGTCGACGGCGTTATGACATAAGTTAGTGGTGCCGCCGCAAAACCAGCGGGCAAATGGTGGACGGCTATGATCCAGCGTCTGCGTAAACGGCTGTCGCCAGTCGATACGCCGGGCCTGCTCGGCCCAGAACGCCTCCGGTTCGTTAATGGAACGCTGATAAAATTCGCTAAAAGACATCACGCCCTCCTGTTGAACTTACGCCTTACTGCTGGCTGGCTCAGATGACATATAAATCGAGGTATTCGTTAACCGGCATCTGCTCCAGGCGGGCTCTGTCTAGGGAGACATCCAGAATGCGTTGCTGCTGGCGAGTCGGGAACTGACGCGCCAGGTTAATTTTAAATTTTTCGATAAGCTTCGGAATACCGTCGGCGCGGCGACGCGCATGACCAATCGGATACTCCACGACAACCTCGCCAAAGCGTGAGCCATCAGTAAACTCCAAGGTGATCGCATTGCCGATAGCTCGTTTTTCCGGGTCGTGATAGTCGGCGGTAAAAGCCGGGTCCTCATAACACATGATTTTCTCGCGCAGGGCGTCAATACGCTTGTCCTGCGCCACCTCGTCTTCATAATCCGCCGCGGTTAACCGTCCGAACAGCAACGGCACGGCGACCATATACTGGATACAGTGATCGCGGTCCGCCGGGTTATTGAGCGGGCCTTTTTTATCGATAATGCGAAGACAGGCTTCGTGGGTACGGATGGTCACTTTCTCGATATCCGCTGCCGTTTTACCCGCGGCCTGCATCTGCTCATACAGCGTCATCGCCGCTTCGACGGCGGTTTGCGAGTGGAATTCTGCCGGGAAAGAAATTTTGAACAGCACGTTTTCCATCACGTAGGAGCCGTAAGGACGCTGGAAACGGAACGTTTCACCTTTGAATGAAACGTCGTAGAAGCCCCATGTTTTGGCGGTGAGCGCCGAGGGATAGCCCATCTCGCCGGTTTTCGCCATCAGCGCCAGACGTACCGCGCGCGAAGTCGCATCGCCCGCCGCCCAGGATTTGCGCGTACCGGTATTCGGCGCATGACGATAAGTGCGCAACGACTGCCCATCCACCCACGCCAGCGATACCGCGTTGAGGATCTCATCGCGCGTCAGCCCCAGCATTTCAGCGACCACCGCGGTCGAGGCCACTTTCACCAGCAGCACATGGTCAAGCCCGACACGGTTGAAGGCGTTTTCCAGCGCGATGCAGCCCTGAATTTCATGGGCTTTGATCATCCCGCTCAATACCTGTTTCATGGTCAGCGGCGCTTTGCCGGCGGCGACGGCGTTGCGTGACAACCAATCCGCAATCGCCAGAATACCGCCGAGGTTATCGGAAGGATGGCCCCACTCGGCGGCAAGCCAGGTATCGTTAAAATCGAGCCAGCGGATCATCGCGCCAATGTTAAAGGCTGCCTGTACCGGATCGAGCTGGAACTGAGTGCCCGGCACGCGTGCGCCGTTGGGCACCACCGTGCCTGGCACGATCGGCCCAAGCAATTTTTTACAGGCCGGGTATTCCAGCGCTTCCAGACCACAGCCGAGCGTGTCGAGCAGGCAGTAATGCGCAGTGTCGTACGCCACCTTTGAGGTGATGTCGTAGTTCATCACGTAATCCACGATATCGACGATTTCACGGTCAAAGTCTGGGCGAACGTTCGAAATATGTGCGGACATAGGGTACAACTCCTGTTTTTATATTTAGAGGTTTTAATTAGCAACGCTTTTCGATCGGCACAAATACGCGATCGTCCGGGCCGGTATAATTGGCGGAAGGACGAATAATTTTGTTGTCCTGACGCTGTTCAATAATGTGCGCCGCCCAGCCGGTAACGCGGGCGATGACAAACAGCGGGGTGAACATTTCGGTAGGGACGCCCATCATGTTGTAGGAGACCGCCGAAAACCAGTCGAGATTCGGGAACATCTTTTTGGTCTCCCACATCACCGTTTCCAGACGGTCGGCGATGTGGTACATCTTCAGCGAGCCGCCTTCTTCTGAAAGCTGTTTCGCCACCCGTTTGATCACCTGATGGCGCGGGTCGGCGATGGTGTAAACCGGATGTCCAAAGCCAATCACCACCTCTTTGTTTTCCACGCGTTTACGGATATCCGCCTCTGCCTCGTCCGGCGTTTCATAACGCTGTTGAATTTCCAGCGACACCTCATTCGCCCCGCCGTGTTTCGGGCCGCGCAGCGCGCCAATCGCGCCGATAATCGCGGAGTAGACATCCGAGCCGGTTCCGGCAATCACCCGGCTGGTAAACGTCGAGGCGTTGAACTCATGCTCGGCATACAGCACCAGCGAAATATGCATCGCCTTTTCCCAGCTTTGGGTTGGCTTTTCACCGTGCAGCAGATGCAGGAAATGGCCGCCGATGGAATCATCGTCGGTTTCCGGCTGAATACGTTCGCCGTTGTGGCTGTAGTGATACCAGTAAAGAAGGATAGAGCTGAGCGAAGCCAACAGCTTATCGGCAATATCGCGCGCGCCGGAGACGGTATGTCCCTCTTTTTCCGGCAGGGTGCAGCCCAGCGCGGAAACGCCGGTACGCATCACGTCCATCGGGTGCGAGGCCGCCGGTAACGCTTCCAGAACGGTACGGACATTGGCGGGTAATCCGCGCAGCGCTTTTAACTTGCTTTTATACGCGTTCAGCTCGTCGCGGGTCGGTAATTTTCCGTGGATCAGTAAATGCGCGACTTCTTCAAATTCGCAGTGCTCCGCCAGATCGAGAATGTCGTAACCGCGATAGTGCAGATCGTTACCGCTTTTTCCCACGGTACACAGAGCAGTATTTCCGGCAGGTACGCCGGAAAGCGCGACCGATTTTTTAGGCTTAATGACATGCGTGTTGTTTTGCAGGATCGTCGTGTCTGTCATATTGTCCTCGTCATTATTGTAATGTGTAGGGTATTGAGGCGTGTAGGCCGTACCGTAGGCGGGATAAACGTAGTGCCATCCGGCATTGCCTGATGGCGGCTTCGCCTTATCAGGCCTACAGGCTACGATTTTTTATTCCTGTACAGCGCGTCCAGCTTCTCTTCGAACTGGTAGTAATTGATGCTTTCGTACAGCTCGTTGCGGGTCTGCATGATGTCGATCACGTTCTTTTGCGTCCCTTCCTGGCGCAGCACGGTATAGACTTTTTCTGCGGCGCGGTTCATGGCGCGAAACGCCGACAGCGGATAGAGCGCCATCGCCACGTGTGCGCTACGCAACTCGTCGGTCGTAAACAGCGGCGTCGCGCCAAACTCAGTGATGTTGGCGAGGATCGGCACCTGCGCCACGTCGGCGAACTGGCGGTACATCGACAGTTCGGTGATCGCCTCCGGGAACAGCATGTCTGCCCCCGCGTCCACGTAAGCCTGCGCGCGATCGAGAGCCGCCTCCAGCCCTTCCACCGCCAGCGCATCGGTACGCGCCATGATCACAAAGTTCGGATCGGTGCGCGCATCCACTGCCGCCCGAATTCGGTCTACCATCTCCTCTTTCGAGACGATCGCTTTGTTTGGACGGTGTCCACAGCGCTTAGCGCCAACCTGGTCTTCAATATGCAGCGCGGCGGCACCCGCTTTGGCTATGGACTTTACCGTCCGCGCGACATTAAAGGCGGAGGAGCCAAAGCCAATATCCGCATCTACCAACAGCGGCAGCGGACAAACATCCGTGATGCGCCGGATATCGGTTAACACATCATCCAGCGTCGAAATCCCCAGATCCGGCAGTCCGAGCGAGCCCGCCGCTACGCCGCCGCCAGAAAGATAGATAGCCTGATACCCGGCCCGTTGGGCCAACAGAGCATGGTTGGCATTAATAGCGCCGACAATTTGTAATGGATTCTCTTTAGAGAGCGCGGCGCGAAATGCCTGCCCCGGCGAATGTAAAGACATATCTCGTCCTCATGTTAGTAAATTGTTATTCAAGATGTATTCACCAAAGCAAAGGCTATGCCAGGCAAAGAGGCAGCGAGAAAATTAAATACAATGAGATTTAAAAACAGGTAATTACAGTAATGCCTGTTATGAATAAGCGCGATTAAGGGAAAAGAAAAACGTGTCAGCTAACGTTTCATGAAACGAATCCCCCGTTTCATTGCAACATTTATGAAACACGTTTAAAACAAAAAATCGCCCCTTAAAGATGAGCCTACTGCAATGACGACTGCTCACAGCGCTCCGCGCGATAATAGCGATAAACCGGTGATCTGGACGGTCTCCGTAACGCGTCTGTTCGAACTGTTTCGGGATATCAGCCTGGAATTCGATCATCTGGCGACCATCACGCCTATTCAACTCGGCTTTGAAAAGGCGGTGACCTACATTCGCAAAAAACTGGCGACCGAGCGCTGCGACGCGATTATCGCGGCGGGTTCGAACGGGGCCTATTTAAAAAGTCGCCTGTCAATACCGGTGATCCTCATCAAGCCCAGCGGATTCGATGTATTACAGGCGCTGGCGAAAGCGGGAAAGCTCACCTCGTCTATCGGTATCGTGACCTATCAGGAGACCATTCCGGCTTTACTTGCCTTTCAGAAAACGTTTCACCTCCGTCTTGAACAGCGAAGCTATGTCACCGAAGAGGACGCGCGCGGGCAAATTAACGAACTTAAGGCCAACGGTATTGAGGCCGTCGTCGGCGCGGGATTAATTACCGATCTGGCGGAAGAGGCAGGAATGACCGCCATCTTTATTTATTCCGCGGCGACCGTTCGTCAGGCTTTTCATGATGCGCTGGATATGACCCGTCTGACACGGCGCCAGCGCGTGGATTACTCATCCGGCAAGGGATTACAAACCCGGTATGAACTGGGCGATATACGCGGCCAGTCGCCGCAAATGGAGCAGCTCCGCCAGACGATTACGCTCTATGCCCGCTCCCGTGCGGCAGTGCTGATTCAGGGGGAAACAGGGACCGGAAAAGAGCTGGCGGCGCAGGCGATTCACCAGACGTTTTTTCACCGCCAGCCTCACCGTCAGAATAAGCCATCCCCTCCCTTTGTCGCCGTCAATTGCGGTGCGATTACCGAGTCGTTGCTGGAAGCGGAACTGTTTGGTTATGAAGAGGGTGCGTTTACCGGTTCACGACGAGGAGGCCGGGCGGGGCTGTTTGAAATCGCACACGGCGGCACGCTGCTTCTGGATGAAATCGGCGAAATGCCCTTGCCGTTACAAACCCGACTTTTGCGCGTACTGGAGGAAAAAGCCGTCACTCGCGTCGGCGGACACCAGCCGATCCCGGTGGATGTCCGGGTGATCAGCGCTACGCATTGCGATCTGGATCGGGAGATAATGCAAGGACGTTTTCGCCCCGATCTCTTTTATCGCCTGAGTATTCTGCGTCTGACGCTTCCTCCTTTGCGCGAGCGGCAGGCTGATATTTTGCCGCTCGCGGAAAGCTTTTTAAAACAGTCGCTGGCAGCGATGGAAATTCCGTTTACCGAATCGATACGTCATGGATTGACACAGTGTCAGCCGCTTTTGCTGGCCTGGCGCTGGCCCGGTAATATTCGCGAACTGCGTAATATGATGGAGCGCCTGGCGCTTTTTTTAAGCGTCGATCCCGCGCCAACGCTGGACAGGCAATTTATGCGGCAGTTATTACCTGAGCTTATGGTGAACACAGCAGAGCTGACGCCTTCAACCGTGGATGCGAACGCGTTACAGGATGTACTGGCGCGCTTTAAGGGCGATAAGAGCGCCGCGGCGCGTTATCTGGGGATTAGCCGCACCACTCTGTGGCGTCGTTTAAAAGCTGGTGCCAAAGACCAGTCGGATAATTAAGACAAATGACCGCGTCCTGAATGCCTGATGGCGCTACGTTTACTGCAGGCCGTCATCCGGCAAAACGGATGCCGGTTGCCAGGAATAAATATACCCGCCGGAAACCCAGGCGGGTATTTTTATGATGCAACGCTTTTATTTCTTTTTATAAATATCAGCCGTACCATGAATTTTATTTTCTGTCTGCCCGGACGTCAGCACCACCACATCCGCCCCTTTTTCATCCGCCTTTTTGATTAAATCTTCTCTGGCGTCCAGCGGCGACATTTCCCCGGTGGTGGAAATCGTGCCAATTTTCGTGTATTCGGAGGCGACTTTATCAAAGTCCGTTTTTTTCATGATTTCTGCGGCATAAACGTTTGTCACGACAAACGCTAATGCGCCAAGCATAACCTTGTAGCCAGTTTTCATAGCAAAACCCTCGTTTTATTATTACGCCATCATCGCTTTATCAGAACAAAAAGGCCGTTCGGACTGATTAAATAAGTAGTGTAGATTGCTGGAAAAATCCAGTCAGCCCCCGCTCTGTCGGCGTAACAACGCGGATTAAAACGCCCCTGCTTTGTGATCTCACTCGCAATCATCTGGTTTGACTATTAATAAGATGAACGTTATTTCTTGAGGCTAAGAGAAGAGTTGCCTATGGAGCCGTTTCATGCCGTTGTGCTTACCGTCAGTCTGTTTGTGTTAACCTTTTTTAATCCCGGCGCGAATCTGTTTGTGGTGGTGCAAACCAGCCTCGCATCAGGACGCCGGGCGGGAGTCATCACCGGCCTGGGCGTCGCCACGGGAGACGCCTTTTATTCCGGGCTGGGGCTTTTCGGTCTGGCGACGCTCATTACGCAATGCGAAGCGGTATTTTCTCTTATCAAAATTGTCGGCGGCGCCTATTTATTATGGTTCGCCTGGAACAGTATTCGCCACCAGGCGACGCCGCAAATGAGCACGCTCCAGACGCCGATTGCCGCCCCGTGGACGATTTTCTTTCGCCGGGGATTAATGACCGATTTATCCAATCCGCAAACCGTACTGTTTTTTATCAGTATTTTTTCCGTAACGCTTAGCGCAGAAACGCCCACATGGGCAAGGTTAATGGCCTGGGCCGGAATTGTGCTGTCATCCGTTATCTGGCGTATTTTTCTCAGCCAGGCCTTTTCGCTCCCCGCAGTCCGCCGCGCTTATGGGCGTATACAGCGCATTGCCAGCCGTGTTATCGGCGCCATTATCGGGATGTTTGCGCTCAGACTTCTCTATGAAGGCGTGACGCACCGCTAATGTTTGCCCGGTAGCCTTTGCTACCGGACGATAAGCGTTATCAAAACGCCCATGACACGCTGCCTACAATGCTACGCTCGGCGCCAAAATAACAATAAGAGAGCGAATTACAGGCAGCGACATAGCGTTTGTCCGTCAGGTTATTTACGTTGAGCTGGGCGCTCAAGCCATTTAACCCAATGCTGGATAAATCATACCCAACCACCATGTCGACCAGTGTATAGGACGGCAACGTGTGGGTATTCAGGCGATCGCTGGTCACGCCGTTGACGTACCGGATGCCGGAGCCCAAAGTCAGCCCCTCTAACAGACCGCTTTTCACATCGTAGCTTAGCCAGGCGCTGGCCTGGTTCCGTGGAGCATAAACCGCGCGCTTACCCTGCTCTTGCGGGCTACTTTTCTTATAACGGATATCAGTATAGGTATACGCCGCCTGCAAACGGACGCTATCCGACAAATGGCTAATGGCCTCCAGTTCCCCCCCTTTAGACTCAATTTCACCAATCGAGCGGTACGGATCGGTAGGTTCTTCTTTGGTCGCGATATTTGTCTGGTTAATACGATACACGGCGGCGCTAAACTGGCTATTCCCCCCCAGCGGTTCGTATTTTACCCCCGCCTCCCACTGCTTGCCTTTCATCGGTTCCAGCACATTGCCGTTTTCGTCGGCGAAGCTGGTCGGCGTAAACGCGGTAGAATAACTGAGATAGGGGGCGACGCCATTGTCGAACAGATAAAGCAACGCAGCACGGGTACTGACGTTGTTTTTATCGAGATCGCTGCGTGAATCATGAAGTTTGTCGATGTTAGACACGCTGACCCGATCGTAACGACCGCCCAACGTAAAGCGCCAGCGATCCCATGACATCTGATCCTGTAAATAGTATCCGGTCTGCCGCAGCTTATGTTTTTCACGGCTATACAACGTAATGTAATCCGGCTGAGCGCCATAAACGGGGTTGAAAGCGTCAATCGGCGGAAACGCGCCATAATAGCCAGTAGTATGATTACTGCGATCCTGATAATCGATCCCCACCAGCAGACGATGATTAATCGCCCCGGTATCCACGCTGCCGTCGAGCTGATTATCCAGCGCGATAGCCGACATTTTCTCCCCAGAGCCGGAATAGCCGCGATTCAGCGCCGTTTCATTCAACCAACCTGCGGCATAGACCTGATTCAACGTCACTTTGGTATGCAAATAACGCAATTTTTGCCGTACCGACCAGCCGTTATCGAACAGATGCTCAATGTTATAACCCACCATATTTTCACGGCGATCGTATTTGTCGTAGTCATCTTCACCTTCAAAGAAAGTGTTAGAAATTTTTCTGCCGTTATAAGGTACAACCGTGCCTTGATAAGGCAGTCCGGAGTGGCTACCGCCTTCCGGATCACGGTGCAGATAGGCCATAAGATCAAGACGCGTCCGATCGGTAATTCGCCAGGTCAGGCTCGGCATCAGCGCATAACGTTCCTCTTTCAAGGGGGTAAACTGCGAATCGGCGTAACGTGTCATGCCGCTAAGACGCGCCGCCACACGTTCATTGTCATCCAGTGGGCCGGTCACATCAAAAGCCGCCCCGCGCTGGTTGTGATTGCCGGCAAACAGCTTCACTTCTCCCCCGGCATCAAACGCCGGTTTTCGCGACGTCAACGCGACAATGCCGCCTGGCGATGAACGACCATACAGAACGGACGCCGGGCCGCGTACCACCTCGATATCTTCCAGAAACCAGGGGTCAACCACCAACGAACTGTGCGAATTGGTGTCGCCCATCATTTTTAACCCGTCGAGATAGACGTTATCCAGACTACCGTCCGAAAAACCACGCAATACGATGTAATCAAAGCGGTTAGAGGCGCCTATCTGGTTACTGTATACGCCTGGGGTGTAGCTGACCGCCTGACGCACGCTGGTTGCGCCCTGCTCTTCAAACTGCTGGCGGGTAATAATGGATACCGACTGCGGCGTTTCAATATCTGGCGTCGCCAGCTTGGTCGCGCCACTCTGAACGGGCGAGGTGACAATGACGGTATCATTTTTTGTGGTTTCCTGGGCAGAAAGAGGAAAAGTCGCGCCGCCGATAGCTCCGCCTATCAATAGCGCCATACGCGTTGTCGCAAACATGAACATCTCCAAAGGCATCTTTATTGTAAATAAGAATTATTACCTTTTAGAGATGACGGACCACTATGCGTAACGCCAGATTGCCTATGCGCAATGATAAAAAATCACCCAAAGCGGCAGAAAACCGGGTTAGCAGCGGATATTACCGTTCTGGCGGGGCGCGTTACGCACAGTGTCGGGACGCCGTCAGAGACGCGTCACGCAGCTCGCCGGGCGAGCAGCCATAACGCCGACGAAATGCCGTCGCAAAGTTTGTGGCATGTTGATAGCCTGACATCCAGGCGGCCTGCTGCACGCTGTATCCCTCCATCAGATAACGACGCGCGCGCGCCAGGCGGCAATCGCGCAGATAATCAAACACGGTACACCCATAGGCATGGCGAAACTTGCACCGCAGGCTACTTGGACTCATTGCCGCCCGACGCGCCAGTTCGTTCAGCGTGTAGGCTTTTTCCGGCGTCTGCTCCAGTAAACGCCGAATGAGCTCCAGCCGCTGGTATTCACCGGTGACGGGAAGCCCGCGTTTTTGCGTTGCGGGCTGACATAGATTTAGCGCATAGCCCAGCAATTGCAGCATGATGCCTTCCAGCATTAACTGGCGTGACGCCGCATGAGGTCCGGGCTGCTGCGCATAACGTAGCCCCGAAAGCAGAAACTCCGGCACCTGCCAGACCCTCGCCGAGGTTGCGCTATGTTCCCACTCGTCTGCCAGCGAGCCAGGCAAACGCTCCCGCCATCCGCCGTCCGGGTACATTCCCAGCGACAAGGTGCGCAATTTACTGTCTGCGCCGTGATGGGCGCGTATCGTCTGCTGCTCACTCAGTTGCGAGCAAAACGCCATCCCCGCGCTCAACAAAAAGGTCTGCTCATTGACAGCCAGCGCGACGTTACCTTCCAGCACCACCAGCATATACAGCGGACTGCTATGGCGAGAGGTGGTTTCATAAGGTTGTAACACGTGAACATCCGAGCGTGTAATGCAAATCCCGCCGGGAAGCGCTATCTCTTCGATATCGCCATGAAGTACGGGACTACTCTGCGTATACTGCGGTAACGCAGGGAAGCGGTAATCAATGCCATAACGCTCGCCAAACGCGATGAAGTCGCTGACGGAAAAGATCTTTTTCATCGCCGGGGCGGCGGAAGAGTGACAGGAGATCGGAGACATTATCAATACCGTTTATCTGCGTTATACCAGAGCGTTAGCCACTGTGTAACCATATCACTGCGGCCCGGGAACGACAATAAAGATGAGAATAATTATCAACCGCTATTGAGGGAAGAGATAAGGCGAGCAAAGGTGATCGATAAACGCCGATCTGTCGATAAAAACGCGCTTTCGCCAGCGACGAAAGCGCGTCCGGGGGTATCAGTCAGGAGCGAAATCCTGCGGAGGTCATGAGCAGTCTGAACAACATTCCGACGCCCGCCAGCAGAAGCACGCTGGCGCACCATATCGCGACCATCCATACGACTCGCCGCGACCATTTTTTCACTTTAACCATCAGTGATATCCCTCTCCATGTCGCACTTTTCCACGGAAGACGTAGTAGCTCCAGAAGGTATAAGCCAGAATAATCGGGATGATTATCAGCGCCCCAACCAGCATAAAGCTTTGACTTTGCGGCGGCGCGGCGGCGGCATACAGCGAAATATCCGGTGGAATAATATTCGGCCAAATACTGATGCCTAACCCGCTGAACCCCAGAAAAATCAGCCCTAGCGTGAGAATAAATGGACGCGCATGGGATTCTGGTTTTTTCACGCTGCGCCATAGCCAGACGCTAAAAGCCAACACCAGCACAGGCACCGGCAGGAAGTAGTATAAATTGGGCAGCGTGAACCAGCGCTCGGCGATGTCGTCGTGGGTGAGCGGCGTCCACACGCTGACGCCTCCCATCACCAACAACAAGACGATCAACAACGGGCGCGACAGCGCGCACATCCGGCTATGCAGCGGATCTTCGCTTTTCATAATCAGCCAGGTTGCGCCCAGCAGCGCGTAGGTGACGACCAGACCGACGCCGCAGAACAGGTTAAACGGCGTCAGCCAGTCAAGCTGCGAACCGCTAAAGGTTCGCCCTTCCACCTGAAAACCGCTCACCACCGCCCCCACCACAACCCCCTGGGCAAAGGTCGCCAGGATTGACCCGACGATAAAGGATTTATCCCAGAACGCGCGATGCGACTCGGTGGCTTTAAAACGGAATTCAAACGCGACGCCGCGAAAGATAAGACCAAGCAGCATAACCACCAGCGGGATAGTCAGCGCGTCGGTGATGACAGCATAAGCCAACGGGAAAGCGCCAAAAAGCCCGGCCCCGCCCAGCACCAGCCAGGTTTCGTTCCCGTCCCATACCGGCGCGACCGAGTTCACCATAACATCGCGATCGTGTTTATCACGAATAAACGGAAACAGGATACCGACGCCCAGATCGAAACCATCCATCACGATATACATCAGCGTGGCGAACACGATAATAGCAAACCAGATAACCGGAAGATCGATGGTCATTCGCGTTTCTCCTGCTCAAGCGATTCTCCCACGGCAGAGATAGGACGCGCAGGTCTGCCATCGGTTTCAGCGGTCGGTGTCTCCGCCGGCTGCGGCCCTTTCTGGATAAGACGAATCATATAAATATAGCCAACCCCAAAGACCAGGGAATAGACCACAAAGAAGGCCAGCAAACTGATGCTCATCTGCAAGGTGCTGTGCGCGGAAACCGCATCACGCGTTCGCAGCAGGCCATAGACCACCCACGGCTGACGTCCTACTTCAGTCGTCACCCATCCGGCAAGGATGGCGATAAGCCCGGACGGCCCCATCCACAGCGCAAAGTGCATAAAGGGCCGCGAATGATACAGTCGGCGTCGGTAGCGTAGCCACAGGCTGGCCAGCCCCAGGAAGATCATCAGTACGCCCATGCCCACCATCAGACGGAAAGACCAGAACACCACGGTAGAGTTGGGGCGATCCTCTTTGGGATAATCTTTTAGCGCAGGCACCTGTTTGTCCAGGCTATGCGTCAGGATCAGACTGCCCAACGCCGGGATCTCAAGCGCATAGCGGGTCCGTTCCGCCTCCATATCCGGCCAGCCTACCAGCGTAAGCGGCGTTGGCTCGCCGGGCGTATTTTCCCAGTGCCCCTCAATCGCGGCGATTTTGACCGGCTGATGCTTCAGGGTGTTAAGGCCATGCATATCGCCAATCAATGCCTGAACGGGCGCCACCACGACCGCCATCCATAACGCCATCGAGAACATACGGCGGATAGCCGGCGTATCGTTACCTTTTAGTAAATGCCAGGCTGCGGACGCGCCGACAAACATCGCGCTACTTAAAAACGCCGCAACGGACATATGCAACAGGCGATACGGGAACGACGGGTTGAAAATCACCGCGAACCAGTCCACCGGGACCACCTGACCGTTGTGAATTTCAAATCCCTGCGGGGTATGCATCCAGCTGTTAGACGCCAGAATCCAGAACGTCGACATTAACGTGCCCAACGCCACCATACAGGTAGACAAGAAATGCAGGCCCGGCCCGACTTTGTTCCAGCCAAAAAGCATCACGCCTAAGAATCCCGCTTCCAGGAAGAATGCGGTGAGCACTTCATAGGTTAATAAAGGCCCGGTGATACTGCCGGCGAACTGGGAGAAACCGCTCCAGTTCGTTCCGAACTGGTAAGCCATGACCAGACCGGAGACCACGCCCATCCCGAAGTTGACGGCAAAAATTTTGAGCCAGAACTGATAGAGCGAGCGCCAGACAGGATTACGCGTTTTTAGCCATAAACCTTCCAGTACCACCAGGTAACTGGCTAAGCCAATCGTAATCGCGGGGAAAATAATATGAAAAGAGACGGTAAAGGCAAACTGGAGTCTCGCTAAAAAGAAGGCATCAAACTCCATGTTCCCTCCCGTTTATATATAGTCACTTCGTGTAAAATATTCACTGTTCGCAACCAGGTTGAAACGAAACGGTTATTTTCCCCAAACGTATAAACGTCGGGGAATATCCAGATAAATTACGATTTTTTTTGCGGCTGGCTGTCAGGCTTATCGCCCGACTCTGGCGCTTCGGAGGGGTCGTCTTTTTCGACAGCGAAACGGTAGTATCTATTTAGCATAACATGTCTCCCTTAGTTACATTCACTTGGCAATATCTACCTGGCCGTTATAAAAATAACGGCAAAACAAAAAAACAGCGTCCTCAAGACTATTTGCAATTTCAGCAAAATACGCTTAGCTGAAAGTTAAGAATAGACGTAAAACGATAACCTTCAAGTCAACGCGGTTTACGGGACGGGGGATTAGCACAGGGAGAATGACCGCAACGCTCGCTGCGCGGCGGCCATTTTATATGGTCTATCAAAAAGATAACCGTTAAGGTCCATTCAAACCCGTTAGTTTGCCTTCCCCTCAATCAAGCCATTGATCGTAGAAAATACCGCCGGCGCGCTGGTCGCTTCCGCAAACTCGACATTGATATTTTGCCGACGCAGCATATCGAAGAATTTACGTTGCGCATCAAGAATAACCTGATCGCCTACGCGCATATTTTCTGCTTTAGTTTCAACCAGTAAATAAACGCTGTCGGCGTCCTGACACTCAATACGGTACACAAAATCCGGCGTAGTAGAGCCCCCCGTATATTTGGGGATCTGAATGGCCCGCTTAGGCAGTTTGCCAAACACAGAAACCTGTTGCGGATAATCGTATTTTAATAGCGGCAATTCTGGATCGACGCTGTCATAACGCAACGGCGGTATTTGATAGAGAGAACGAGGATCGTCTATCGCATTCTCATCCACATTTTTCCCCACAATTTCAGCGCTAATCTCCTCTCTGAACTGCCGTGCCGTGGAATCAAATACCGACGTTGAAGCCTGAAAATCGAGAGGCAGATAATCGTGGCGCTGCGCAAAATGCGCATTAATCCGCGTCTGTAATGCGCGGGTCATATTGTCCAACGAGATCTCGCTTAAATAGCGTGAATCTCCGTGCAAAACATCACGCAGCATCGCCATTAACACCGGGTGCAGGACGTTAACCGGCAGACTGGTGCGTAACGCCAGTTGCTTAAGAAAATGGCCATATTTCATGCCCGCCATAAATTCGCTGGCGGCTAATTCGCCTTCCCGCTGCGCCACTTCAAAACGGCCATTATCTTCATTCGATACCAGCCGTTGTTGCACCTGGCTTGGCTTCTGGCGTATATACAGCGACGGATCGCGCAGCACCTCGGCGGCAATCTGTTCCAGAGAAGCGCCGCTACGCTCGAATTGCAGCATATAACGGCGGGAAAACTGCTCCCAGATACTGCTAAGTTGTTCCCAATTCTCTTTGCGTAACCTGACTCGCAGTCGGGAGGCGGGCTTATTGTCACGAATGCGATCCGCTCGCACCCGCGCCTGCGTCAGCTCAGGGTAGAACTCCAGTAGCCACGCAAAGCCACTTTTGGTTTCCCCGTTAAGCGTGACGCTGGGTTTAAACTCATTACTCCGGTTGATCAGTTTTTTATCATCCAGATCTTCCAGCAAACGAAGCTCCGTAAACGCAGGATCGACTTTTTGTCGCTCGGTGACGATGAGTGTGATCATCGCCTCATCCAGCTTCTGCTCGTTAAGCTGAACTTTGCTGTCGCGATTAATCTCATCAACCAGCATACTGGCAAACGCTTTTTCATCATAACCAATCAGAAACGACAGTCGGGACGGCCACTCTTCCTGATGAACGCGATGGCCGTTTTCATCTACCGGTAGCCGCAGGCCGCGCCCCACTTCCTGAATTTTGCTCGACTCGCTACCGGAAGAACGTAATTTAGCAATGACAAAAACATTCGGGTTATCCCAGCCTTCGCGAAGCGTCCATTTTGAAAACAGAAAGCGGCGCGTTTCCCAGTTGCCGTGATGGTCTGAAAAACTGAGCAACTTCTCTTTATTTTTCAGAATATCATCTACCTCAGCCTGGATCGCCTCATCGCCGCTTCCGCGGTCTTCGCCAAAGTAACCAGCGTGGACGTTTTGGTTATCCGAGTGCAGGCTGGCGAGCGTGGCCTGCAGAAACGACAGATACTCCACTTCTCGCGGCAGGGTCTTGCGCTGATAATCGTCAATCAGTTGCGTCAGTTTCTTTTTCAGCAAACGCTCAAAAGTGACTTTCAACCAGCCTTCGTCATCACGATAGCTTTTAATACTGTCAATAAAGAAAAGGCTTAAGGTCTTAATACGCGGGGCATTATTTTCTGGCTCATTGCTGCGTAAGAAATTTGCCTGCTCGGTATCAAAATGCTTATCAATGGCGTCCTGAATAATCAGTTCCTGGTAGCTCGCGCCAAAGGTTCCTGGCACCAGCGCCATCCCTGCCTCCAGCTCCAGATCGTTCGACAACATTTTACTGCCGGCATATTCGATACTGCCTTCAAATCCTGCATCGACATCGGCGAGATTTTCGCCCACGCCAACCTCGGCAATTTTGCTCCCCCGTCGGAGGATTAATTTCTTTGCCGTGACGCTGTCAACGATATAACGATTGTTGGCCTGTTCTTCGGGGAGATTCGGGTAATAAATATCAATACCTTTCACCAAACCATCGTTAAAACTGTCCACCGCGTTGAGATCAAACTGCGGTTGCCGGCGATAGTAATCTTTACGTACACATTTATTTTTACCCTTACCTTCGACAATATCCGGGAAGGTAGCGCCAAAGCGGACGATCATTTGCGGCTGAATGGCCTGAATCGCTCGATAAAATTTGTTATCTCGCGCAAAACGATGCGGTTCATCAATAATGACCACCGGTCGCGTCATTTGCAGCCCTTTAACAGGCGACGTCAGCCCACCCAGGAGCGTTTGATCGTAATCGTCTCGCGTCATACTGGCGGAATTGAGCATTTGCGCATTGATCAGCAAAACCTGAATCGTATGGCTATCACGACGGCTGGCATCAGTAAAACTTAATAGCTGGGCCGGAAAATTTTTACGCCCCGACTTTACTTTAAAATCACCGGCGTTAATGGTGCAAAGTTCCATCCGCGTATTTTCGTAGAACTGTGAAAAATGCTGTCTGGCGTAATCGCTGGTGATAAAGTTCCGCGCGCCTTCTTTAATGGCTGGCGTCGGCACCACCAGCACAAATTTGAAGAGGCCGTAGTTCTGATGCAGTTCATACATCAACCGGGTATAGACATAGGTTTTACCCGTCCCGGTCTCCATTTTAACGTCAATATTGGCCTTATCGTCGTAACGTTCCTTAATCAGCGGATTAGCATAGTGATTATGATCGGCTTGCGCGTGATCGATACCGGTGAAACTCGCCAGAATCGCCGCTAACGCCTGTTCCTGATGGGGAAGTTCTTCCAGTAAAATATTCATCATCATCCCCTCTTAATAACGCTTCACCAGGTTCACTTTTTGATCAAGCTGTTTTAAGCCGATTTCCAGTTCACGAATGGATTCAAGGTCGAAAGAGTAGCCGTAAATGACAATGGTCTGAACCGGAAGCTGGTGCGTACCAATGTGGTTGAGAAGATCGCGGGTCTGCTCTGTTCCCCATCGTTCATCAATCAGATACAGGCGCGTATTATCAACATACCTGGCGCAATAGCCGGAAAAATCAATGGTCTGTACGTCAATATCCATTTTATAACCATCGGCGACCAGCCATGTCGTTAATAAGGTCTCTTCGCCGCTTGCGCCGCCCGGCACGCCCAATCCTCTGGCGGAAAAAGGATTGATCATGTCGGTAAATCCTGACTCGGTGAAAGCGGCCAGTTGACCGCTGGTATTGATAAAATGGCCGGTAGCAATATCGAAGCTATCCAGATCGTCCAGCGTCTGCTGTGTCGGAGTGGCAAAACGATAATGTTTAAAACCGAGATCGCTATTGGTCGCGGGATTGTTGGCGCGGATCTTCGCCGCAACGCGTGTAATTCGCTCGCGGCTGATTTCATCAATAGTGTTATAACCTGCTTTTTTCGCGATAGTGTTATTGCTTAATGCCTGATCGATAGTACACAGAATAAACGTGCGCTGCCCCCCATCTTCTTCATTCAGCGCCATTACCGCATGGGCCGTGGTGCCGGAACCGGCAAAAAAGTCCAGAACGACGCCGTCTTTATCGATAGCGAGCTTGATGATTTTCTTCAATAATGCGGTCGGTTTCGGCGTATCAAAAACGTTGTCGCCGAAGAGATCCAGAATCTCCTTTTTCCCCTCTTTATTCGACGCTACGTTATCCCAGTAATTGGTCGTTGGCTGCCCTTTACTGTGATGCGCGTACATGACTCGCTGGGGAATACCGCCGTTATCTTTGCCAAAATAGACCAGATTATCGGCCACCAGTTTTTGGTAACTGGCTTCAGGATAAGCCCATAGTCTTTCGTGTACCGTACCATTCGGCGTGGTAATTTTATAGGTATAGCCGCCGCCGCTCAGCCCTTTTGACACCGTTAACGGCACCGGTCGCCATTTCCCTTCTGGAAACTGTTCGGTCGGTTCTTTATAGGATTTCTGAATATACTCTTTAGAAAGCGGTTCTAAACGTAAAGCGCCCTGACCGGTTTTGGCATAAACAAGAATGTATTCCCCCTGGATGGAAACGTTATCAGAGTCGTTAGAAATCTCTTTTTTGCGCTTCCACATCACATTGGTGACAAATCCGCCTTCGCCAAAAATCTCATCCATCATTAATTTAAGATTGGCGTACTCATTATCGTCGATAGAGATAAAAATAAATCCGGTATCTTTCAGGAGTTTCCTGGCCAGGAAAAGACGCGGATACATAAAAGATAACCACGCGGAGTGCGTCGATTTACCCTGAATGGATTTTAAACGTGCCAGTTCAGTATCATTAAGACCAAACATATCCTGCAACGCCCGATCGCTATATTCAAAATGATCGGGATAGACAAACCCGTCCGATCCGGTGTTATAAGGGGGATCGATATAGATCATATCGACGGTATCGGCGTAATTATTTTGCAGATGGCGTAAAACATCCAGATTATCCCCGGTCAGAAAAAGATTATGGCTGTTTTTGTTTTCTGCCAGAGTATTGTGTTCCACGTCAGGAACGATAACGGTAACGGATTTTTCACCCGCCTGTTTTTTTGCGTAATCTTTGCCAATAAAATCAATCTGATAACCGCTAGTCAGCTCATCAATATTACGCGCTTTCAGCGCGCGCTCAAATTTGGCGAGATCAAATCCGCCTTTCGCGATCAGTTCGCCCTGCTCGTTATAGCGATCGGCGGTAAAAAATTCCGGTAATGCACGTTGTAACTCAGACAGAAAGGCGCTATTCGGGGCAACAGACTCGTTGTGTTTTTGGTTATCTTTCAACATGATATCTTCGCTCCGTTGATAATTTTAAGGTGCAGCAATCAATTTCTTATAAAGAAAAAAGTAAGCGATGATTGTAATGGTCACGAACGGCAGATGCCATCATTAACCTTTGTTGTTCGTTGAAAGGGCGTGAAAACGACGGGAGGAAGGCGTGCTCCCGGCGACAGTATGCGCCAGGAGCGTAGTGTTTACGTGCGATGACCGATGGCCGACTCCGGGAGGGCATCGCTATCTGTACCGGAGATGACGACTCCCCGGGTCTCGCGACCAAATGCCACAAATACACAGATTAAAATAGCCACCGCGCCAGCCACGATCGCCATTGCCAACCCGTAATTTCCGCCATGCGTTTCCGCGATGCGGGCCTGTAACGTCGCATTAACCGACGCCAGTAAATTACCGAGTTGGTAAACAAACCCTGGCAGCACGGCGCGCGCATTCGCCGGAACCAGCTCGTTCAGCCAGGTCGGTACGACACCCCAGGCGCCCTGCACCATAAACTGCATCAGAAACGCGCCCAGGCCAATCGTGAATGATCCGCTGGAAAATGCCCATAGCGGGAGTACCGGAAGCGCAAGAAAGGCGGCGATCATGATCGCTTTTTTACGCCCAATACGTTCCGATAGCGTACCGTAGAAAATACCGCCGAGCATGGCGGCAATGTTATAAAAAATCGCAATGATACTGATCAGATGCGGATCAAAACCATGCTGCATCTTCAGGAAGGTAGGATAGAGATCCTGCGTGCCGTGGCTGAAAAAGTTAAAGAACGCCATAACCAGCACCAGATACAGACACAACTTCCACTGCTTGCGCAGAACAGGAAGCAGCGCGGTATTCTCTTTACGCGCTCTGGCCGCCAGCCAGACGGGGGATTCCGGCACTTTAAACCAGATATAAGGCAGCAAGACAACAGGCAGGGCGCCAATCAGGAACATGCCGCGCCAGCCTACCATACTGTAGAAGAGGCCAAAAATAACCGAGGCGAACAGATAGCCGCAGGGATAGCCCGCCTGAAAAATGCCCGACATCAGGCCACGCGAACGATCGGGAATGGTTTCCATCGCCAGTGATGACGCAACGCCCCATATCCCGCCCATCGCCACGCCGTACATGACCCGAAAAATCAGAAATGCCATGAAGGTGGGCGACCAGGCGGAAAGCAGTTCAAACACCGTAAAGAACAGAATATTGAGCATCAGTATCGGTCGACGTCCGTACTTTTCCGCCATTCGACCAAATAGCAGCGCGCCAATGGGACGTACCGCCAGGGTCAGCATAATCGCAATGGAAACGTCCGATACGGAAGCGTGAAACCATTCGGCGAGATCGCTAAGTACAAAGACAAGGATAAAGAAATCAAACGCATCCAGCATCCAACTGGTAAAGCTGGCAAACGCCACATGTCGTTGTGTCGTCGTCCAGTTCAGGGGGGTGTACATAGGTAGTGTCCTGCATCAAAAAATAACATCAAGCTTTGAAGCGGCGAAACGCTGAAGCGCTCCCGTCGTCAAAGCGACGTAACAAGGTAGCGTTGCGCTACTTATTTGTTATCTTTTTGTATATAGCAGGTAAAATGTTAGCAAAAATAGACAAATCATTACATATTATTAACAAAGCTTACTGACACATGATTTGTCACACTTTTTATGGGGATTATCTCATGCAAAGGAAAGCGAAGCGTGGCTAGCGTATCGCGACCGGCCTGTCGCCAGACCGATCGCCATTGACGATTACCTCTCGCGCGGCGGGAAACCGGCCTTTTGCAGGGCGGCGGCAATCTGCTCCGCGGATAGCGACGTTTCAACGTCAACCAGACGCGTCGCCGGGTCAGTTCTCACCGTCGCATTAGCATCGAGAGTCAGAATCGTCTTTTTTACCGTACTGGCGCAGCCGCCGCAGGTCATGTCATCAATATGGAACTGCATAGTGAACTCCTTTTGTGTGGGAACTGTTGCCAGTCTGGGCCTTGCCAGTGTTGGAAGGTCAAGCGTAATCTCAGGACTTACAGACGCTTTGCCAGTCCGTGGCGACGAGGACGGCGCAATACCGCTCCGGTACGCGCCTCCGGCTCGCTATCGTCAGGTTGTCCAAGCGTATGCAGAATGGGGCAATCTGGCAGCGCGTCGCCGGCGCAGCAGTGAATCAGCGCTTTGAGGGTTTGCGCCATGTGCTGCATGTTCTGGATACGTCTGTCCAGTTCATCAATGTGCGTCTGCGCCAAGCGTTTGACGTCAGCGCTTTGCCGCGACTGGTTATTCCAAAGATTCAGTAAGTCGCTGATTTCAGCAACTGAAAAGCCGAGATCGCGCGCGCGGCGTATAAAATGCAATTGATTAACATCAGCCTGGGTATAGGCCCGATAGCCGGAATCCGTCCGACTTGCCGCGGGAATCAGACCAATCTGTTCATAGTAGCGAATCATTTTGGCCGAGACTTTCGATGCTTTAGCTGCTTTACCGATGTTCATGACGCTCCTCCTCATGTCGTGGATGTGTCGGATGGGGTTGCCATCGGCGCCCGGAAACGGCGCAGCCGCAAAGCGTTGCCCAGCACGAACACGCTCGACATCGCCATCGCCCCTGCGGCGAATACCGGGGACAATAATATGCCCCAGACCGGAAATAGCGCGCCTGCCGCGACAGGAATCAGCGCCGTATTGTAAGCAAAGGCCCAGAACAGATTCTGGTGGATATTGCGGATGGTCGCTTTAGACAGCGCGATAGCATTCGGCACGCCTTGCAAGTTGCCGGACATTAGTACAACGTCGGCGGATTCCACCGCCACATCGGTGCCGGTGCCAATCGCCAGCCCCACGTCGGACTCCGCCAGCGCTGGCGCATCGTTGATGCCATCGCCGACAAACGCCACCTGCCCATACGCCGCTTTCAGGCGCCGTATCGCCTCGACTTTCCCTTCTGGCAATACCTCGGCGACCACGTCATCAATCCCTAACTGTCTGGCGATAGCCTGTGCCGTGCGGGCATTATCGCCAGTGATCATGGCGACCTTAATGCCGAGCTGATGTAAAGCGTTAATTGCGGCGGGTGTACTGGGTTTGATCGGATCGGCCACGGCGATAATCGCTGCCAGTTGACCGTCAATAGCCGCATAGAGCGGCGATTTCCCTTCCTGTCCTAACCGTTCGGCGGTGGTGGCGAAGCCGCTAATATCCACGCCAATTTTGCGCATATAGCGATCGGCCCCCACGTCAACACGCGTACCGTCAACGGTGGCGTATACGCCCATCCCGGTCACCGATTCGAAGCCGCTCATGCCTGGTAGCGCGATCCCTTCCTCTTCTGCCGACACGACAATCGCACGGGCAATCGGATGCTCTGAACGCGATTCTACCGCCGCGACTTTCGCCAGCACCTCACGGCGTTCAAAGCCGTTGGTCACGTCGAGATCGGTCAGTACCGGGCGGCCTTCGGTAAGCGTCCCGGTTTTGTCTACGGCCACCACCTTAGCGTCTTTGAGTAGCTGTAACGCCTCCCCCTTACGGAACAGCACGCCCATTTCCGCCCCACGACCGGTTCCCACCATAATGGAGGTCGGCGTCGCCAGGCCCATCGCGCAAGGACAGGCGATAATCAGAACCGCAACGCCATTGATCAGAGCGAAAGTCAGCGCTGGCGACGGCCCAAACGCCAGCCATACCACAAAGGTCAGCGCAGCAATAAGCATTACCATTGGGACAAACCACAGCGTCACTTTATCCACGACGGCCTGAATCGGCAGTTTTGAACCCTGCGCCTGTTCCACCAGACGAATGATTTGCGCCAGCATGGTCTGTCCGCCGACGGCGGTCGCCCGCAGCGTGAGCGCGCCTTTTTGGTTTACGGTACCGCCCACCACCGCGCTTCCTGCGGATTTCTCAACCGGTATCGGTTCGCCGGTAATCATCGACTCGTCAACGAAGCTGCGGCCTTCGGTCACTTCGCCGTCAACCGGGATCCGCTCGCCTGGCCGAACCTCCACACAGTCGCCCAGCACAACCTCGTCGACAGGGATATCCACGATGCGGCCCTCGCGTAACACATGCGCGACCCGCGCCTGTAGCCCCACCAGACGTTTAATCGCTTCGGAAGTCCGCCCCTTCGCCCTTGCCTCCAGAAAGCGCCCCAGCAGAATAAGCGCGACAATCACTGCGGCGGCCTCGTAATAGACGTTTACCGTCCCTTCAGGCAACAGGTCGGGCGTAAAGGTCGCCACCAGCGAGTAGCCGAATGCCGCTGCGGTTCCCACGGCGACCAGCGAGTTCATGTCCGGCGCCAGACGCGCCAGCGCCGGGAACCCTTTAAGGTAAAAACGGCGACCGGGGATCGTCAGCACCAACAGGGTCAGTGCAAATTGCCAGTACCAGCTTTGTTGCAGGCCAATCGTTTTTATCACCCACTCGTGCATACCAGGAATAAGGTGCGAGCCCATTTCAAGCACAAAAACGGGGAGCGCCAGCACGCTGGCGAGAATCAGATCGCGCTTCAGCCTGACGCGCTCGGCCTCTTTTTTCTCTTCAGAGTCGTCTTCGCCCTGCCCCGCCGTCTCTATCGGTCGCGCCTCATACCCCGTTTTTTCAATCGCCGCGATCACCGCCTCCGCCGACGCCGACGCCGTCCCGCGGACGGTGGCGCGCTCCGTCGCCAGATTCACCGTAGCGTCCGTTACGCCAGGCACAGCCTTAATACCTTTTTCAACGCGAGCGACGCACGACGCGCAGGTCATACCTTCAATAAGCAAGCTTATCGTGTCGTGACGATTTTCTGACTGACTCATGACGACTTCCCCATCCTGACTATTCGGTATCAGAAAGCCTAAAGCTTGCCATTGTGGGAAGGTCAAGCGTATTCAGGCTGCACGGTTCGGCGAGAATGTGAGATGGCTCATAAAAGAGGATGATGCGAGACATTTACGCCACGATGCCGACCTACGTCCCGTAAAAACCCGCCAGGAACGCTTGACCTTTCCTTCGTTGTAACGCCTAGCCTTTGCCAAAAATTCTGCGGCAGCGTTGCGGAATGGCCGACACGCTGCGGTAAAGAGGGAAACGACATGCGTAGAACATTCAAAATTATGTTGATAGCCGGCGTCATCGCCGCCATCGGGGGCGTGATTTACATGGCCGGCGAAGCACTATGGGATAAAGACAACGCCGTCGGCCCCCCGGCCAGCGCGCCGCCTCCACCGTCGGTACCGGTTGCTAAAGCCCTTAGCCGCACACTCGCGCCTACGGCGGAATTCACCGGTTTTCTGGCCGCGCCGGAGACCGTGGAGCTGCGTTCGCGCGTGGGAGGAACCCTTGACGCCGTCAGCGTTCCGGAAGGACGTCTGGTAAGCCGCGGACAACTGCTGTTCCAGATCGATCCGCGCCCGTTCGAGGTCGCCCTCGATACCGCCGTCGCGCAATTACGTCAGGCTGAAGTACTGGCCCGCCAGGCGCAGGCGGATTTCGATCGCATTCAACGACTGGTCGCCAGCGGCGCCGTATCACGTAAAAACGCTGACGATGTCACCGCCACGCGTAATGCGCGACAGGCGCAGATGCAATCGGCCAAAGCCGCCGTCGCCGCAGCGCGCCTTGAACTCTCCTGGACCCGTATTACCGCGCCCATTGCCGGACGCGTTGACCGCGTACTGGTGACCCGGGGCAATCTGGTCAGCGGCGGCGTAGCGGGTAACGCCACGCTTTTGACGACTATCGTGTCTCACAATCCCATGTATGTGTATTTCGATATTGACGAAGCCACCTGGCTGAAGGCGTTACGGCATACCCGCTCCGACAAAAATCCACCGGTAGTCAACATGGGGTTAACCACCGATAACGGGCTGCCTTATCAGGGCGTACTCGACTTTATGGGCAATCAGATGAACCGCAGCACCGGCACTATCCGGGCGCGCGCCGTGATTCCTGACCCCAACGGAATGCTTTCTCCCGGCCTGTTTGCCCGAATCAGTTTGCCCATCGGCGAGCCGCGGGAAACCGTGCTGATTGACGATCTGGCGGTGAGCGCCGATCAGGGCAAAAACTATGTGCTGATCGTCGGCAAGGAGAATCAGGTGGAGTATCGTCCGGTTGAGCTGGGACAAATGGTCGATGGACTCCGCGTCGTTACACAGGGAGTACAGCCGGGAGAAAAAATCATCCTCAAGGGGCTGGTGCGTCCTGGCATGACCGTTGCGCCGCGTCTGGTGCCGATGCGACAGAATGTGACCGACAAACAGACCGCGACATTGACTAAAGCGGACGGCGACAGTGCGTCGAAGGCGGTGCGCCAATGAAATTCACCCACTTTTTCATTGCACGCCCCATCTTCGCCATCGTCCTGTCGCTGTTAATGCTGCTGGCTGGCGCTATCGCCTTTTTAAAACTGCCGCTGAGTGAATATCCGGCCGTTACGCCGCCCACGGTACAGGTTAGCGCCAGCTACCCCGGCGCTAACCCGCAAGTGATTGCCGATACTGTAGCCGCGCCGCTGGAACAGGTGATCAACGGCGTTGACGGCATGTTGTATATGAATACCCAGATGGCCATTGATGGCCGCATGGTTATCTCTATCGCCTTCGAACAGGGAACCGATCCTGATATGGCGCAAATTCAGGTGCAAAACCGGGTATCCCGCGCGCTGCCTCGCCTGCCCGAAGAAGTCCAGCGAATTGGCGTTGTAACGGAGAAAACGTCCCCCGATATGTTGATGGTGGTTCATCTTGTCTCGCCGCAAAAACGCTATGACTCGCTTTACCTGTCTAACTTCGCCATCCGGCAGGTTCGCGACGAACTGGCCCGTTTACCCGGCGTCGGCGATGTTCTCGTCTGGGGCGCGGGCGAGTACGCCATGCGCGTCTGGCTGGACCCGGCGAAAATCGCCAACCGCGGTCTTACCGCCAGTGATATCGTTACGGCGTTGCGGGAACAAAACGTACAGGTCGCCGCCGGTTCCGTCGGGCAACAGCCGGAGGCCTCCGCCGCTTTTCAGATGACGGTAAACACGCTGGGCCGCCTGACCAGCGAAGAACAGTTCGGCGAGATTGTGGTAAAAATCGGCGCTGACGGCGAGGTGACGCGTCTGCGTGATGTCGCCCGCGTCACGCTGGGCGCAGATGCCTATACGCTGCGCAGTTTACTGAATGGCGAAGCGGCGCCAGCGTTACAGATTATTCAAAGTCCGGGCGCCAATGCGATTGACGTTTCTAACGCGATTCGCGGCAAAATGGATGAGTTGCAGCAAAACTTCCCGCAGGATATCGAATACCGGATTGCCTATGATCCTACGGTCTTCGTGCGCGCATCGCTACAATCGGTGGCGATTACGTTGCTGGAAGCCCTCGTGCTGGTCGTCCTTGTCGTGGTGCTGTTCCTGCAAACCTGGCGGGCGTCCATTATTCCTCTGGTGGCGGTTCCCGTTTCGCTGGTCGGCACCTTTGCCTTGATGCACCTGTTTGGCTTTTCGCTGAATACGCTTTCGCTGTTTGGTTTGGTCTTGTCGATAGGTATCGTTGTCGATGACGCCATCGTTGTGGTCGAAAACGTGGAACGGCATATCTCGCAGGGCAAAAGTCCCGGAGAGGCGGCAAAGAAGGCCATGGATGAAGTCACTGGTCCCATTCTTTCTATTACCTCGGTGCTGACGGCGGTCTTTATCCCTTCCGCATTCCTGGCGGGCCTGCAGGGTGAGTTTTATCGCCAGTTCGCGTTGACCATCGCTATTTCGACCATCCTTTCGGCCATTAACTCGCTGACGCTCTCCCCTGCGCTGGCCGCCATTTTGCTAAGACCGCACCACGATACTGCGAAGGCTGACTGGCTAACGCGGTTGATGGGCACGGTCACTGGCGGTTTTTTCCATCGCTTTAACCGTTTCTTCGACAGCGCGTCGAACCGCTATGTTAGCGCCGTCCGTCGGGCCGTGCGCGGCAGCGTCATTGTGATGGTGCTCTATGCTGGCTTTGTGGGGCTGACCTGGCTTGGCTTCCATCAGGTGCCGAACGGGTTTGTGCCTGCGCAGGATAAATACTATCTCGTCGGCATCGCCCAGCTCCCAAGCGGCGCATCGTTGGATCGCACAGAGGCGATCGTGAAACAGATGTCCGCTATCGCGCTGGCGGAACCCGGCGTTGAAAGCGTCGTCGTCTTCCCCGGCCTGTCGGTTAACGGCCCGGTAAATGTGCCAAATTCGGCGCTGATGTTCGCCATGCTGAAACCCTTTGACGAGCGTGAAGATCCTTCGCTTTCCGCTAACGCTATCGCCGGAAAGCTAATGCACAAATTTAGCCACATTCCCGACGGGTTTATTGGCATCTTCCCGCCGCCGCCGGTTCCAGGGCTTGGCGCGACGGGCGGCTTTAAATTGCAGATTGAAGATCGTGCGGAACTGGGATTTGAAGCGATGACAAAGGTGCAAAGCGAGATTATGTCTAAGGCGATGCAGACGCCCGAACTGGCCAATATGCTGGCCAGTTTCCAGACAAACGCCCCGCAATTACAGGTGGATATCGACCGGGTAAAGGCGAAATCAATGGGGGTATCGCTCACCGACATCTTTGAAACGTTGCAAATTAACCTCGGCTCGCTTTACGTCAACGATTTCAACCGATTTGGCCGTACCTGGCGGGTGATGGCGCAGGCCGATGCGCCATTCCGTATGCAACAAGAGGATATCGGCCTGCTTAAAGTCCGCAATGCGAAGGGCGAGATGATCCCGCTTAGCGCTTTCGTCACGATTATGCGCCAGTCGGGGCCGGACAGAATCATCCATTACAACGGCTTCCCCTCGGTAGATATTAGCGGTGGACCGGCTCCGGGCTTCTCCTCCGGACAGGCGACGGACGCGATTGAAAAGATCGTGCGTGAAACGTTGCCGGAAGGGATGGTCTTCGAATGGACCGATCTGGTTTATCAGGAAAAACAGGCCGGCAACTCCGCGCTTGCTATCTTTGCGCTGGCGGTGCTGCTGGCCTTCCTGATCCTGGCGGCGCAGTACAACAGTTGGTCGCTGCCCTTCGCCGTCCTGCTTATTGCGCCTATGTCATTGCTCTCAGCCATTGTCGGCGTGTGGGTATCTGGCGGAGATAACAATATCTTTACGCAGATTGGTTTCGTGGTGCTGGTCGGCCTGGCGGCCAAGAACGCCATTTTGATTGTCGAGTTTGCCCGCGCCAAAGAACACGACGGCGCAGACCCGCTGCCCGCCGTGCTGGAAGCGTCACGCCTGCGTCTACGTCCTATCCTGATGACCTCATTCGCCTTTATCGCAGGCGTAGTACCGCTGGTACTCGCGACGGGTGCCGGCGCGGAAATGCGACATGCGATGGGCATCGCCGTGTTTGCCGGAATGTTGGGCGTCACGCTCTTCGGCCTGTTATTGACGCCTGTATTTTACGTGGTGGTTCGCAGGATGGCATTAAAGCGTGAGAACCGCGTTGATTCGCATGATCAGCAAGCATAATGATGGGAATGGCATAATGAAGATCACTTTTACAGGCTATCGGCAGACCGCCACGCTGGCGACGCTTGCTTTCGTCACCACGCTTGCTGGCTGTACGATGGCGCCGAAGCACGAACGCCCCGCATCGCCGACTGCGATGGTCTATCCCTACGCAACGTCAACCGTTTCTGGCGCGCCGGATGCCGCTGACATTGGCTGGCGTGATTTCTTCCACGATCCGCTTCTACAGGAACTGATCGCGATCGCGTTACGCAATAATCGGGATTTACGCAAGGCAGGGCTCAATGTTGAAGCCGCCCGGGCGTTATACCGTATTCAGCGCGCGGAGATGCTGCCGACGCTCGGCATCGCCACCGCCATGGACGCCGGTCGCACTCCCGCCGATCTCAGCGTCACAGACGAGTCTGAGATTAACCGACGCTACGAGATGGCTGGGGCGACGACGGCCTGGGAACTGGATCTCTGGGGGCGAGTGCGAAGCCTTAGCGACCAGGCATTAGCCGCCTATATGGCGCTTGATGAGACGTACATTGCGGCGCGAATGAGCCTGGTTTCCGAAGTCGCCAGCGCCTGGCTGACGCTACGGGCTGACCGGGAGCTGCTGCGCTTAACCGAAGATACGCTGGCCGCGCAAAAAAGTTCATACACATTGACAACCCAGCTTGCCCGGACAGGCAACGCCACACAGCTCGATCTGCGTATGGCGGAGATCGCGCTGCGTTCTGCGGAAATCAATCGCGCGGCGTATACGCGACAGTTGGCGCGGGATCGTAACGCGCTGGAATTGCTGTTGGGCCAGCCGCTCACGCCTGAACTGTCGCGTCGACTAAACGAGGCGGTCACGCTTACGGAAGGCGCGATCCCGACCACACTGCCAGGCGGATTACCGTCAGATCTGCTGGTACGCCGCCCGGATATTCGCGCCGCCGAGTACAGGCTGCGCGGCGCAAACGCCCGAATAGGCGCAGCGCGCGCCGCCTTCTTCCCGACCATCAGCCTGACAGGCACGGCGGGAACGGCCAGCGCGTCTCTTAGCGGACTCTTTGAACCGGGATCGGGAAGCTGGCGTTTTCTACCGCAAATCACCTTGCCTCTCTTTCACGGCGGCGCATTACGCGCTGACCTGGATAGGGCGCATGTCCAAAAACAGATTGAAATCGCCAGGTATGAAAACGTTATTCAGCAAGCCTTTCGCGACGTGGCGGATGGTCTGGCGGGACAGCGTACGCTGAATGACCAGGTGCAATCAGAACAACGCGCGGTTGAAGCCAGTCAAATCGCCTATGAGCTGGCCGGACTCCGTTTTCAGGAAGGCGTCGATGACTACCTTACGCTGCTTGATACCCATCGTATGCTTTATGGCGCGCAACAGCGCCTGGTACGCACACGGCTCATGCAACAGCTGAATATCATTAATCTGTATAAAGCATTAGGCGGCGGTTGGCGGGAATACAGCGAGAAAAAGCAAGGTTAGCCCAAATAGCGCCCGCGTCGCCAGTGCGGCGCGCGCGCTAAACAGGCATATATTGCCTGCAAAATAAGGTTAACGAGGGCAACGATAAACGTTCCCGCTTAACGTGACATTCGTTTGTTTGCTTGAGCCCGAACCGTGCCATGAACTTCCTGTCTGGCCTGCACGCTGGGTTAACAGGACTACCGTATTGCCGCCCATTTTATAAGCTTTGTTTTTCAGATCGTTACGGGCACCCGTTTCCAGGTTACTGTTGGAAGTCCAGCCACCGGTAAAGAAATTCCCCTGGCTGCCCGTGATATCTCCTAAGTAGCTGCATTCCTTACCTGGCTCGCTGGTCATCACCCGTACCTGTTCAGCGCCATAATTCAACGAATTAGCGCTACATGCGGTTAAAGCCAAGCCGACGAAACATACTAAGATCTTTTTCATACTAATACCTGGTCTATTAATCATTAAATAATAACGCGTTCTTGCTTCTGAACGCCGTCAAGGAACTATATTTAAGATGTAACGAATGTCTTTCATTTGCTGAAGAAAAGTCTCTGTCATGATGCTATCATGTATGCTTGAGGTTATTTCTTGTTCAGTTTTTTCAATATGCTCTCTGAGCCTTATTTTTGTTTTTTCGTCAAGCGCCGAGATAAGTATCTTAATGGCAAGCAGCAAAGTAGGATTGATGCTTTCACACTCTCTCATCGTTAACTTTTTCATCTTGTTTACTTCAAGCCTGATCGGCGTTTTTGTCTACACGGCAAATTTTAGATGCGAAGATATGGCGACTTCTTTGGTAAATAAATAGCAAATGGAAAAAGCGCTTGAAGCCATATTTACGACAGATACGCAATCTATGAATGTACAAAGTCTTACGACTAATGCCATAGCTACTGGCGATCTGACTCATCGACTTTTTATATAAAAAGTGCCATAACAACTCCTCCTCCTTTTTTGTCAACGGCGCAATTTCACCGACCGCTACATCGTTTGCACAAGCGTATTTAATGAAATGCTCAATAAAAACAGGCTTTGCCAAATCGGGATCGATATCAGGATCTCTATCGCAGCCATGTGGATAAAGTTTTCCAATATCTCTGCGCGTGAGCCAGATTCGACGAGCATGTGGATAATGCTGCATGAGCGCCTTAAAACCTTTCCAGACCCCCTGAATCAAAACTCGTCCATCAATAATAATTATGATATCTTCGCTAGCTGATATCTGACACGAATTATATTCTCCATTGAGTGGGAACATAAAGCACTTCCCATCCTCAAAGAGTGAAGCGATGCCTAAATAAGTATAATAATCATCCGTTAAAACTATACCTATCGTTTTTAACGGAAGTTGTTCCGATAGTGAATTTATCATAATTTCATCAATAGAATAACGCTACGGTGAGTGTTTTATCTTCCTCTTAAGATTACCTGAGCGCTCATAACCATCCCTATTCTGTAGCAGCGCCATATTATTTTTAATTCCTTGCCATAAACGTAACGCTTATAATTTTAATGTCAGAAGCGATAACCTACGCTGACACCAAATGTATTGGTATCCACAGCGAAGAAACGACTGGCTTCCCATGATGCATCGATAGATATACTCTTAACTGGATTAAATATTACGCCAGCGCCGTAGGCAAAGGAGTCTTCTTTTGAGTGTTTATTAAATTTCATCGTCGCTATACCCGCATTGCCGTACAGGCTCACATAGTCATTAAAACGATATGTTGGTCCAAACATCAAAGAACCATAGTCTACAGAATCGGAACCATTTTTATGCAATTTCCCCTCTTTCCAGGTGTAGTTCTCCATTTCATTGCGCGTCGCAGTGAATGAGCCTAACATCCCCCAGGTCTCATTGAACTCGTAACGATATTTAAAATTAAAGCCTCGCAGATCTTTGCTATCGCTATTTTTCAATGAACTGAGATGAGTTTGTGCATAACCAAACGATACGGTGTGCTGATCGTTAGCCAAAGCTAAAGGTGACGCTAATAATAAACCTAAAAAAACAAGGAACGAAGACCGTCTTTTCATTAAAACCACTCCATTTTTGATATATAATTAAGGCGGTACCGGAACTTATGGCACACAAATAGCATTTAGATTAAGAGCACCTAATGCGCTTATTACCAGTCATGCCAACTGCGGAGGTAATATAACCTGATATATTCGATAATGGATATGAAATCAGTCTTACAGAGTTCTTACTTTTTTATTAATGGCGGATTCATGGTTGCTTCAGACCCGATCCTGGCATCGCATCCGTCAGGCGGACTGCGAGAGGTTATCAGCGAGTATCAGTTACCTCCATGAAGAGTAAAAAATTCATAACTCATTGTTTTTAACGCTCTTTAACTGGTGTTCGAGTTAACCTTTACCCTTGCGGAGGGCAATTTCGCAACTCGCTTTCTGACGCATTCAGACAACATTCAGATCTACTGCGCGGTACAAACGTTATAAAGCTGCCGATTAAGAGAATAAAAAAAGGTTTTCTCACCCACTTTAGATATTCGAATCTCATTAGCCGCTTCCGGATGCAGAACCCGTAAATATGATAACAGATCGCCAGCCGTGTCCGTGGCAAAGACTTTTACCTGGGATACTTCGAACGTATAAACACCAGGCGCTGTTCGATGTAAATTTTTCATATATACGTCCCGGTATAATATTTTTACACCGTTATCTTTTGTTTTTATTTCATATTGAAGCGTAATTCTCTTCATCTTAAAATCAAGAACAAGACTGCCATCGGCATGGATATCTTTAGGCTGTATCGTCGTTACCGTTCTTGTCGTACATAAAAATTCATTAGTATTAATAGAACTATGGTTACTGTTTCGTACCCAAACTACCATCAGTACGACTGAAACAGCCAACATACCAAACGTCGCCACGCTTAATAACGTTCTTTTATGGAAATGCATTTCGGCTCCGCTATATCAAGTTGGTTAAGACACTGGACAAAAATATTTGTATTAGGAACGCGAATGTAATAAATGATTTTTCCGTTTTGTTTATGTATTTCATTACTCATCTCAGAGTACGCTTCAACGATATCCGTCAGATGGGTTTTATCATGCCCGACACTATAAAAAGTGTATCCATCATACGAACCCTGGAGGGTAAAGTAATCAATATTTTCACCCTTAACTTTATACATCATAAAAAACATCAGAAGCGCGGCCAGGCAAAAGTAGAGCCAATCTTTTTTATTCACAGCGCCCGGTATTGGGGGGATAATAGTGTCATCGCGCCGCACTTCAACCTTCGATAATTCTGTTTCAGCAACAGCAGGCAACGGCGTATTTTGCGCCTCATCACTCAACGGTTCAATGGAAACTGAGAGTAAAACACCCACGCGAGGGCGAGTCACAACAGACGCCCCCTTAAGACCAATTTTATCAAATGATCCTCGTAGCTGGTTAATCAGTTTATAATAACTGGCATCAGAGACCACGACACCTTTGCGCCCCCAGACATAGTTAATTAAATCATCTTTTTTAAAAAGGCCTTCATAAAAAGCGATAAGCAAACTGCGTTCCGATTCAGATATCGTTATCGACTCTCCGGCGCAGGAAAGCGTCATTCGTTCACAATCAAGAATAACCCTTTTGTCAATCAGATAATTGTTCTGACTCATAAAAATATCCGCCCCAGTGCTATCACGTTTCTTCACGGCATAAACATATTACCAGGATATATCGTGCTATTGAATTTTTTTCCGTAGCGAGTTCCTGCATTATTCAGCCACCAGATCGCTCGCGGATCCGCTTTCCCCCTTGAGCAAACCATTTTGCCGCTGGGCTGACTTGCCAAGCCAACTCATAAAGTCATTAGTCCCCATCGGCCTGGCATAAAGAAATCCCTGAACGAATCCTACCCCGTGGCTTAAGATGTAACGCAATTGGTGCTGGGTACTGACCCCTTCGGCAACCACATTGAGTCCCAGTCGCTGACTCAGCGTAATGATAGTATCCAGGACAGGAACATCATCGCTGCTGGTATCAATGGTATCGATAAACGTTCTGTCTATTTTAAGAGAGTCTACAGGTAATTGTTGGAGATAGGAGAGTGAGCAATAGCCGGTCCCAAAATCATCAATCGCTATTAACACGCCTTTTTCACGGAGCGTTGAAAGTTTTTCCGCGACCTGTGAAGGTTCTACAATCAGGCTACGCTCGGTGAGCTCCAACATAAGCGTTATCGTTCCCAAACGAGTCCTGAGCGCCTCTATATCTTGTATAAAACCGTCATCCATAAGATGCGCAGGCGATATATTTACGCTGATATAGAAATCATCCGGTACAGTCCAGTTTATTACGTCATGAGCAATCAGTTCGAACAGATGACGAGAGAGTGGAATAATCATGCCTTCATTTTCTGCGGCGGTAATAAAAATATCCGGGGTTATAAAACGACCATCCGGTTGCGGCCAGCGCATTAGCGCCTCTACGCCGCCGCAACTACCGTGTTTAACGTTAAAAACAGGTTGATAATGTACCGTAAACTCATTGTGCGTTATCCCCCTGGCAATCTCCCGGGCCAGAGATAAGCGTTTTAAATACCAGCGCCTGTAAAACAACATCATCCCTACAGAAAGACACAATGACAGCGGAACAAAAATAAAAAGGTTTTGTAACCAGTATGCCGATAACGTTGAGAAGGGGGTTCGCACCATCAGCTGGATAGTGTGATCGGTTGAGGTGAACCGCTGCGTTAAAAACGCCTTACCGCGCAACGTCGCAGCGCTGGTAATCGCCTCCCCTGCGCCGAATGTCAGGCTAAAGGCTGATGCTCTCTCTGCTGCCAATATCTCTATGAGCTCCTGAACATACTGCGAATCCACAATGACGAAAGCCGCTTTATTCGCTGCTACTTTTTTCACATAAACCACAACAAGGCGATCGGGTCCTTCGGCCATACTACCGATAGATCGCAACCACCGTTCCGGATAAGAAGCAGGTAAAGAAAGCCCTGCCAGCCGGGAAAAATGATAGCGTTCGGTTCCTGTGACAAAGGAGCAAGTGATATCGCCATTTTCCAGAAACCCAATGTCACGGACATAAGGAGTGAAGGCCCGCGTTCTGGACAGTTCTTTCAGCGTGTCAGTGCAGGAACTCTCAGCCAGTCTGGCGGCTTTTCCGGCGACTTGCCAGGAGGCGGCAGATATATCCGCGCTAAACCGCAGCAGCGTATTGGCGCTGACGGCGATATCTCGTTTTAGCTGGAAGATACCCGCGAGTAACCCCACCAATATCATTACGATCAGTGGAACGGCAATAAACAACATCAGAAATAGCTTTCTTACTTTCAAATCATTGCCCTCTTACCGGCCTTCCTTTTGCCACTGTACGCTTTTATAGGATAACTAAAGTAACATTAATATAGAAAAGCAATATTAAGAGATAGGTTATACGTTCTTAATGATAGCAAGATGGCACTCCCTGTGCCGAAAATAGACAAGAAAATATCAATACCCAACAGGTGCAGGATACTATCGTTAAAATAAGCGATAGCAGATATCTAAATTCAATATGTTAGCCTGATACCAGGTTCGCTGCCTGATGAGGCATAACCATCACGGAACGAATTCCCATCAATACAGGGATTATTGGCTACAACTCAACGTTACTACTGGTGGTACACACATTATACAAATGCCGATTAAGCGAAAACATGTAGGTATTTTTCCCAATATTGACCATCTTTAACTCATTAATCGTACCAGGTTGTAACAACCTCAACCAGGAAAACAAATCGCCAGCAGTATCAGACTCAAAAGTCTTAACTGAATTGACTTTAAAAGTAAATGTTTTCATACCCGTTCTGCGCAGTTTGCTGATGCAGATATCACGAAAAAAAAGCCGCTTCTCTTTCGTATCGGTAGTAACATCGTAGTGTAGGGTAATCCTGCCGGATTTAAGATCCAGCACAAGTCCACCATCCATGTACAATTTTCGTGGTTCAATATACGCTTCTGATTTTGTCGTGCATATAAGATTATTGGTTCTATAAGAGTCACGATTTACCCACTCAAGCGCTATTATCGATCCGATTGCGGCAATGGCGATAAATATTACAAATATAATCAGTAACGTTCTTTTACTGTAATACATTTTGGCACCGCCATTTCAACAGGATTTAAGCATTGCAGAAAAATATTCATATTTGGCTCCCTGATATAATAAAGATGGCGTCCATTTTGCCGGTAAATTTTAATTTTTAGAGAGTTAAAAGCAAAAACTACTTCACTTAATGTGACCTTATCCTCTTTTGTTTTATAGATTGCATAATCGTTATATTCGCCAAGATATGTAAAAAAACTATCAGGGCTGTTACGAACAGGCGCTTTATATATAGTAAATACACCATAGAGCAATGCCAGAAGAATGGCTCCTGTTAATACCACAAATACGCTGTGACGTTTAATTTTGTAAAATATGTTCTCCCGAGTCGGGGTGCCTTTAACGTTTTCATCACTCACCTTTAGGGAGGTGATTTTTTTTATAGGTTCAATGGCAACAGACAGCGACACCCCCACCCGAGGACGAGTTACGATGTCAGATGACTGTAGACCGATGCTACTAAAATCATTTCTCATTTGATTAATGAGTTTATAGTAACTTGATTCTGAGACGCAGCCTCCACGATTTTCCCAAACAAAATGAATAATATCTTCTTTTTTGTAAAGACCATGCCAAAAAGCAAGAAGCAGATGGGTCTCAGCTTCTGATATTCTGATTATCTCATTACCATGCGATAAGGTCATCTTCGTACTATCAAATACAACACGCTTATCAAGTAAAAATATGCTTTCATTCATGACAATCCTAAAGGTAACTGCATCCATCATTCAGACGACATATTATCATGCTCAAAAAAGAATTCAGCCCCCTAATTAACCTGAGTTTAACTTATAACTCTCGCTTATAGTAAACAATAATTGACACAAGTATTACCTGCACATTACAAATCAAACAGTTATAGGTAAATCTGAACACTTTTCTTTACCTTAACGCAAACTCAGGAAACTTCTGAAAGGCCAAAAGTAAGAAAAAAGTAAGACTAATTATACTGTTTCAGAAGCACATTTCAGAAAATTTACCTTAATCTCACCATCGTATTATCCATCGGGAGGTTTAACTGATGCGGATTTTACATAGCAAAAATGTGCAGGTTTGTATTGCAACATAGTCTATCTATTCAGACGCGGAGAGAATTGTTATCGGATTACACTCAATCAAATGATAACACTATCAGTTGTACTAATGAGATGTATGGACGAAAGCGCTTATCGCTCTATTTCATGATAAGAGAAATAAGTCTGTTTGTTTTATATCGCATTATCAATAGTCAGGAGGGTATAGCTCACATCCAAAAATAGAGTTAATGATCGTTATTTTTACCACTCCTCCATAAGCACGAAACATTCGGGCGAATTGCACTCGTCCTGAAAAAGTAAAGATTAATACAGGAACATTATCATATGTCTATGAAAAAGTATTTAGCAATGATCACAGGCTCACTTCTTGTCTCCAGCAGCGCGATGGCTGTTTCTGATAATACCATCACCTTTCAAGGGGAAGTCTCTGATGAAACGTGCTCTGTCGTGATTAATGGTAATCAGGCTAAACCTCTCGTGTTATTGCCAACAGTAAGTACTAAAGATTTATCAGAACAAGGGAAAACCGCGGGGCCAATAACGTTTGATATTGGGCTGTCCGGGTGTACCGGCTCTAAGGACAAAACAACAAAAATTTCCACTGTCTTTGTCGGTAATCAGGTCACCAGTAACGGTAACCTGGGTAATACTGGCAGCGCGAAAAATGTTGAAGTCCAATTACTCGACACTTCAGGGGAGCCAATCAATCTGACCGGCGGCTTTACTGGCGACGGCGACCTACAGCTGGAACCAAATGCTTCTGAAGCGAGCGCGACTTATACCGCGCGGTATTACTCTACCGGGAAAGCAGAGGCAGGGACAGTCGCTGCCACCCTACAATACGCCGTTTCGTATAAATAATTGTCGCTACGGTCTGGCGTTGAAACGCCAGACCTTTTTCAATCGCCAGGGAGTTGTTGAGATGAAAATGGATACCCGACATTCCGCATTATATTACTTAATAGTTTTTCTATTGCTGGCCCTACCCGCCACAGCATCGTGGGCGAGCGTTACTATTTTGGGTAGCCGAATAATTTACCCATCAACAGCCTCCTCCGTAGATGTGCAGTTAAAAAATAATGATGCAATACCTTATATCGTACAAACCTGGTTTGACGATGGCGATATGAATACCAGCCCGGAAAATAGCAGCGCGATGCCATTCATTGCCACGCCGCCGGTATTTCGTATTCAACCCAAAGCAGGCCAGGTTGTACGCGTAATTTATAACAACACGAAAAAATTGCCGCAGGATCGTGAGTCAGTATTCTGGTTTAACGTATTACAGGTACCACCAACGAATATTGGCAGCGACAGCGGGCAAAATAAAATGTTGGTGATGCTGCGCTCAAGAATAAAACTTTTCTATCGTCCTGACGGGCTAGGTAAACCTGATAATCTGGCGAAAAAACTACAGATTAAAACGGTAAATAAGGGTTCCGGAAAAAGCGGTATTGTTATTGTTAATCCGCAGCCCTGGTTTGCCTCTTTAAGTAACCTGAATGTAAAAGTGAACGGCGCTTCGTATAACCTGGATGCTGACATGATTGCCCCTTTCTCCAGTCAAACCTGGTGGCTGCCGGGCAAACGGTCACTCAAATCCTTCTCCGGTACAGTCACCGTTACTTTAGTTAACGACCTGGGCGCAAGGATAAGCGAGAGCTACGATGTCCCCCACCATTAATTTGAACCGCAAAAGCCTTGCGCTATTGATCGCCATAGTTTGCTCAGGCTCCGCGCAGGGTGAAGAGTATTATTTTGATCCTGCGCTACTTCAGGGGGCCACTTACGGACAAAATATTGCCCGTTTTAATGAACGGCAAACGCCTTCCGGAGACTATCTTGCCGACGTTTACGTTAATGGCACGCTGGTAACAGCGAGCACTAATATTCGATTTGATGCTGTAAAAGAGGGTCAACAGACGGAACCCTGCCTGCCCTTATCGGTGATGAAAGCGGCACAGATAAAATCACTTCCCGCGACCGACGCTGCGACCGAGTGTCGCCCGCTCAGGGAGTGGGTACCTCATGCCGGTTGGCAATTTGATAGCGCCACGCTTCGCCTGTTGCTGACGATTCCAATGACCGAACTTACGCACAAACCGCGCGGTTATATCTCCCCTTCAGAGTGGGATAGCGGCGCGCTGGCGCTGTTTTTACGCCATAACACAAACTGGACCCGCACCGAAAATACCGACAGCCATTATCGCTACCAATACTTATGGAGCGGTTTAAACATGGGCGTTAACCTCGGACTTTGGCAGGTCCGTCATCAAAGTAATCTGCGCTATGCCAATAGCAACCAGAGCGGAAGCGCCTGGCGCTATAATAGCGTTCGAACCTGGGTGCAAAGACCTGTCGCGTCTATTAACAGTATTCTGTCGCTGGGCGATAGCTATACGGACTCCAGCTTATTCGGCAGTCTGTCTTTTAACGGAGCTAAACTAGTCACCGACGAGCGGATGCGCCCGCAGGGCAAACGCGGTTATGCGCCGGAAGTTCGGGGCGTAGCGGCCAGTAGCGCGCACGTGGTAGTAAAACAACTGGGGAAAGTGATTTATGAAACCAACGTTCCGCCGGGCCCATTTTATATTGACGATCTGTACAACACCCGTTATCAAGGCGATCTGGAGGTAGAGGTTATCGAGGCCAGCGGTAAAACCTCACGTTTCACCGTGCCTTATTCTTCCGTGCCGGATTCGGTACGTCCCGGTAACTGGCACTATTCGCTGGCCTTCGGCAGGGTCCGTCAGTACTACGATATTGAAAATCGTTTCTTTGAGAGAACGTTCCAGCACGGCGTTAATAACACCATTACCCTCAACCTCGGTTCACGAATTGCGCAGCGTTACCAGGCATGGCTGGCGGGCGGCGTCTGGGCCACCGGTATGGGCGCGTTCGGCCTTAACGCCACCTGGTCGAATGCGCGCGCAGAGCATAACGATCGCCAGCAAGGCTGGCGCGCGGAACTCAGTTACAGCAAAACGTTTACCACCGGCACTAACCTGGTGCTGGCGGCTTATCGTTATTCAACCAACGGCTTTCGCGATCTTCAGGACGTGCTCGGCGTACGCCGGGAAGCAAAAACGGGGATTGATTACTACTCCGACACGCTGCATCAGCGCAATCGCCTGTCCGCGACGGTAAGCCAGCCGTTAGGACGGCTTGGCACGCTTAACCTCAGCGCCAGCACCGCAGACTACTACAATAACCAATCGCGTATAACACAGCTACAAATGGGGTATAGCAACCAGTGGCGGAATATAAGCTACGGGGTGAATATCGCACGACAGCGCACCACCTGGGATTACGATCGCTTTTATCACGGCGTTAACGAACCACTGGACGTGAGTAGCCGACAAAAATATACCGAAACCACAATGTCGTTTAATGTCTCTATACCGCTGGATTGGGGCGAAAACAGAACGTCTGTCGCCATGAATTATAACCAGTCCAGTCAAAGCCGTTCCTCAACCGTATCCATGACCGGCAGTAGCGGTGAAAACAGCGACCTGTCATGGTCGGTTTATGGCAGCTACGAGCGTTATCGCAATAGTAATAGCGATAGCAGCGCGCCAACGACGTTTGGCGGTAATCTACAACAAAACACCCGGTTTGGCGCACTTCGCGCCAACTATGACCAGGGTGATAACTATCGTCAGGAAGGACTGGGCGCGTCCGGCACCCTGGTACTCCACCCTGGCGGTCTGACGGCTGGACCCTATACCAGCGATACCTTTGCGCTTATTCATGCCGATGGCGCGCAGGGCGCGATCGTACAAAATGGCCAGGGCGCTGTGGTTGATCACTTTGGTTACGCCATTCTGCCTTCGTTATCTCCTTACCGCGTCAATAACGTTACGCTCGATACCCGTAAGATGCGCAGCGATGCCGAACTGACGGGAGGAAGTCAGCAGATTGTGCCCTATGCCGGCGCCATCGCGCGTGTCAATTTCGCCACTATCAGCGGCAAAGCGGTGCTGATCTCCGTGAAGATGCCGGATGGCGGCATACCGCCAATGGGCGCTGATGTTTTCAACGGTGAAGGCACAAACATCGGCATGGTCGGCCAGAGTGGGCAGATTTATGCCCGTATCGCCCATCCGTCGGGTTCTCTACTGGTGCGCTGGGGAACAGGGGCAAACCAGCGTTGCCGGGTTGCCTACCAACTCGATCTTCACACCAAAGAACCGTTTCTCTATCTGAACAAAATCTGCGAGAAGGAATAGCACAATGCTTTTTAATTTCCGAACGCTCTTGTTTATCACCAGTCTGTTTGTCAGCGCCGGAACATGGTCGTCATGTATCAAAGTCACCGATAAGAGCGCGCTCTCTGACGCGGCGATAAAAGCGGGCTACACGGCGCAAAACTGGATCGGCGCAACTGACACAAATACCGGTAATATCGGTTTGCCAACGGTGATTAGCATCAGTAATAGTGAAACATTTCAACCCTCCGGCACACTATTGGCCAGTGGGATCGGTAACTTCCTGACGGCCGCCACCGAAACGCCCTATTCCAGTAAACAGGTACTTTACCGCTGCGATACCGCCGATGCCGGGAAGCTCTATGAGATGTATTCGACAAATGGCGATAGCGCTTTTGCGGGGGCATTTTTTACTCCCGAAGTAGAAGGCGCCTATTATGATGTGGAGCGTAATGTTGCTGTCCGTATGACAAACCTCAGTACCGGCGAATATTACAGCCGTTTCTGGAAAGAACGCCAACTTACCGCAGACAGTTGGTTTCAGGATGACAAATATATTTATATTCCTGCCAGCGCGTTTAGCAACGTGCTATATGAGATGTTTAAAATTGACTCAAGAAAATATTTTGCCTACCAGAATCCAATGGACCGAGATACCTGGACGCAGCCTCGGGGTTATATCGCGTTTAAAGGCCCAGGCTTGATTACCGAGCGGATCAAAGCGGGACTGGATCATGCCAGCGATTATTATGGCTGGCCCAGCTATTGGCCCGGGGCATGGAGTACATATAATAGCGTCACCTATGTTCGCGGCGCGTTATGTAAAATCACAGATTATCCTGCGATCGTGAAAATTCCCCCTGTCGCCGTCGGCATATTAGCCGCCGGAGGCAATAGCCAGGCGCCTTTCCACGTCAGCCTGGAATGTGAGTCCGGCGCAGTGTCCAGTGCCCTCCCGTCCACCAGCGCCGCTAATGTCGCAATGGGGTTTGTCGTTAATCAACCCACCGCCGTGGCGGCGGCGCGTCGCCTGGGGCTAACCACATCCGCAGGCGGTCTGTCGTGGCTACTGGACACCCATTATGGCGAACCTGGCGTAGCTTCCGGAGTGGGTATCCGCATCTATAACGATGCCGGTACGCCAATTAACCTGTTACCCGATCGGATCAAGACAGGCACCGGCAACGCCCGAGGCTGGTATGGCTATAAAGATTTAACCACACGGGTATCATCCGGTTCAGTAGAAACCTACAGCGGTGATTTTACTGCCTCGCTTGAGGCGATCGGCGGACAAACAGTAACGGCAGGAAGCGTGAATGCGCAATTACAGGCAGTGGTTAGTTTTCAGTAAAGTCATATTAACGCTACTTGGGTTGACGGGATGGTATGGCCCGGCACAAGCTGCCGTTAATATTGACAGAACCCGAATTATTTTTGCTTCAGATGAGGTCGCTCAATCGTTGACATTATCCAACGATAATACAACGCCGATGCTGTTACAGGTATGGACCGACGCCGGAAACATTGACGCCTCTCCGGATAACAGCAAAACGCCGCTGGTGGCGCTGCCGCCGGTATTTAAAATGCAGCCAGGAGAACTGAGAACGCTTCGCCTGCTCCTGAGTTCCCGCCAGCAGCTGGCAACGGACCGGGAGAGTCTCTTCTGGCTAAACATTTATCAGATACCGCCAGTCACCCAGGACATTAAAAACCACCCGCGAAAACTGGTGTTACCGCTTCGTTTGAGGCTAAAAATTTTAATTCGCCCGACTGGGCTAAAAGCGCCCACGGAAGCGGAGGAGAAAAAATTACGCTTTATTGCTAAAGAGAATACTATACGGATAGTTAACCCCACCTCGTGGTATATGAGTTTAACGTTAACGATGGATAACAAGAAAAGTATCGGCGATATCATGGTTGCGCCGAAAACAGCACTTGATGTGCCGCTAACACGCTCGCCAACGCCGGGAGCATCGATAAATTATGCAGTAATCAATGATTCCGGGAACTGGCGACAATATACCGCCATACTGGAAAAATATATTAGTAAGAGTAATTTTATTCCTGAGTTTTGATGGGAAATATTCAGGGATACGATCGTATCCCTGAGGCAAGCCAGACTCAGCATGTACCATTGTCAAAAATAGCATTAAGCTGATATTTTACTTTTTGCACGGTATCTTTGTTCTGTTGAGTTCCCTTCTCCTCAACAGACATATCCCATACGTTTTTATTATCTGATTCAATTAATGTGTAGGACGTATTATTATTACGCATCATATAACCACGAAAATTATTTTCGATGCCCGTTGTCACAGGCTTAGCAACCCCTGAAATAACAGACTCCGTCTCTTTATTGAAAAGCTGATACTGAATATTTGCGCAGTTTAAATCACAGGGGGAAAATTTAAGATTTAAAACAAGCAGTATCGTGTTATTTTCAAAAACAAGGGCATAATGATTGCTGGCAGATGAACATAACGGGAATAGCGCGAGAAGGAGAATTATTATCAATTTCATATGCTTATATAGACTCCATCAAAGAAAACTTTCATTTCACGCCCCTGAGAATAGCGAAAGGCATACCATGCAGAACGAATGCTTTCCGAGCTGACGTCCTCATAGACATTTATATCATGTCTCAGCAAGTATGCGAGAAAGAAAATGAGAAGATTGTTATGACAGAAAAGGTTGTAACGATAACAGGAACAATACCTATTTCATATTCATTTAATTAATAATATTAATTTTCTATTTCATCTTTGGTAATACCCCCAATGGATTTTCCGCCTATAATGCTGCACAGGTAGCTACTTCTCTTTTGCTGTGAGAAAACATTACATTGGTATAACTAATGAGAATGAGCAGAGGCATTAAGTCACGTAATATTGCGTTTCCTCTGTTAAGGCTTTTGTGTGAAAAGAGCATTACTTTTAGTCAGTTAGGTAGCATTACATAAGCATAACTAAATTTGAGAAAACCTCGAAAAATCAGCATATTGAATTGATGGATGGTATTGTTTTTTAAAGAATTTTAATTACCAACCTGCGATAATACGCTTAAGATGAACACATATCTATTGAGCTAAAGTAGTCGCTCAATCAATCTGATTGTTATGGAGTGAGTGTGTGATACTTACAATGCCATCCAGCCGATACCAATAGAATTCTCAACCTCCGATAATCGTCACCCAAAAATCAGGAGATAAAATATGACGTTAAAACCAGGTGAGAAATCCGGTAATAATGGAGGTATCTATGTGGAGGTTGGGCCGCGTGGTGGGATAAAAGATAACTTCGCCACGATAGCGGAAACAAAACCGCGCCACCAACGCAACGCCCTAAAAGCTACTGGGTGCTGGCAAAAAGAACACCTAACAGTAAACGTAAGTCAGAGCATCTGGCGCCACGACAGTTGGCGCCGACTGATCACAGTACGCCCGGTGCTTTACCGCCTGGCAAGCATTGTGCAAGATGCTCCGTGAGGAAATCGATGCAGATTTTGATACGATCAGAACTTGATGAACGCCGGGTATATACAGCCCAGATATTCGCTTCCTGATACCACTGAGGCAACACGCGAACCAGCTCACCTCGTTCAATATACTGCGCAACATCCCATTCCGACCGCAATGTAATGCCATGGCCTTTCAGGGCCCAAATAAGCACCACACTGCCGCTGTTGGAAGAATGAAAACCGTTTAGTCGGCAATGTGTCTGCTGCTTACCGTCCGTTAATATCCAATTGCCAAATGCCGAGTTTTTTTCCTGAATCATTAGGCAATCGTGCTGCACAAGCGCACTAACAGACTCTGGCTTGCCGTGGCGTTCGAGGTATTCAGGGGAAGCACACAGGATCCGTCGATTAGTGGCTAACTGCCGTGCGATATACAATTCGTTGATATCATCCCCAACGCGAATTTCAATATCGATCCCCTCTTCCACCAGATCCACTTCACGATCTGTTAGCGTGAGTTTTACCGTAATATCAGGATAGGTGATCATAAATGACGACAGCGCCTCTGCGACATATTTATGCCCAAAACCAAATGAGCAGTTGATGGTGATATTACCAGCCAACACACCACGTTGATTATCCAAACGACTGACAAAACCATCCATTTCACTGACGACCTGCATAGCCCCACACAGCGCATTTTCGCCTTCCGGTGTGAGACGCATCACTCTGTTATTTCGAAAAAAAAGCCGGGCGTTGAGACATTTTTCAAGGATAGCGATACGTTTGCTGATATAGGAGGGAGATAACCCCAGCTCCAGCGCTGCCCGGGCAAATCCACCGTTGCGAGCAACGGTGACAAAAACGAAAAGATCTTCAACAGAAGGCCAGCCCTCAAGGGGCTGGCGATGTTTTTTTCCTACAGGTGTCGTTTTCATAGCATCAGTGCGAAGTTGCAAAGGATGACCGAGTTATAACACTGAATGTAAAAAGGACTGAAGTTTCTGGATAAAGTACTCAGGACACTCTTCCTGCGGGGAGTGTCCGCAAGGCAATGCTTCCCCCTGAACGTTTAGCGCCTTTTCTTTCCAGGTACCAACCACATTATATAGTTGCCCTACCGTTCCCAGCCCTCCCCACAGCAACTGTAACGGACACCGGATACGCGCCGACGTATCTGCGGCATCATCGTCCAAATCAATCGTCGCAGCAGCCCGGTAGTCCTCACAGATCGCGTGGATCATCTCAGGGTTCTGGTAACAGCGCAGGTATTCATTGAATGCTTCCTGCGAGGTCGCGCCCTCTATTTTTAACTGGCCAGAAATATGCTTACGCAGAAAAAATGCCGGATCGTGCGCAATCATCGTTTCGGGTAACGGGAAAGGTTGAATCAGGAAAAACCACCAAAAGTAACGCGTAGCAAAGGATTTATCGGTCAAGGCGTACATCGTCGCGGTTGGAGCAATGTCGATAAAAGTACAACAGGTCACACGATCCGGATAATCCAGCGCGAGCCTGTGTCCTACGCGTCCGCCACGATCGTGCCCTACGAAGGCAAAACGGGAAAAGCCGAGCGCGTCCATTAACATGACGATATCCTGCGCCATGGTGCGCTTTGAATAGGTACGGTGCGCCGGATCGCTCGTTGGTTTATCGCTGTCGCCATAGCCACGCAAATCCGGCAAAATGACTGTATGATTTTGCGCCAATGTCGGTGCGACTTTCCGCCATGTTGTATGATTCTGCGGATGCCCATGTAGCAGTACCAAAGGTGAACCGCTGCCTCCGATAGCCACTCTTACCGTCAGACCATTTTCCAGACGAACATCCTTGAGCGCAAACCCCGGAATAAACGGAGAGGCACCGCATTCAATCAGTGTACTCATCACTTTCTCCCGTCATGCCAGCTAACAGATGATGTTAAATAACGGCTATCCCGGACGACATTGCGCAGGGTTCCAATATGTTCAATCTCAACTTCAATAACATCACCATCGTGTAAAAACAGCGGTGGAACGCGTTTTTTGCCCACTCCACCAGGCGACCCTGTGAGGATCGTGTCGCCAGGGGAAAGCAGAGTAAAGGTGCTTATATAAGCAATGAGTGAAGCGATAGGATGGATCATATTTGCCGTAGATTCGTTCTGCACCTCCCGCCCGTTTAGTCGTGTCAGTAAACGTAGCATCTGGGGATCGGGAATGTCGTCTGTGGTCACCAGACACGGACCGAATGATCCTGTCGAAGGCCAGTTTTTTCCAGCCGTAAACCAGCTATGCTGCCAGTCCCTCACTGAACCATCCATATAGCAGCTGTATCCGGCGACATAATCTAAAGCATCCTCAGCGCTGACCCGGGAGCATGGCCGCCCAATCACTACGGCTAATTCACCTTCGTAGTCGAACTCATTGGTATTTTCAGGCTTCAGCAGCAGGCCATTATGCCCGGTCTGAGAATCCGCAAAGCGGACAAAAAGGGTTGGGGCCGGGTTGGTTTCATTAAACTCAATACGCTTATCGGCGTAATTCATTCCGACACAGATGATCTTCTGCGGATCGTCAATCACCGGCAGAAAAGTGACTTCCTGGTAGTAATAATCCGCCGGCTCATCACACCATAACGCCGCATCCGTCAGCGCATTAGCGCACAGTAGAGATTTCAAAGTGGGATATTTGTCGCCAAGCCGCTGCGAGAGATCAATTATTCCGGTTTCCTGCATAATGCCGTAGCGTTTGCCACCGTTCACAAGATATTGAACCAGTTTCATTGCAGTCTTCTTCCTTAACCGCGCGGGGATGCAGGGCGTTTTAACCACGGCCGCCGTGAATAATGCGCAACCTCAAAATTTTCAATCTCCGGCAAGTATTGCAATGTCCAGGCTATCGCATCTTCGCCTGCGGCCAGCATCGCCCGTTTGAGTTCACTAATCACAAAGGAGATCGTTTCCTCTGCCGTCGTAATTTCGCAGCGATCGAGTGAAACAGTGATAGAATTGGTATCAGCACTCGCGGCAAGCTGCGCCAGGCGCGCCAAAGCAGGTTCATCTAATGAGACCGTGAGGATCCCGTTGCGTTGGCAGTTATCATCGAAAATGCCTGCAAATGTGCTACCTATCAGCCCCCGTACTCCCAGTTGTTTCAATCCCCATACGGCGTGTTCACGACTCGATCCACAGCCAAAATTGGGGCCAACCAGCAGGAATGTCGCGCTCTGCCAGCCCGGCATGTTCAGAATAAAATCAGGATTTGGTTGGCCGCCAGCCATAAAGCGACGATCGAAAAACACCCCTTTATCCAGCCCCTGGCGATCGATCCCTTTCAGGAACTGTTTTGGCATAATCACATCAGTGTCGATATTCGGTTCCAGCATCGGCGCAATTCGCCCGCTGATTTGCTTAAACGTATCCATCTTATTCCCCTGCCTGAAGTAATGACCGAACATCGACCAGATGCCCCGCTACCGCCGCCGCCGCAACCATCGCCGGGCTCATCAAATGCGTTCTTGCTCCAGCGCCCTGTCGTCCAGGGAAGTTACGGTTCGTACCTGATGCACAGCGATCGCCGGGCAACAACACATCTTCATTCATCGCAAGGCACATTGAGCAACCCGACTGCCGCCATTCAAAACCGGCAGCAATAAAGATTTTCGCCAGTCCTTCTTCTTCCGCCTGGCATCTTACCATTGTTGAGCCAGGCACAATGATCCCGCGAACATGGCTGGCGATTTTGCGCCCTTCAAGCACCTTCGCAACGGCACGCAAATCCTCAATGCGACCATTTGTGCATGAACCAATAAAAGCGTGAGAGATACGAATATCTTTCAGCAACATGCCAGCCGTTAATCCCATGTAATGAAGGGCCTTCTCAAGCGCCAGGCGCTTAAGCGGATTGGTTTCCTGTTCCGGGAAAGGGACACGTCCGGTGATGGAACCTGTTTGATCCGGACTGATTCCCCAGGTGACTTTAGGCTCAAGATCATGGCAGTTGATCGCCACCGTCTTATCAAATACCGCATCAGCATCGCTGCTCAACTGTGACCATTCCAGCAATGCCTGCTGCCAGAGTTCACCTACAGGCATTTGCGGTTTACCGTAGATATAGTCAAAAACCTTTTTATCCGGCGCAATAATGGCACCACGCGCCCCCGCTTCTACCGCCATGTTGCAGAGCGTCATTCGTCCTTCAACGCTCAACGCGCTGATGGCCTCACCCACAAATTCAATGGCATATCCCGTCGCGCCATCAGCGCCAATACGTTCAAGCAATTCAAGAACAATATCTTTTGCGGAACAGGCGAAAGGTAGCTCTCCCTGAACACTTACGCGCATGGTTTTGAGCTTGCGGTAAACCAGCGTCTGCGTGGCCAGCAGATGTTCAATTTCCGACGTCCCGATACCAAAGCCCAGCGCGCCAAATGCACCGTAGGTTGTCGTGTGACTATCCCCGGCGGCGATCACCATGCCAGGCATCACTAGCCCTTGTTCATGAGCAACCACGTGTTCAATCCCCTGACGCGGATCCAGCACATCAAATAATGTGATGCCAAAGTCAGCGGCATTTTCCCGAAAGTAATCAACCTGTAGCTGTCCTCCCGGATCGGTCATTAAGACATCCCGTTGCGACCGCGTGGGATTAACATGGTCAATATTCAATAAAAACGTGTCGGGGTGCCGAACGGTGCGACCGCGTTCTCTTAACCCGCTAAATGCCTGCGGGCTGGTATATTCATTCAGTATTGAACGATCAATATAAAGTAAAACATGTCCTTCGTTATCAAGTTCACGAATGGTATGTGACTCAACTAATTTTTCATACAGCGTTTTAGCAGACATATATATTCCTGGAGCAACGAATATCCGGGTAGCCAAATATTCACAATTTAAGCTTTTAGCTATAGTGACACATTAATGAAAAAATGATGATTCCATTATGGAAAGTATAAAAACACACTTCGTGTCTATAATCAGAAACTCTCCTGAACTGACTGTTTTTTGATTTGCGGTTGTTTCTCATATTTTGCGAAAATAAACCGGCAGATCAATAATCCTATCCCCAGCATCATCAGACATGATGCCGCAATAGCATTCCATCCCTGCCAGGAGAAAAGATACCCGTTTAAATACCCCATTACTGCACCGCCAGAGTAGTAGCAAAGCAGATAAAACGATGTCGCCTGTCCTTTTGCGTTTGGACTCCGTGAACTGACCCAGGCTAATACGGTGGAATGAGCAGAGAAAAATGCGACTGACAGTAAAACGATACCTGAAATGAAAACCCACAGAGAAGGGGCGATTAGCGTGAGAAATGCACCGACCATCATACAGATGATCAGCATACTGAGCGCGTTCATCGACCCAATATTCAACGCGACACGGGCAGCATATGGCGCAAGAAAAAAAGTTAATGAGAAGCTAACTGGAATCAAACCTATCCAGGTGTAGCTCAGCTCATAAGGCGGTCGATGCAGGTAAAACGCCAGAAAATTAAAGATGGACGTAAAAGAGCCGAAAAGAATAAATCCAATGACAAAACATAATGATACTCGGATATTCTTAAAATGTTCCAACCCGCCTTTCAACACTGCACCAAGCTGTAGTGAAGGTGTAGGAACAAACTGTCGGGATGTCGGGAGAAACAACTTCACCGCGAGTGCCATAGCAATCAGAACACCACCGAAGATAAAGAAAATCGTATCTATAGATACATGCTCCATCATCAAAGTTGCAAACACACGACCAGACATACTCCCTAGCGAATTGCCAAAAATAAAATATCCAGTAACAATCCCTGCCAAAGCAGGAGAGACTTCTTCACTGATATAGACTGTAACGGCCGCCGTAATACCACTTACTGCAATGCCGAGCAAAGCGCGGTATACCACCAGCATCGGCCATGATGATGCAGTTGCGCACAATAGAGTTAAAATACCTCCTGCCAGCAACGAATAAAAAATGATTGGCTTTCGCCCAAAACGGTCAGATAACGTGCCGCTAAATAACATGGCTAATGCCAGAAACCCCACCTCAGCAGACAAAATCATCCCTACCTGATTCAATGGGATATTATAAACCTCACTTAACTTTGGTAATAAAGCCTGGATTGAATATAAAGAAGCTAACTCTGCCAAACCCGCCAGAGGTAATATCATTAAAATAGGCAAGTACTTACCTATTGTCTCTTCAATATTATTTTTCATACACAATGTTCCGTAAAAGATCCTGATTGCCATCTGCCTGTTTGCCAACAAACATCCGTGTATACAATATTTATCTTTTACGTTTACAGAATTGACAGCGTTCACATTTTATTTTTCTTAATAGAGACAAAATGGAATCAAGTGTTTTATGAAATGTAGATCATCTAAGAATGACGCGGTAATGGCAACGTAGTAAGTTATGAACTATATATTTATTCAATAAATATATAGACATTAATTTGACGAAAAGAAATGAATCGGCAGTCCAAAACTGTCACTGGCAACCCCTTCTGGACGCCGCCATCCTTAGATGGAAACGTCCGTTAGCGTTTTATTCGATAGTCAGCTCACACGAGTTCTTTGAGCTGCTCCTGCATATAGGTCGAAAAATACTCTGGGTTTTTGATAAGGATGCGGTTACCGGAGGCGACTTTTTCTGCCCATCCGGCCACTTTTTTCGTGAACTCAGGATTCCATCCCTCCTGCTCACCCCTTGCCATCACAACTTCCGGACTCGCTGGCACACCTAAGTCATGCAAATACTTTAGAATTCCCTTAGCGGTACTTTCATCCATTGAATGGGGTACTGACGCCGAAGTGTTCATACCACCAATAAAATCCAAGGCTTTTTCAATTGCTGTTGGCATGCTCTTATCCTTAAAATTAACCACGTGAGAGACACCTTGATACTATGTACCCAACTCCGCCGGGATATCAAAGAGAACATCGCCTTTCTTTGACTTACCCCGCAGCTAAACGCTTGCGCGGCTGTTTTCTGCGCTATTTTTTGGCTTCTCCGGCTAAAACCAGCCCGGTCGCTACCGCATTGCGCGGGCCTTCAGTACCACGGATATTACCCTGCCCGGCGACAACGCCGTACTGCGCCATCGTTATTGATAATGGCGGCATCGGTGGATCCTGCGCCTAAATCGAAGATCGCCAGCGGCACGGCGCATCCATGCGTCGTTAACGCGCCAGCCACAGCCATGTTGGCTTCCACACCACCGACTTCAACTGGGGTATTTAACCGGGCGCTTAGCTCGCTGGCGATAGCCTGCATCTGTAAGCGATCGGATTTCACCATCGCCGCAATGCCAACGGCGTTTTCCATTGAACATTCCCCGGCAATGCCACCCTGTACCGCGCGGGGAATAAACGTATCCACCGCAAGAAGATCCTGGATATGCACGGCGTTCATGTCATGACTGGTCAGCGAGGCCATTGATCTTACCCAGCAATAGTGGACACGCGACTAAGTGAGTAAACTCACAAGTAAGAGGTGACTCACATGACAAAACCAGCATCAACCACCAAAAAGCCACGCAAGCAGCACACACGCCTGAATTTCGTCAGGAAGCCCTGAAACTGGCTGAACGCATTGGGGTGGCCGCTGCCGCCCGCGAACTTAACCTGTATGAATCACAGCTCTACAACTGGCGAAGCAAACAGCAAAATCAGCTCTCTTCTTCTGAACGCGAGCAGGAGATGTCCGCTGAGATCGCCCGTCTGAAACGTCAACTGGCAGAACGGGATGAGGAACTGGCCATTCTCCAGAAGGCCGCGACATACTTCGCGAAGCGCCTGAAATGAAGTATGTCTTCATCGAAAAACATCAGGCTGAGTTCAATATCAAAGCCATGTGCCGTGTACTTCAGATTGCCCGTAGCGGCTGGTACGTCTGGCATCAGCGTCGTCATCAGATAAACCGGCGTCAGCGGTTCCGCCTTGTCTGTGATAACGTCGTCCGGGAAGCATTCAGTGACGCAAAACAACGCTATGGTGCGCCACGCCTGACGGATGAGCTTCGTGCTCAGGGTTACCAGTTCAACGTGAAAACCGTGGCGGCCAGCCTGCGTCGGCAGGGGCTGCGGGCGAAAGCCTCGCGCCGGTTCCGTCCGGTCAGTTACCGCAAACATGATCTGCCAGTCTCAGAGAATCTGCTGAAGCAGGACTTTTACGCCAGCGGCCCGAATCAGAAGTGGGTGGGTGACATCACGTATCTTCGCACTGGTGAAGGCTGGCTTTATCTGGCCGTGGTTATCGATCTGTGGTCGCGGTCAGTCATTGGCTGGTCGATGTCTTCGCGGATGACAGCACAGCTTGCCTGCGATGCGTTACAGATGGCGCTGTGGCGGCGTAAATGTCCGGAAAATGTCATCGTGCATACAGACAGAGGCGGTCAGTACTGTTCAACGGATTATCAGAGCTTACTGAAACGCCATAATCTGCGGGGAAGTATGAGCGCCAGAGGTTGTTGTTACGACAATGCCTGTGCGGAAAGCTTCTTCCATACGCTGAAGGTGGAATGTATCCACGGAGAGGACTTTGTCAGCCGGGAAATAATGCGGACAGCAGTGTTTAATTATATTGAGTGTGATTACAATCGGTGGCGTCGTCACAGTGCCTGTGGCGGTCTCAGTCCGGAACAATTTGAAAACCAGAGCCTCGCTTAGGGTTGTGCCCATATTACGCGGGTAGGATCACAGCTCTTTCCTTCTGCCACAAGTTTTCGGGCATCATCACGACGAGAACTGGCATCTGCAAGTGTGATCGTCGGATACACACCCGGCGAGATCATTTTTGGCTTACCGGCAAAACGATAACGGAACCGCCAGCTCTTGCTTCCATTAGGTTCAATTAGCAATGACAACCCTTGCCCATCTCCGAGTGTATAGGCTTTAGTTTCAGGCTTAGCGCGGCGAATCTGCATATCGTTTAAAGGCATGTGGATAGGAATCCAAGACCGAACAGGAACATATACACAATCCTATACACATTCAGTGTCGGATTCTACTGGATGGTTACGGACGGTGATGGACAAAAAAGCAATAAAGTCGTTATAAATCAGTGTATTTATGGATGAATACGGACGTTTGAGGAACTTGAGATGGTGCCGATAATAGGAGTCGAACCTACGACCTTCGCATTACGAATGCGCTGCTCTACCAACTGAGCTATATCGGCCCTAAGAAGGGTGTGTTCACGCAGGTGAATCACGGGGTAGAAGGTTAAAACTAACCGGGCGGTGCGTCAATAGCCTTGCTACTCAACCGGCTATTTTTGCACCGCTCGTCATTAATTACGCACGAATCGTACCATCGCCAAAGCCGATCCACTTATAGGTGGTAAGCGCTTCAAGCCCCATCGGACCGCGGGCATGTAATTTCTGCGTGCTGACCGCCACTTCTGCGCCAAGCCCAAACTGCCCGCCGTCGGTAAAACGGGTAGAGGCGTTGACATAAACCGCAGCGGAATCCACTTCGTTCACAAAACGCGCAGCATTATGCATATCACACGTCAAAATCGCATCGGAGTGCTGAGTGCCATGTTCGCGAATGTGGCCGATAGCGCCATCCATATTTTCGACCACCACAACGTTCAGATCCAGAGACAGAAACTCGTTATCCAGCTCTTCCGGTTTCAGCGCCACCAGTTTGGCAGGGCCATGCAGTACCTGCATGACGGTTTCATCCCCATGCAACGTCACGCCGCTCTCCGCCATCTGCTTGCTCAGCGCAGGCAAAAAGCGTTCTGCGATGTCCTGATGCACCAGCAAGGTTTCCACCGTGTTACAGGTGCTCGGGCGCTGGGTTTTAGCGTTGACAATAATCTTCAGCGCCGGGGCGATGTCTGCGCTGCTATCAACAAAAATATGGCACACGCCAATCCCGCCGGTAATCACCGGAATGGTGGATTGCTCGCGACACAGTTTATGCAAGCCTGCGCCGCCGCGCGGGATCAGCATATCGATGTACTTATCCATACGCAGCATTTCATTGACCAGCGAACGATCCGGATTATCAATCGCCTGAACCGCCGCCTCCGGTAAACCGCAAGCTTTCAGCGCCTTCTGAATGACACGAACGGTTGCGGCATTCGTGCGATGCGTCTCTTTCCCACCGCGTAGAATCACCGCATTACCGGTTTTCAGACACAAAGAAGCCACATCAACGGTAACATTCGGACGCGCCTCATAGATAACGCCAACCACGCCCAACGGCACGCGGCGGCGCTCCAGACGTAGCCCGCTGTCCAGCAGACCGCCGTCGATCACCTGCCCGACCGGGTCGGCGAGATTACAGACCTGGCGCACATCGTCAGCAATCGCTTTCAGACGCGCAGGGGTCAGCGTCAGGCGGTCCAGCATCGCTTCGCTCAGGCCGTTGTCTCGCGCCTGCTCAACATCTTGTACGTTCGCGCTGAGGATACTTTCCATTTGCGCTTCCAGTTCATCGGCTATTTTTTCCAGCACGCGATTTTTTTCGCCGCTGGAGAGCAGCGCCAGCTTATACGACGCCGCTTTAGCAGCAATGCCCATTTGTTCCAGCATATGCCTGTTCCTTATCGAGTAATCATGTCATCACGATGAACAGCGACCGGGCCATATTCATAGCCCAAAATCGCATCGATTTGTTGAGAGTGGTGACCGGCTATCCGCCGCAGAGCATCACTGTTATAACGGCTGACGCCATGAGCAATATCACGCCCTTGCAGGTTACAAATTCTGATGACCTCCCCCCGCGAGAAATTGCCCGTCACGCTTTTGATGCCTTTTGGCAGAAGTGAACTGCCACGTTCCAGCATTGCCGCGGTCGCGCCTTCATCAACCGTAATTTCGCCTGCCGGCGGCGCGCCGAAGATCCAACGTTTGCGGTTCTCCAGCGGCGAGGCTTGCGCATGAAAACGGGTGCCGACGGAAATCCCCTCCATCACATCGCCGATCACGCCCGGTTTACTGCCTGAGGCAATAATTGTATCAATACCCGCGCGACAGGCCACGTCTGCCGCCTGAAGCTTAGTGCTCATACCACCGGTTCCCAGCCCGGAAACGCTGTCTCCCGCGATAGAGCGCAGCGCATCGTCAACGCCATACACATCTTTGATAAGCTCCGCCTGCGGATTGCTACGCGGATCGGCGGTAAATAATCCTTGCTGATCGGTCAGCAGCAGCAGTTTATCCGCGCCTGCCAGGATCGCCGCCAGCGCGGAGAGGTTATCGTTATCGCCCACTTTAATTTCCGCTGTCGCAACGGCATCATTTTCATTGATAACCGGCACAATATGGTTATCCAGTAATGCACGCAGCGTATCGCGGGCGTTCAGAAAGCGCTCTCTGTCTTCCATATCCGCACGCGTCAACAGCATCTGCCCGATATGGATACCGTAAATTGAAAACAACTGCTCCCACAGTTGAATCAGACGGCTTTGCCCTACCGCCGCCAGAAGCTGTTTAGAGGCAATTGTTGCCGGCAGTTCCGGGTAGCCGAGATGTTCACGTCCGGCGGCAATCGCGCCAGAGGTAACAATAACAATACGATGTCCCGCGGCGTGTAGCTGCGCGCACTGGCGGACAAGTTCTACGATATGGGCACGGTTCAGGCGGCGCGATCCGCCTGTTAGCACGCTGGTGCCGAGTTTTACGACCAGCGTCTGGCTGTCACTCATGATTCTCTGCCGTTCAAAATAAGAAATAAAGACCAAATGAACGTTTTAGCAGGACTGGCTCCGGTTGCCAACAACCTGTACGCGTAGCGTGAAATTTTGTTGCGCAGGATCAGCAAGCGTAGCGGCGGAATTTGACCATTTTATTACCGCAACAATTAAACATATTTTTTAAAAAAATTCTCACTTTGTCATAAATCTTTCATTACCGAACGTTAAAAACCTTCCTGTTTTTTACCGGGTTTCCCGACAAATCATAGCGCGTAATTAAAACAGGAATGGAAATGAATAAGAGCACTCTGGCAATAGTGGTGAGTATCATCGCATCAGCATCTGTTCACGCCGCCGAGGTTTACAATAAAAACGGTAATAAGCTTGATGTGTATGGAAAAGTTAAAGCCATGCACTATATGAGCGATTATGACAGCAAAGATGGCGATCAAAGCTACGTTCGTTTTGGTTTTAAAGGCGAAACGCAAATTAACGATCAATTGACCGGCTACGGACGCTGGGAAGCTGAGTTTGCCGGTAATAAAGCCGAAAGTGATTCGTCCCAGCAAAAAACCCGCCTGGCCTTTGCTGGCCTGAAATTAAAAGATATCGGTTCTTTTGACTATGGACGTAACCTGGGCGCGCTGTACGATGTTGAGGCCTGGACGGATATGTTTCCCGAATTCGGCGGCGACTCTTCCGCCCAGACCGATAATTTTATGACTAAACGCGCCAGCGGGCTGGCGACTTACCGCAATACCGATTTCTTCGGCATCGTTGATGGACTGGATCTTACCTTACAGTATCAGGGGAAAAACGAAGATCGCGATGTGAAAAAGCAAAACGGCGACGGCTTCGGCACATCCGTGAGCTATGATTTCGGCGGCAGCGATTTTGCCGTCAGCGGCGCTTATACTCTCTCCGATCGCACCAGGGAGCAAAATCTGCAGCGCCGCGGTACGGGCGATAAAGCCGAAGCCTGGGCTACGGGTGTAAAGTATGACGCGAATGATATTTATATTGCGACCTTCTATTCAGAAACCCGCAACATGACGCCAGTTTCCGGCGGATTTGCCAATAAAACCCAAAACTTCGAAGCAGTTATCCAGTATCAGTTTGATTTTGGTCTGCGTCCGTCATTAGGCTATGTGCTGTCAAAAGGCAAAGATATTGAGGGCGTCGGCAGTGAGGATTTGGTGAATTACATTGACGTTGGCGCAACCTATTACTTCAACAAAAATATGTCCGCGTTTGTAGATTACAAAATCAATCAGCTTGATAGCGATAACACGTTAGGCATTAATGACGATGATATTGTGGCAATAGGGTTGACCTACCAGTTCTGATAAGTCGCATTGTGCCTGATGGCGCTGCGCCATCAGGCATGACAGCAGGGTTATGCCGACAGTTTTACCGGCTCGTCGTTGAAATCGTCAGACGGCTCCAGCGCCAGCTCCATAGAAATCAGCAGGTCGCGTAGCTTTTCATGAAACTCGCGTAGCGTGTATTCCAGTCGCTCCACCACTTCGGTTTCGTTAATCGGCACTGCGGTCCAGTTGCCCTCTTTATCAAACAAACCAAACTGATAACGATAAGTGAAGCGTTTCTCTTGTGCTTCCAGCTCCATCCACCAGCCCCAAAATTCACGCTTCTCTGGCGCGGGCTTCACGTTGACGCAAACTGCCAGGCAATCGAAAAAAAAACGATTGTCTTCGCACTGCCCTTCCCGGATATAGGGGCCAAGCGCGGTAAATTTCTTGATCAATCTACTTTTCGGGTGTCCACTCGGTAACGTCATTGCGATCTCCTTTAATGAAGCAACTGTTTTACCAAATCAATAGAATTTATCAATCTATTAACACAATCTATGATTAATCCAGTCGGTAATTTCTTGCAGCGCGCGGTCAAAATTGCGGTACACCGGGTTAAAAGGGATCTCTATCAGCTTACCGTCTGAAGATGATGTTGTAATTAAGCGAGACTCTTCTTCCGGGCTGAAAGGATCGTTTTTCCAGAAGCCGGAAAGCATTGGCGTAGGACAACGTCTGCCCAGTAGCCCCTGTACTTTCAACGAATAGCGATTGAGCTCCACACGCAGCGCCTCATCCGAAGCATCATGCATACCCAGACGGCTGGCCAGCACATCCAGATACATCTCCGGCACCGTGCTCTGTCGTTGCGGATCGCTAAGTAGCGCATGGACCACCGGCCCCAGGCAAGCCACCGCCTTCAAACGCGGCGCTTCCAGATAGGCCAGACGCACCGCAACATTGGCGCCAAAACGGAAACCAAACGCCGCAACACGGGTATGATCCACCCAGGGAACATTAGGAAGCGCTTTTAACACATGCTGGTGGAGCAAGCTGGAATCCTGGGTTAATTTCCACTTTGATGAAAATCCAACCGAAGGCATATCAAGCGTTAACATCGCGATACCGCGCGGCGCGAAATAGCGTTCATACAGGGTGTAATAGTCGGTTTGCATGGCGTCCAGGCCGCCGCACATGAGCACCGTCGGAAACGGGCCATCCCCTTTCGGCATATGTAAAAACGCGGTGACAGGCGAACCGCCAGGAACGGCAAATTCCATTTCACGTAACGAGCCTGGCAACCGCTGCGCGGCCTCTTCATAGGCGCGATTCGCCAGCGCCTGCGCCTGCTCCGCCAGCTCATCGCCCTTCAAATGCGGGTAGGCGGCAATGTTATAGAGCGTTGAGGCATGAAGCCAGTAGCGTCCGCTGCGCATGGCGTCCTGTTCCTGACAGGCTTTCTGCTGCCAGTCCATCGCCTGCTTTGCCCACTCATAAATCCAGTTGCCGCCGCGGTAACCGATGACCGTATCGTATAAATCATCATCCGTTCGCTCTGCGTCGCTCATCACAATACGCGCCTGCACATCAAGGATTTCTCGTGGGTCAATGCCGCGCCAAATCCACATCAGGCGGTTTATCATGCGATACCAGTGCGGGACGTTCTTACCGTCCAGCGCGGATTGCATGGGCGGCTGCGACCCACGATTGAACCGACGGACAAGGGTAGACGTTTCAGTATGTTTAAAGCGGGGTTTGAACAGGGTTTCGCTGAGGTTAGCCTGTGTCATTCGTGCAGCCTCCTTGGATACTCATAGAGGCTTATTGTAACCAATAAAACAGCGCCCGGCATTGCCGGGCGCTCTGAAAAGCTGCTGATTAACGACCTGAAATCGGCGGTACAAATACCACACCCATATCCCAGGGCTGTTCAATCCAGGTGTTCTGAGGAATATCAATAACATAATCATCAACCAGCGGACGGCCCGCCGGTTTAGCGAAAATCGTGACGAAATGCGCTTTAGGGTACATTTCGCGAATCGCGACGGCGGTGCCGCCGGTATCGACCAGATCGTCGATGACGATAAAGCCTTCGCCGTCGCCTTCTGCACGTTTCAGCACTTTCAGTTCGCGCTGGTTATCGTGATCGTAGCTGGAGATGCATACGGTATCGACATGACGAATGCCCAATTCACGCGCCAGTAGTGCGCCCGGTACAAGGCCGCCACGACTTACGGCAATAATGCCTTTCCATTGTTCTGAAGGCATGAGGCGGCTCGCCAGTTTGCGTGCGTGAATCTGCAACATGTCCCAGGTGACGACGTATTTTTCGCTCATGTGAAGTGTCCCAGCCTGTTTATCTACGGCTTAAAAAGTGTTCGAGGGGGAAATAGTTGCGCGAGATTATAGAGACCTGACGCGCTAAAAACCAGTGTTTAGCGGAATCCACGCCTCTTTTTGTATGCTTTATACTACCCGCAGGCGGAGAAAGTGGTATTCTCAGTCGCATCTCGTAAGAGTTATCAATTCCGCTAACCCTGTGGCCTGTAAGAACGTTTTTCAGACCACCGCCAAGGAGACTTATCGTGTCTGAACTGTCTCAGTTATCACCACAACCTTTGTGGGATATTTTTGCCAAAATCTGTTCTATTCCTCACCCGTCCTATCACGAAGAGCAACTCGCGGAACATATTGTGAGTTGGGCCAAAGAGAAAGGCCTTTACGTGGATCGCGACCAGGTCGGTAATATTCTGATCCGTAAGCCCGCCACTGCAGGTATGGAAAATCGCAAGCCGGTCGTTTTACAGGCGCATCTGGATATGGTGCCGCAAAAAAATAGCGACACCGTTCACGACTTCACTACAGATCCTATCCAGCCTTATATTGATGGCGAATGGGTTAAAGCGCGCGGTACTACGCTCGGCGCCGACAATGGTATTGGAATGGCTTCTGCGTTAGCGGTACTGGCTGACGATAATGTCGTCCACGGCCCGCTGGAAGTGCTGCTGACCATGACCGAAGAAGCGGGCATGGATGGCGCGTTCGGCCTCCAGTCCGGCTGGTTGCAGGCCGACATCCTGATCAACACCGACTCTGAAGAAGAAGGTGAGATCTATATGGGCTGCGCAGGCGGTATTGATTTTACCTCTAATCTGCCGTTGACCCGTGAAGCTGTACCCGCAGGATTTGCGTGCTTTAAGCTAACCCTGAAAGGCCTGAAAGGCGGCCACTCCGGTGGTGAAATTCACCTCGGCCTTGGCAATGCCAACAAATTGCTGGCGCGTTTTCTGGCCGGGCACGCAGAAGAACTGGATCTGCGTCTGATCGATTTCAACGGCGGCACGCTGCGTAACGCGATTCCGCGCGAAGCGTTCGCTACCCTCGCCGTTGCCGCAGACAACGTAGGCGCTCTGAAAACATTAGTGAACGCTTACCAGGATATTCTGAAAAACGAACTGGCGGAAAAAGAGAAAAACCTGACGCTGCAACTCAATGAGGTTGCCAGTGATAAAGCCGCATTGACCGCGCCGTCACGCGATACCTTTGTGCGCCTGCTGAACGCAACGCCGAACGGCGTGATCCGCAATTCAGACGTGGCGAAAGGCGTAGTGGAAACATCGCTGAACGTTGGCGTGGTCACAATGTCTGATGCGAATGTCGAAATTCACTGCCTGATTCGCTCTCTTATCGACAGCGGTAAAGATTATGTGGTGAGTATGCTGGATTCGCTGGGCAAGCTGGCTGGCGCGAAAACCGAAGCAAAAGGCAGCTATCCTGGCTGGCAGCCCGATGCGAACTCGCCGGTCATGCACCTGGTGCGGGAAACCTATCAGCGTCTGTTCAACAAGACACCGAACATCCAGATTATCCACGCCGGCCTGGAATGCGGTCTGTTTAAGAAACCCTATCCGGATATGGACATGGTTTCTATTGGGCCTACCATTACCGGACCTCACTCTCCGGATGAGCAGGTACATATCGAAAGCGTCGGCCACTACTGGACTCTGCTGACCGAATTGCTGAAAGCGATTCCTGCGAAGTAAGAAAGCGCTAAAATGCCCGTCCCATTTCTGGAACGGGCTATCAATAGGAATATCGGGTATCCATTGCCAGATAAGCTCTCCTGGATGCGCTGAATAGCGCTGCGGCTACACGCGAATAGCCGGACAGCCCTATAACAGCGCCGGTAACACCGAATTATTGTGGCGTAAACGCCATTCCTTTAAATATCCGTAGCGGATTGCCGCGCTCAATCTGATGATGGAACAGACGCCTTTCAGACTTCAACGCCGCACACTCATTTTGCCGTTGCTGTTCCAGCCGCCAGGCAATCAGCAGCCGGGCCAGACGCTTATTCGCATGTTGACTGCGCTCCGACTGAACCTTCACGCTAATCCCGCTCGCCAGGTGCGTGGCCCGCACTGCCGAGTCGGTTTTATTAACGTGCTGCCCACCCGGGCCGGAAGAGCGCAGAGTCTCGAAACGAATCTCATCAGACTGTATGTGCTCGTCGGCGGAAAAGCGCCCAATGCCGACGCACCAGTTTTTTCGCCCATGGTGCGGGCGATACGGGCTGGTACAAATCCACAGTAACGTGCCGCACCAACGTTCACTGAAAGCCATGGCTTTTTCGCCGTCCAGCGAGACCAGCGCAGAACGCAGCGTGTCTGGTAATCGTCCCGGCTCTGTTTCAAGCCGTGTCAGCGATACCTTTTCTCTGGCGGCTTCTTTCGTCAGACAATCCAGCGCTTTTTTTACCGCCAGACAACACTCGTCAGGTCCCTGCGCAGAAGAAAGTTGCAGTAAGATCATGCGCTTTTCTCCCCTGAGGTTTTCAGCGTCAGCACCGGACGCAGGCAGGCAACTGGCGTAATCAGTCCGGCGTCTGCCAGACAATCCACAACGCTATCGATGGATTTATACGCCTGCGGCGCTTCTTCATAAATGAGCTGGCGATCGCGGCAAATCACCCGGCTACCCATCCCAGTACGGCAGAGCTGTCGCGGGGTAAATTTTGCCGATAACCGGTCTTTACACTCGGTACGCATCCATTTGCGCCCCGCGCCGTGCGCCAGGGAGAAGAGGCTCTCCTCGCTGACGACGGGTTTCACCAGCCAGCTATAATCGCCGCGCGAGCCGGGGATAATCACCAGTCCCTGCCCATCTGGCGTAGCGCCTTTACGGTGCAGCCACCCCGCCTCACCCGCGACAGTACAGGGTTCAACGAAGTTATGCGCCACATCCAGCCGCGGTTCGCCCTCAGCCCTGAGCTGTTGCAGTATCCGGCGGGCAATCAGCGCGCGATTACTGCGGGCAAATGCCAGCGCATCGTCATGTTCTGCAAGGTAGTGGCGCGCATCGTCGCTATCTTCCGGCAAACCGTTATGCGAAAACGCCTCCACATGACGACGCAGGATAGCTTGCCCCAGACCGCGTGAACCACTGTGTACCAGCAGTCATAACTGCGCTTTTTGCAACCCCGACAAAGCGAACGAATCAGCATCGACGATGCGATCGACCTGTTGCAGCTCGGCAAAATGATTGCCGCCGCCAATGGAACCCAGCGCAGAGCGCCACGAATGATGCTGCATTGCGGCGGGGACATTCTCCTCCAGCCACTGCGCGTCCGCCACGTCAGGCAGCGACGCCAGCCGCTTCTCCAGTTTATCGGCGTTATATTTACGCCCTAAAATATCCGTTTGCCATAACGCCATGCCGCAGCCGATATCGTTGCCGACCAGCGCCGGATAAAAACGTCCACGCGAGAAAAAGGCTGCGCCAATAGGATAGCCGCGCCCCGGATGCAGATCTGGCATCCCGATAACGCGTTTCATACCGGTTAACTTAGCCGTCGTATATAATTGTTGGATCGCGGAATCTTCGATCCACAGGTTATCCGATGCGATAGAAAATACCACATCTGATAAAGGACGAATATAATTGCCCATATACCATTCCATATATGAATTAAAAAATCAGGAAATGGCAGACTAATCCAGAGCAATAAGAGAAAATTAATCCTGGAAATGTCTGCAAAGTGCGTTCAGAGAATAAAGTGTCATGATGAACCTCCTTTGCAGTTATTGAGAATGAGAAAACGCGGGTATAGTAATACTGAAATTTAGATGGCGCAATCGTAATAGTGATAAAATCTTAATGGCCTGACTTATAACCCTAACACCAACTGTCGTTCCAATTGAGGGTCGAGCAGCGTTACGTGTAGCCCCACCAGCCGTACGCCGCGCTCGCCGCGACGCTCGTCCCAGGTTTTACGGGCGGTGGTAATTAAGTCTTCTTTATTTAATTGCGGCCAGACATGTTCCTGAGTGGTTTGCTGAAAATCATTAAATTTTAATTTAACGCCCTGGCGGGCAATCAGTAAATCGGGCTTTACTATAGCCAGACGACGCTCCAGTTCCGGATATAAATGCTCAATAATGGCCTCGCAGTCCGACCACTCATGAATATCCTCCGCCAGAGTACGCTCAACGCCTACCGATTTACGCAGCCTTTCGCTGTTAACATCACGCTCGTCAATACCCTGACTACGCTCCCATAATACCCGGCCAAATTTACCAAAGCGTTTGAGAAGCATCGCCAGATCGCACTGTTGAATATCCCCGCAGGTTCTTAACCCCATATTTTCCAGTTTTGCGGCGGAAACTTTCCCCACGCCTGGAATTTTGGCTAACGGCAACGTTTTAAGAAAGCCGGGTACATCGGCTGGCGTAATAACATATTGTCCGTTCGGTTTATTGAGATCGGAGGCAATCTTCGCCAGAAATTTCACTGGCGCAACGCCGGCGGAGGCGGTGAGTTGCAATTCATTGAAAATAGTCTGACGAATCTCCCTGGCGATCAGAGTCGCCGAACCATAACAGTGCGGGCTGTCAGTCACATCCAGCCAGGCTTCATCCAGCGAGAGCGGTTCAATCAGTGAAGTGTAGCGGGAAAAGATGTCACGTACATGCCGCGAAGCCTCTTTATAGGCGTCAAAGCGGCCAGGCAATAAGGTGAGATGGGGGCACAGCTTTAGCGCCATGGCGGTCGGCATCGCGCTACGTACGCCAAACTGGCGCGCAGGATAGTTGGCGGTACTGATAACACCTCTTCGCTCACGACTCCCGCCAATGGCAATGGGAATATCGCGTAACGCCGGATTATCACGCATCTCTACCGCGGCAAAAAAACAGTCCATATCAACATGTATGATTTTGCGCATCGCTCGCCCCCACAATACTGTTTAAGTGTACAGTATGTTTTATTGCGCGCAAAGAGACATTCGCGTTAAAAATGCGACATATTCGAAGGTATGACGACGAAAGCGGCGGGAAAATTGTAAACGTACACACGGGGACTTGCGAAAAACTGCCGTGGTGCTAATGTGAGCGCTCCAAATCCAGATTACTCCGATTTGGGGACTCTTTTGCCGTTCTGGCGTGTGTAACCGTTTTATCAAGGAACAAGCAGTATGCGTAAAATCGCATTTTTTCTTGCGATGCTTCTGATGCCGTGCGTCTCGTTTGCCGGTTTGCTGAGCAGCAGCAGCCCCGTCACGCCGGTCAGTAAAGAGTATAAGCAGCAGTTAATGGGCTCACCGGTCTATATTCAGATTTTTAAAGAAGAGCGCACTCTTGATCTCTACGTCAAAATGGGTGAGCAATACCAGTTGCTTGATAGCTACAAAATTTGCAACTATTCCGGTGGGTTAGGCCCGAAACGCCGTCAGGGCGATTTTAAAAGTCCGGAAGGGTTTTACAGCGTTCAGCGCAATCAACTCAAGCCAGACAGCCGTTTTTATAAGGCCATCAACATTGGTTTTCCCAATGCCTACGATCGCGCGCATGGCTATGATGGTAAATATCTGATGATTCACGGCGCCTGTGTTTCCGTCGGCTGCTATGCCATGACCGACAGCGGCATTGATGAGATTTTCCAGTTTGTCACCGCCGCGCTGGTCTTTGGTCAGCCGAGCGTACAGGTGAGTATTTATCCGTTCCGGATGACCGACGCCAATATGCAGCGTCATAAATATTCTTATTACAAAGATTTCTGGGCGCAGCTAAAACCCGGCTACGATTATTTTGAACAGACGCATAAGCCGCCAACTGTTTCTATCGTTGATGGACGTTACGTCGTGAGCAAACCGTTGAGTCACGAAGTCGTTCAGCCACAGCTGGCCTCAAATTATACGCTCTCCGAGGCAAAATAACGCCCATTCGCCTGGCATAATCTTTTGCCAGGTTTCATTCCCCGTTAGCGGCTGGGTAGCAATCACGGTAACCACGTCATTTGGCGTGGTCTGTGAACTGAAATCAATTTCCATATCCTGATCCACCAGCGTGGCTACGCCAAACGGCGCCCGGCGAGTGATCCAGTGCAAATGGGTTGAGCAAAACGCCATCACATATCGCCCATCTGACAGCAGCATGTTAAAAACGCCTTTTTCACGTAATACCGTCGCCAGTGTCGCAATATATTTAAATACCGCTGTCATGTTGCCCGGCGTGCGGGGATAACGCTGCGTTAATTTATGCAATAGCCAGCAAAACGCTTTTTCGCTGTCGGTTTCCCCCACCGGACGAAAATTACCGGTTTCCAGCGACTTATAACCGTTGAGCTGACCGTTATGAGCATAAGTCCAGTTGCGTCCCCATAATTCCCGGGTAAAAGGGTGTGTATTTTCCAGCGCCACTTCACCGCGATTAGCCTGACGGATATGGGCGATAACCGAGCAGGACTTGATCGGGTAATTCTGTACCAGTTTCGCAATCGGCGAATGGTAGCTCGGTTGCGGATCTTTAAACGTGCGACAGCCCTTTCCTTCGTAAAAGGTAATTCCCCAGCCGTCTTTATGCGGCCCGGTTCCGCCGCCACGCTGCACCAGTCCGGTGAAGCTAAAGCAGATATCCGTCGGCACATTGGCGCTCATCCCAAGCAGTTCGCACATACATCACCTCCACAAACGCCTTAAGCGGGAAGGCGTAATTTTTACAGCCAATCAAATCTCAAAATATCAAAGAAAACAATATGCTATACCCTAAATAATTCGAGTTGCAGGAAGGCGGTAAGGGAGGAAATCCCCAGGAACATAGATAACTATGTGACTGGGGTTTCTGAGCGCAACCAACGCACCTGCAGCTTGAAGTATGACGGGTATAGTTATTTAACCATCTCTTTTTCGATCAGTTGAATCAGGATATGAATCACTTTGATATGAATTTCCTGAATACGATCGGCATAACCGAAGTGCGGTACGCGAATTTCAATATCCGCCGTTCCCGCCATTTTGCCGCCGTCTTTGCCGGTCAACGTAATCACTTTCATGCCTTTTTCACGGGCCGCGGCAATCGCTTTAATCACGTTACCAGAGTTACCCGACGTCGAGATCCCTAACAGGACATCGCCTTCGCGCCCTACCGCCTCAACGTAACGAGAGAAAATATAGTCATAGCCAAAATCATTACTGACGCAGGATATATGGCTAACATCAGAAATCGCAATTGCCGGGTAGCCCGGACGATTTTCACGATAACGACCTGTCAGCTCTTCAGCAAAGTGCATCGCATCGCAATGGGAGCCGCCGTTACCGCAGGAAAGTACCTTACCACCCGCTTTAAAACTGTCAGCCAACAGGACCGCCGCGCGCTGAATGGCGTGAATATTGGCGTCATCTTTTAAAAAATTAGCCAGCGTTTCCGCCGCTTCGTTCAGTTCGTTACGAATAAGATCCTGGTACATGAGGATATCCTTCAGCATGAATGTAAATGACAGTATGCAGTGTACCGGATAGCAGTACAGGCGAGAAGCATAAGCCGAATTAACGCCTCACGCTTTTGATTTTTCGTGCCCCCAAAAACGGCAACAATGTGAGCTTTGTTGTAATTATTTTGTAAACACATTGCTAAAAGATTTTACATCCACTACAACCTAATCATCACAAGTGGTCAGACCTCCTACAAGCAAGGGAGCTTTTCGTTATGATGATTTTGAGTATTATCGCTACGGTTGTTCTGCTCGGCGCATTGTTCTATCACCGCGTGAGTTTATTTCTCAGCAGCCTGATTCTGCTCGCCTGGACCGCCGCACTTGGCGTCGCTGGCCTGTGGTCCATCTGGCTGTTGGTTCCTCTGGCCATTATCCTCGTGCCGTTTAACCTCACACCGATGCGAAAATCAATGATTTCCGCACCGGTGTTCCGCGGCTTCCGTAAGGTCATGCCGCCGATGTCGCGCACTGAGAAAGAAGCGATTGATGCCGGTACAACCTGGTGGGAAGGCGATCTGTTCCAGGGCAAGCCTGACTGGAAAAAACTGCACAACTATCCGCAACCGCAACTCACTGCCGAAGAGCAAGCGTTTCTCGACGGTCCGGTAGAAGAAGCGTGCCGGATGGCGAACGATTTCCAGATTACCCATGAACTGGCGGATCTGCCGCCGGAACTGTGGGCTTATCTGAAAGAGCATCGTTTTTTTGCGATGATCATTAAAAAAGAGTACGGCGGACTGGAGTTCTCCGCTTATGCGCAGTCCCGTGTACTGCAAAAACTGTCCGGCGTCTCCGGGATTCTGGCTATCACCGTCGGCGTTCCAAACTCACTCGGCCCTGGCGAGTTGTTGCAGCACTATGGTACGGAAGAGCAGAAGAATCACTATCTGCCGCGACTGGCGCGCGGCCAGGAGATCCCCTGCTTTGCGCTGACCAGCCCGGAAGCAGGTTCTGATGCAGGCGCCATTCCGGATACCGGCGTGGTTTGCATGGGCGAATGGCAGGGCCAGCAGGTGCTGGGTATGCGCCTGACCTGGAACAAGCGTTACATTACGCTGGCACCGATAGCTACCGTGTTGGGCCTGGCGTTTAAGCTTTCCGATCCGGATAGATTGTTAGGCGGAGAAGAAGAGCTGGGTATTACCTGCGCCCTGATCCCCACCTCAACGCCGGGTGTGGAAATTGGTCGTCGTCACTTCCCGCTTAACGTTCCGTTCCAGAATGGTCCAACCCGCGGTAACGATATTTTCGTGCCTATTGATTATATTATCGGCGGCCCCAAAATGGCCGGACAGGGCTGGCGTATGCTGGTGGAATGTTTGTCGGTAGGACGCGGTATTACCCTGCCGTCCAACTCCACTGGCGGGGTGAAATCCGTCGCGCTGGCAACCGGCGCCTATGCTCACATTCGTCGTCAGTTCAAAATTTCTATCGGCAAGATGGAAGGTATTGAGGAACCGCTAGCGCGTATTGCAGGTAACGCTTATGTGATGGATGCCGCCGCATCGTTAATCACCTACGGCATTATGCTAGGCGAAAAACCGGCGGTACTGTCGGCTATCGTGAAGTACCACTGCACCCACCGCGGCCAGCAGTCCATTATCGACGCGATGGATATCACTGGGGGTAAAGGCATTATGCTGGGCGAGAGCAACTTCCTGGCGCGTGCTTACCAGGGCGCGCCTATCGCGATCACCGTGGAAGGCGCGAATATCCTGACCCGTAGCATGATGATCTTTGGTCAGGGCGCCATTCGCTGCCATCCTTATGTACTGGAAGAGATGGCCGCAGCGCAGAATAATGATGTGAATGCCTTTGATAAACTGTTGTTTAAACATATTGGCCATGTCGGCAGCAATACCGTTCGCAGTTTCTGGCTTGGCCTGACCCGCGGATTAACGAGCCATACGCCAACCGGCGACGCCACGAAGCGTTATTACCAGCATCTGAACCGACTGAGCGCAAACCTGGCCCTGCTGTCCGACGTGTCAATGGCGGTACTGGGCGGCAGCCTGAAACGCCGCGAGCGTATCTCCGCGCGTCTGGGCGATGTGTTGAGTCAGCTTTATCTGGCCTCAGCCGTACTGAAGCGTTACGACGACGAAGGTCGCCACGAAGCCGACCTGCCGCTGGTACACTGGGGCGTACAGGATGCGCTGTATCGTGCTGAACAAGCGATGGACGATCTGCTGCAGAACTTCCCGAACCGCGTCGTGGCCGGATTGCTCACCGCGATGATCTTCCCGACTGGCCGTCATTATCTGGCGCCGTCTGATAAGCTGGATCACGCCGTGGCGAAGATCCTGCAAGTGCCGAACGCCACACGTTCACGCATTGGGCGCGGCCAGTATCTGACACCCGCCGAACATAATCCGGTCGGTTTACTGGAAGAAGCGCTGCGTGATGTCATCGCTGCCGACCCTATCCACCAGCGCATCTGCAAAGAACTGGGTAAAAATCTGCCGTTTACTCGTCTGGATGAACTGGCGCGCAATGCGCTGGCGAAAGGGCTTATAGATAAAGATGAAGCCGCCATCCTGGCGAAAGCGGAAGAGAGCCGCCTGCGCAGTATCAACGTTGATGATTTTGAACCTGAAGCGCTGGCGACCAAACCGGTAAAGCTGCCGGAGAAAGTGCGTAAAGTCGAAGCCGCATAATCAGTCTCGTGTCTTTCCTGCCCCGCTTTCGCGGGGCTTTTTCTTGCCGCTTTTTTATTATTGCTCATGCTACAGTGTAAAGACGCTGTTCAATGAGGAGCTCCGATCGTGTCTGGTTTGAAAATTACTCTGTTGCAACAACCTTTAGTCTGGATGGACGGCCCGGCAAACCTGCGTCATTTTGACAGACAGCTAGAGCTCGTATCTGGCCGGGATGTGATTGTTCTGCCTGAAATGTTTACCACCGGCTTCGCGATGGAGGCCGCTAATAACTCACTTTCGCAAGATAGCGTGATTACGTGGATGCAGGCCAAAGCCCGACAAACTGACGCTCTGATTGCCGGCAGCGCGGCGCTACAAACTGAGCGCGGCGCCGTAAATCGCTTCTTACTGGTTGAACCGGAAGGCAAGGTTCATCTCTATGATAAGCGCCATCTGTTTCGTATGGCGGATGAACATCAACATTATGCCGCAGGCGATAAACGCATCATCGTGCAGTGGCGCGGTTGGCGCATCCTGCCGTTGATCTGTTACGATCTGCGCTTTCCGATATGGTCGCGCAACCGCAATGATTACGATCTGGCGCTGTATGTAGCGAACTGGCCCGCGCCGCGCTCGCTACACTGGCAAACATTACTGACGGCGCGCGCTATTGAAAATCAGGCTTATGTCGCAGGCTGCAACCGGGTTGGCACCGATGGTAACGGGTTACATTATCGCGGCGATAGCCGGATCATTAATCCCCAGGGCGACATTATCGCCACCGCCGAACCACACCAGGCGACACGTATCGATGCCGATCTTTCTCTCGTCGCCTTGCAGGACTATCGCGAAAAATTTCCAGCCTGGCGCGATGCCGATCCATTCACCTTGTAAGCAACCTGCCGCTCACCGCGGCGGGATTGTTTCACTCCGTAACTCTCCGTAAAACAAATTCGCGTGGCGTAATGTGGCAGGCAACGTATTCTGACTAAGAGCCTATCCCACCAGGCGTTATTGGCGCAGCCAGTTTGGACACGGACAGCGCGCAAAAACCGGAGCGTACACGTAGTACGTGAGGTTTGACTCGCTACGCTCGCCCTTCGGGCCGCCGCTAGCGGCGTTCAAAACGCTAACGCGTTTTGGCGAGCACTGCCCAGGTCCAAAATGGCAAGTAAAATAGCCCTAATGGGATAGGCTCTAAGATAATTGCTCGCCATTCGTGGGTAATAAAAACGGTTAATCACTCCCTTATCAGGATATCTTCATGAAAAACTTTGTACGCACAACTTTACTGGCAGCGACTCTGGCGGGCGTTTCTTTTGGCGCTTTCGCCACCGCTGTCCCCAATCCTCCCCTGCCCGCCCAGGATCCTATTGTCCAGCATCTGAAGCTGACAAACGATCAGATTACCCGGATCAAAAAACTTCACCAACAACTGGAAACCGACGTCAGTCAGATTTCTATGAAGGGAATTAAAGACGGTGCGCTGATAGAGGTGATTAAATCCGGTAAATGGGATGACGCCGCCGTAAAACAGCAGCTTGCAGCCTTCAGTAACATAGAACAACAGGCTCGCTATTATCGGGTTAAATATTATTTTGATTTAAGCAAAGTCTTGACACCAGAACAACGTCAACAGGTACAACAAGATCTCGCCCAGGCACTTGAGTAAATATTTTTGCCCGTTATTCCTGGATAACGGGCTTTATCCTGGTCGGGTACAAATTCATCTTCATCTTTTTCTTACAGCATCGCTCTATCTCACACTACCCGTTACATAACATAGAAGTGAAACCGTACGTGGGGCTGGCATACGTTGGGCAATTTGGCGAGGAGATGGATTTCCATACCGACGATTATCGTATTGTTATTTAAAATCTTCATCTCATTTTTTACCCGCTTACAGAAAACCCAGCGTTACAATAGACCGTTTTTTGGGCTTCGTTTATGTAATCGTTATATCACACCCTATACCGTGAAACTTGTCTTTTAGCCCAATATTAAGGCAGGTTCTGAAATGAAAAACTTTTTCGCAGTCTGCATCATTCCCCTTGTGGTAGCCTGGTCCGCTACTGCATCAGCAAAAGAAGGGATCTATATCACCGGGAAAGCGGGGACATCCGTAGTCAATGTCTATGGAATCAACTCAACCTTCAGCCAGGATGAGATAGTCAATGGTCATGCAACGTTACCTGACCGTACCAAAGGCGTTTTTGGCGGCGGGGTTGCTATCGGTTATGACTTTTATGACCCATTCCAGCTTCCAGTACGTTTAGAACTGGATACCACTTTCAGAGGTGAGACGGATGCTAAAGGCGGGCAGGATATTATTGCATTTGGTCAGCCAGTACACATAAATGTAAAAAATCAGGTCCGAATGACCACTTACATGGTTAATGGCTATTATGATTTTCACAATAGTACGGCATTTACTCCCTATATCAGCGCAGGCGTTGGCCTCGCTCATGTGAAGCTAAGTAATAACACCATTCCTGTTGGTTTTGGTATTAATGAAACTCTGTCTGCTTCAAAAAATAACTTTGCCTGGGGCGCAGGTATCGGTGCAAAATATGCTGTAACAGATAATATTATGATTGACGCCAGTTATAAATACATTAATGCCGGCAAAGTAAGCATTTCAAAAAATCACTATGCTGGTGATGAACATACCGCTTATGATGCAGACACAAAGGCTGCCTCCAATGACTTCATGCTCGGCATTACTTACGCCTTTTAAACACTATCGGTAAAATAGCTGGTCCTGTGGGTTCCCGAAGGCGCAATGGAGGATATCAGTAATGAATACTCCTGCGCCTTCAGAAAATCGTTGAACAGGTGCAACCTGGCGCCATTTTTCAGTACACTGCAACGTTTCTGGTATGGGCTTAACTTCCGGCTGCCCAAAAACAGCCCCGTCCTGTTTCCGGGTATTATCATTTCCGTCAGTCGGCTTCATGTTTTGTATTGGGCATCGTCAAAAGACGACTGGCTGACCAGTCGCATATCTCGATGCCTCAATTCAGTCATCATCATGTGGGTTTAAGTCAGGAACGTGTCAAAACCATTCCAAACGGGTTAATCATCATTCAGAAAATCAATTTGTGGGCGATTATTCCATTTATCTTCAATAAAAGACAGAAAGCGTTGAAATAAAGGAGAATAATACTGACGATGACGCCATACAAGATAAATGGGGAGATCTGGAACCCTCCATTCAGGAAGTATAATTTCAAGTTCATTATTTTTTAAGTATTTGGTGGCAAGCCAGGCCGGAGTCATGAGGTTGATACCCTTTCCTTCTAAAACCAAATTAAGAACACTCAAAAGATTATTGGAAGATAAATGAACATTAACAGCGCCACTAATAGTGTATGATTCATCTTGACGGAAAAGAGTAAGAGGTCCGGAAAGACCATGGTTGTGAAGACCCATAATAATGTGATTTTCCAAATCGCCAGGATGTGAGATCCTGCCATATTTTCTGATATATTTCGGACTCGCACAAAGAACCAACTTTAAAGGGCTTATCTTTCGATACACGAGATCCTCACTTTCGATTATGCCACTTTTAAAAACCAGCTCATCAAACTCCAGGGATTTACTAAAAAAATCGCTACGCTCTCGTGAATCCAGGTAGATTTTTGTATCCGGATAGCTAGCTGTAAATTCCCATATCCACTTATTGGCAAGAAACTCACAGACAATAGCCGGAGCCGAAAATTTTATACTCCCTCTGATAATTTTATCCGGATTTCGCAATTCATCCAGCAAGGACTGAAAGGAAGATGTTATCCTTTTCATGCTTGCATAGGCTGTCTGACCAGCTCCAGTCAGTTCTAAGTGATGTGAATCGCGCCGAAGTAAAGTAACCTCAATAGAATTCTCAAGGCGGCTAAGCGATTTACTGACAGCAGAAATGCTAATATCTAATTCCCGTGCAGCCCGGGAAAGATTCCCTACTTCCGCCACTTTAATAAATATCATCCAGTCTCGCATACCACGATTATTGATCAGTTCCATCATTATCTTCCGTTGATAAAAGAAATTCTTATATCAAATGAGCTATCAACGACTTACTGATACGTCATTGTGTGCCTCAATGTCCTTGATATCATCTTAATAAAAAAATCTATTGGCTGCAAAATAGCATCTGAATCGATCATGATTTTGCATCCATCTCCGGTTACTAATTGAACCTGTTTACCACTCAGTGTAAATACCCTATCTCAGACGTGATCGTCAAGGTTGTCGCCGAACCAGATACCAATAATAAAGTGGTTCATTGTCATGCGCCCGTTCTGCAAAGGCATTCTCCTTTTCTGTGACGCAGTCTGGAGCGCATTAATTGCATCGTTCACCTAACAAAGTATCCCGTGGAAACAAGCAAAACATCGCCAGATTATTCTTACTTGCATACCCCCCACCCGGCTCGATATTATTTGTGAAAGCGGAGGAAACAGAACAGACGGTTTAAATAAGACACTTACTCAAAACACAAACCTATGTGCAGGCTCCTCTCATTTCGTCACGTCGCTGATATCCAGCTTTACTGGCGCCAGGGGAAGATATCTGCGCAAGGCAATAATTCCGGCGCAACAACAACCACTCCCGCTGGGCCTCTGTACATTCAAAATCGCCCATGACCAAAAGCCAACGGGTAGAAGCCCTGCGCCAGTGACCTGCTGCCTCCAGATTCTGCGCAACCGGGTCTATCACGGCCTCCGGTGTTATCTTATTTCTGCTCAAAATCAGCACCATCATTTGGGATATAGCCTACAACCCCTGCCCGCCGATGATGGGGGAGGATTCGGTATGCAGCACTTTCATCCTGATCTCCGGCTCAGTCAGCTATCCGACGTGCCCCCTTATGCCGGGCCAGCAGCGAAGAAAATCCGGGCGTGGTGTGATAAAACAGACGACGTTTCAGCCAGCCCACATTCTTTCGCTCCTTTGTGTTGATACGACCAATACGCTGTGAACCGATGACTGGATTGTTCATACGCCTTTCTGTGGTATACAGGTATGTGAACCCCAGCTCTTCAGCCACATGAATATAGTCAGAACAATACCAGCCCTCAGGCCAGCACAGATGCTGACTGCAGTAACCCAGCATCTCCCTCATCCGCTTACGACTAAGAAGAATATCGACACGAAGCAAATCCGACGGATTACGGGACACAGGTTTCTGGTCCCAGCGTCGGTGGGTGTGCGTGTGCGAGTGAAACTCAACAAGGCCACTGAGGTGCATCTCCCGGACCTCTGACCAGCGCAGCATGACCTCATCAGCCCGGCCTTGTTTAACCAGCATCTGACACTCAGCATGAGAGTACACCAGTTCGCCTGCAGGAATACGGACCGGTCCGTCACTGATCAAACTGGTCACAAGAAAGAGATGCGCATGCAGATTAAACTCCTGCAGCACCGGAAAAACCTGCAACCAGTTATCCAGCCAGCCGCCATCAAAGGTCAGCATGACGCTTTTACGAGGCAATCTTGCACCATGATAAAAAGCTTCCACCTCTGCTGCGGTAACGGTTTTCCAGCCAGATTCAGCCAGCCATTTCATCTGCGCCCGGAACGTACGGGGAGATAAGGTTATCTGTCCGGGTTTATCACTGACATGGTGATACATTAATACCGGTAAATGTCGTGCATAAGACATATGCTTTATTCCTTTATATAAAAAATAAATTATTTTTACGCCTGAGGGGACAAGAAAAAGCCCTCTAAACATAAAATCTTAAATATCACATATGAATACCTGACAGATAAACAAACCTTATACCAGGGGCTTATAAAGCCCCGCTCACAAAAGAGTGAATCAAACAAATCCACAAAACAGAAAATAATAAAGGCATCAGTGTCCGTTAAATTATTTTACGAAACATAATATTCCTCTCCCTACAAAAAAAGGTGAATTTCAGATTTTAAAATCAATCAGCAATTGATTTTTCTGCAATGAAGATTGCTAACCATATTTGCCTTGAGTAAATTTTCAATACATCCTCGAGCCTGATATACAGTATTCGCCTTATTCACTGATACAGGAAGTATGAGTGGAACGGATGTCTACGCCTCCTCGTGTGTCAATGCACAGGCCTTAAAATCCAGCGTCCAGGTATCCGCAGGCACTTCCTGATTGCCATCAACGACCACACTGAAACTGGCGTTATCTGCAGCGGTTCTTAAAATGGCGCCACGACCACTCACCGTATCTGGTTGCCACCCCTCGCCCTCCAGGCGAACCTGAATGTGATGGCGAGGATCCTGTTGCCCGCTCAGCAGCAATACGGTAGGCGTGTTACCCGCCTTTTGCTCATCGCTCCATACCCGAAACCCGCTGTGGCTGCCGTAATAAGTCACCCAGCCTTGCGCAAGCACCATCCCATCTGGCACATGCCCGGCCCGAAAGTAAGCCCCTACACGTAGCGTTGTCTGAAGTTTTTCTGCGGCGTTCGCTATCGGCATCAAGCTACTGGCAGCAACCAGTAAGGTTACGCTATAGATAACCGTTTTCACTCGCTGTATTTTCATCCACATTGTTCTCTCCTTCAGAATCGGTTATCTGCAGAGACCGCTCATTTGATACAAGCCCGCGATTCCCTTGTGGGCAGGTAGCTGGTAGTTAACCCGACATTGCTGTGCTCCCCATTTCACCGTCAGTTCGCCCTTATCCGCCAGACCAGTGAGATAAACCTGGCTATCAGTATCCACCAGATCAGCGCTGCCATCCTGCCCATTGACTATAACCTGCGCCCCGAAAGGAATGGCGCTACCATCTTCCCGTTTCAGCGTCATCAGTGCCCTGGCCCCGATGCGAGTGTGAAACTTCGCTTCCACCACCGCCCCTTCGGTTGGCACCACGCGCACATCGGTTTGTGTGACCTCTGCGTCATCCGGTAGTTGCGACGGATCGAGGCTGACTGTATTCTCCTGATAGACGCTCAGGTTGCCCACTGTGGTGTCGCCACGAAAATCCGTCTTAACGCCAGGCCAGCCGCCAACTGGCACCCCCGAGGCCCCTGGCGCTTCAACCAGCGCCACTGAGCCTTGCAAAGGTTGCCCCAGCGTCACACCATGATGGTGGATAACTATACCTCCCGCGATATTGACTCCCATCTGGCGCATCGCCCGGCTGTAGCTATAGTCACCACCTAACAGGCCGTAAGCCCCATTCCATGCCAAGTGCAATGCGCTGTTATTACCACCACCTGGCGGGGCATCGGCACGGTAACTCTGACGCACCTCCCAATCCAGTTGCTGACTGAATGCCTCTCCGTTGACCCCCACTTGTTGCGTCTGACCACCGTGTGATGGTGAAGTCATCTGCCAACTAGCACTTACATTATTCCCCGTCCAGCGGCTTAATGGCATACTGAACCACAGGCTGGTTATGTTCTCTTTACGGTGCGCGCCATTGCGCCACAGCGTTCTGTTTTGATTCCAGCTCAATGACAGCGAGCCCCCTCCGATAGAGGTTCCCCAACTCAGTCCGTAGCTGTCATCATGACCGGGGCGATTACGCCAGTCGGTACGGGAACCGGTTAAACTCAGATTGCCCAAATGCCTCCCCCATGACTGACTCAACATCAGGGTGGTACGCGAGCTCGGCTGCAAATTTTCCCGCCACGACCATAGACGGTTACCATCATGTCGATAACTGTCGAGCACATCGGATAGGGTGTTATAGCCCTGCGAGGCATACTGCCATCTCGTCAGAAAAAAATTTGTCCCCGTCGCAGTCAGCTGGTTGCTGTAACGCAGTCGCCAGGAGGCTCCTTGCTGTACCGCCTCCCCCTGACGCTGACTGTGTGTGTCGCTTCCATCGACAGATAAACTCCCCCACCGCCCGAGAGATCCCCCCAAACCAAGCAATGCAGCTTGATAGTGCGTTGCACTCTGTATACCGCCGTATGCAGTGAGATTCCACGGCAGACCATACATCAACGTAGCCTGCGCGATCTGCGCCTTATCCGTTGCAGAGTCTGACGATCGGTATCGGCCCGCCAACAGGCTGTACTTCAAATATCCCTGGTGCAGTGCTATCGCCGGGGTCTGATACGGCACCACAAACATTTGTGTACTGCCATCGGCCTCCCACACGGTGACATGCAGATCACCACCACTGTCTGTTACCGACAGATCCCGCAGTACAAACGGTCCGGGCGCCACAGTGGTGTTGTAAATGGTGTAACCATTCTGTTTGACCTCCACCCGAGCCTGCGTGCGGGCAATCCCACGCACTACCGGAGCAAACTGCCGCTCACTGTAGGGCACCATGTTGTCATCCGATGCCAACATCACACCGGTAAATGGCACACTATCAAATATCTCCCCCTGCGAAGTCTTTTGCCCCAGAGTCAGACGACTTTTTAGTGAGTACAGTCCACGCTCAGCATAGGTATATGCTGCCTGCCACTTCCCCGACAGTTGACTACTCCGCTGCCAGCTGGTCGCATTGCGGACACGCCACGCACCTATATTGATTCCCGGTTGCAGTTGTACCCAGGAAGAGTTGTCACGCCTCTCCATATCCATTTTGTAATCCGTCTGCGTTGTCCTCGCATTGTAGTTCATCAGAAACGCCGGAATACCATCATCCCAGAGATCTTCAGGAGCGATCCCCTTAAATTCCGGACGCAACGCCAACTGCGGAATACTCAGTTGCAGTTGCTGATTATTGATATCCAGTACCGCTTTAGCCTGTGGAATGGCGGTCAGATCCGCACACTCATCTGGGGGCTTTGCTGCTTTCCACAACTGAGGGTAATCTTCCGTTTTTACGCCGTAGCGTGAAAGCTGACTGACCGTCAAACAAGGAGCCAGAAAAGGCGTTCCTTGCCCATCCTTTTCCAATTTGAACACCACATCACGGGTGTCGACACGTTTACCATTCACCATCACGTCCACGCGATAAGTCCCTGGCTGTTGTACCCCTTGGTTAAAGAGCGACATATCAACCCCTTTCGCTGCATCGCCCAACATCGATGCATCGAATGTGTAAGCGTGCGCATTTGCGCAGTGAACTACTCCCGCGATAAACAGTAGCAAGGCAGGTTGTTTGAACTTCATATTCTGCCGCTAAGCCCCTGGATTTATTTAAGGACGTAGTGGAACGGATGACTTTCACCACCAAAGTCTGTAATAACTCTCCACTCGATATCACCACGAGTGCCACCTGGCATATTTAGTGTTTTGTCAGCAAAGGGGGGGATATACTCAAGCCCTGTAATGGGCTTTCCCCCTACTGTGACGGAGGCTAAATTCATGTAAAACGGGGTGGGGTTCTCCACCTTAAGTTTGTTGCCCGTCTCCACCCATCTTAAATTTCCTGCAACATCTTCCGGCGTCCCCTTCACGGCATCCGGGCGGAAAATCAGCTTATCACAGACGTTGATGGACAAATTGAGGTCAAGGGTCGCGCCCTTAGCCTGTGTATCCGACGGTTCATTTTCGGGTGGTACCGCCTTTACACAGACCCACTGTAAAGTTTCACGATCCGTTGGCATGTCACCACCAGTACGGACAATACGCAGTTGACTCTGCTGGTTCGCTTCTAAACGAAATAGAGGCGGCATCACCAAAAAGGGAGCAGGCGAACTTTTGTCTGCTGCTTTGACTGAAGACTGAACCAAAATAGGGTAATTCTGCGGGTTGCTCACCGAGAGCGTGGCTCCAGCTGTACCAGCGTGATAAATCACCCGTGTAGCCCCCAGCTTCACGCTGAATGATTTAGTGTTTAAATTTAATTTCTGCTCAGAGGCATACACTGGAGGAGTTATAGAATTAGAGACGAATAAAACAGCCGCCATTACACCAAAACTAATAATTTTCATATTACAAGTTATAAAAAAATGTATGACTTGATATTTATTGCGCCTTAATAAGGCGCAATAAAAGTTGTTTACTATTAAGCTTGATACTCCGCTATGTGTATCGTCACTGGATAAGTATCAGCCTTTACCGTTTGTGATCCAGACAATTTCACAGCGACTTTATCTGCCATGTTATATACCCACCACTTATGCGAAGCACCATCCACTAATGAACCTTTATTGGCACAGCCTACCCCCCCAAAGGTAACTTTAATGGTATTACCACTTTTACCAGTTACCGTCCACACATCGCTGTTGTTGCCCACTACTTCAGGTTTAGAATAATCTCCCGTTACCGCGTATTGTTTGCTCGAACCGCTTACCGAAAGCGTAGCAATAGTCTCATCACCCTTATGAGACCCTGCCATCAAGCCAGACACTGGAATAAGCTGTGCTTGTAGTTGTCCAGGATTACTGAAATTTACATCCGCCGACACGCCAGTGCTTGTATTCGGCACGAGCGAGCCGGCATAACAACTAGCAGCCATAATGCTTAATGCACTTGCGATAATTAAATTTTTTACTTTTTTCATCGAAAAACCACCTTTTTTTTGACCAAATTAAAATAGTCCAGCACATCCATAATACATAACGCCATACCAAATCTTACCGTATGTAAAAATCCGTGGCTGGTAATAACAGCTTGTACTTATTGGTATTTGTTACCAATTCAAATAAGTAATGTCATAAAAATCTATATATCAGAGCACCTCTTAATCTGAAAAAAATTGCGTTATTGCCAATATAACCAGCATTGATGTTAACATCGTATTGTCAGGGTGGAATAGAATGCCAGTCAAAAAGCAATTATACCCTCCATTTACATTCAAGTGATAACATTACAATGAAACCCACCACGCTGGGTGTGGGAAACTTATCTTCGAAGAGAGGATAATTATCAGGCATCGTTGCAACATTGTTTATATTTAAACATACATCTCCTACATCTCCTAACTCGACGGTAAGATTATTAGTTAACTTTTCCTCGCAGGGAAGATCTTTAATGGAAAATCTTGTTTTCCGAAACGGAAAAGCAATTATAACGCTCCAACGAGAGTCTCAACACTAAGAGCTGACTGACACAGGCCAGACTGATTATACAGGCATGAAAAAGCTCTCCCCTTCCTTTCAGTTCTTGCTGGATTATGCAAACGTCGCACCACCTCCCCGTGAACATGGCACATTAATTTGAAGCAGCTCTCATCCGGTATCGCTTTTCAGTGCAGCGAAATTCATCGCAGGTGCCCCTGTAAATAGACCCGTTTTAGTTCCATGCATTTTTAAGATTCCGGCCAGATAATGTTGTTAGCGGTATTCCTTCGGTATCATATTGTTCCGCGATTCATATGGACGTTCGCAGTTATATTCTGATAACCCTTTATCCGCAATTTCCCGCACCTCATTCAGCGTTCTGAACAGATAAGAATTGAGTATTTCTGTACGGTATGTCCGGTTAAAGCGCGTGATGAAAACGTTTTTCTTCGGCTTACCCGGCTGGATAAACGCCAGCTTTACTGCATGTTTCTTTGCCCATTCAGCCAGTGCCAGCGAGATAAATTCCGGTTCCTTATCCATACGCAGCATGGCCAGATAACCGCGGTTGCTGTAATCCTGTCGAGTACACGGACCACTCGCAGAGCTGGCAGATTCAGATCGATTTCAATCGACAACGCTTCACGATTACAGTCATCAACAACATTGAACGTGCGAAAACGACGCCCACAGACCAGCTCTGGTTCAGCGCTTCCGGCGTGACCAGTGGCGAGGGATTGCGTACCGGCAGCCGTTGTTTACCCTTACGGCGAAAATTCAGCTTGAGCAGACAGTAAATACGGTGGAGCCTTTTGTGATTCCACGCGTATCCCTGCCGCCGTATCCAGACTTCCAGTTGTCCCTGGTGGCTTCAGAAATACCGGCCTCCCGGTAGACATCTTTAACAGTCTGTCCGGATTCGACTGATCTAATCACAGCGATGATCTGGTGCGCAGTAATACGGGCTTTACGCACAGCGATCTCCTGCGTTGGCAGATTGATTATGCCGGATGATCTCTAAATGTGAATGGCTCGATTATGCGGGATACTTACATACTCACGCGTTGAGAGACTTTCAGTTCGTTTGTACGGTGAATAGATGCCGCAGGCGGGGTTTATTAACGGGATGCCCGTCAAGGTGCGGGTAATGAGGGATTGCATCGTGATTACGCCGCAGCATACCCGCGGACTCTTTGGCTGTATTGAAGGGATGGGCGTGACTTTTATTAATCAAAAGAAGGTGAAAGCGTGGCTAAAAACCTTTCCGGGGGCGCTGAACAATACCGGAGATATTCCGGTGATTAAGTGCAACAGGATCGAAGGAGGGATCGGATGGGAATTAAATAATAAAAAGCCGGGAAGATTTATTTTCTTGCCCGGCTTTTATTTATTCTATTTTCTTATATATACGTCAATATATTTTAGTACATTTTCTTTGTATAAAGATGTATTTATATAGTGATTTAAATAGGCATCATTTAATTTACTATATCCATCTTCATTCAATTCATCTGACTGCCAACCACAAACCGGACATATTTCAAAAATAGAGTCCTCTTGGTTTTCAAAAACTACATAACCGCAAGAAATACATGATACACCTGTTATTTCACTATCAGGATGATCAATAATTCTTATATCGTTACCTGTAATTTCTTTAATTTTATTTTCTAAGTATTTATTTCTAACCAATGGTGATATTCGATAGCTATCAAGAAGTTCAGCATTGTAAACTTGTTTCCTAGCAAGGATCATAGACGGTTCTTCAATTATGCCATTTTCATGCAAAAAATTAACTCTATCATCTATAACTAGAGTAAACAAAGCATAATAGCTCAAAAAATCAACTACTTCACTACGAGTAAATTCTGAATACATTATTTTGCTCCGGCCAAGTCAATCGCGTCCTGGAATGGGGTACTACTTCGCCCATCATCTTTATAATAGGTCCTTATCTCTCTTTTACCCATATGACCTACAAAAATCTCACCAGTAGCTTTATCGTGTCTAATTACAAAATTACCGACTTTTGCTTCTTGTATTGATGGTGTTAAGGGTTTAGTAGCAAATTCTTTAGCTTTTGCCATATATTGATTCTGAGTAATATTACCAAACTCATGACCGTGTTTTTCATAGTGCCCTTGTAACCCAGATTTACCTGTTAATGGATTTTTATTTGGATTGAAACCTTTCCATTTAACAGAACCAACAATACCACAATTTGATAACCCTAACGGATCGATCCAGCTTATCGGATTCGGCGCATACTGATAAAGGTTTATTCCACCTCTCAGCGAGATTGGATCAAGGCAGCGATACTATCCGATCAATGGATCATACTACTGGTTTCGTTCGTATTTCCCTGAAACCATCGAATCGTAGTTCATATGCTACCGCCATACCCTGATAAATTGAGCCATCTGCACACTGCTTATTTTACTATCAAATCAGAAAGTTAAATACAAAAATATCGTATGTAAAACACAACTCCGTCTTAATGTCGGTTATGTCTGAGTACGCCACGAAGAACGTAAAACCGGAATGACTACGTATTACTCACAGCACCCCAGCCTGCACCTCAAGGGCGACTGGCTGAAAGAGGCGGGGTTTGACACCGGGCGCGGCGTTACCGTGAAGATCTCGGAGGGGTGTATTGTGCTGATGGTTGAGAGCAACGAGGTGCAGGAGCTGCGCGAGCAGCTTTATCAGGCTAAACAGGTGGTTAAGGGAATTAAGGATGTGCTGGTTTAGTGGATTGAACGGAAATTGATAGTAAAAAAACCGGGAAAATCAGAAGATATTTCCCGGTTTATTGAAAAAACGACTTTATTTACGAATATTTAATCTCATATTTCCCAATTATATCGAAAACATGATCATAAGTGCTAAGGACTATATGTTGAAGTTCGTCTCCATCCATATTCTCTATCAAATCAAAGCTTGATAGAGAATATTTTTCATATGGATAATCATCCACTTTATATATAGACAGTTTTTTGATGTTACTAAACAAAAATTCAACGTTAACATCAGGGGCATCTTTAATAATTGGCTTACAAGAAGACAAAGATAACGACGCTTTAATGACAAAATTAAAAGGATAGAGTATTAATTCAGTCCCTGATAGAACTAAAGCATCTCGCCCGTAAATTAGACCATATTTTGTTTCTATTGCCTTCACATTCATGTCAGCCACAACCTCTTGTTCTTATTGATTTACCACCATCACTAGTTGAAAATCTTCGGTCAAGATTAATTTTTGACAACTCCTCTGGAGTTGCCCATCTGGATGGAATTTTAGGTACTCCAGCTTCCTTAGCTGCATACAGGCGTCTATTATCCAAACTAAATACTGAATCCTTATGTGCTCCTTGAGACAATAAACGCTCTTGAACATTTGCGGGTAAATCCCGCATCCTGACTTTTCTAATTGGCTCAACTTCATTTATATATGAGGGGTCATTTATAAGTCTATGTATTAACCCATTAACGTTTCTTCCGTCCTCAAAAACAGCATTAATACTATCTTGTGAGAATAAAACCGTTTTAGGACTAACAGGAGACAATCCCAATGGGTCAATATAACTTAACGGATTCGGAGCGTAACTATATAAGTTTATTCCGCCCCTTAACCCTATCGGGTCGCCCGATATAAACTTCCCGATATCCGGATCAAAAAATCTGTACAAATTGTAATGCAGCCCCGTTTCCCTGTCCAGATATTGCCCCTGGAAACGCAGGTTCTGCTGTACGGGCCGGGTTTCTTTTTCATGCGTCAGGTTCCCCCATACCTGATAGCCCGCTTCCCAGACAATATTGCCCCTGCCGTCCGTCATCTCCTCCGGCGCGCCGTTTACGTCCGTATGGTAATACAGCACCTCATCCGCTTCGCCCGGCGCCGCCCTGTCCACCCGCGCCAGCGGCTCGTGGCTCCCCTGGTCGCTGTAGATATACAGGCTGCTGCTTCTTCCCAGCCTGCACTCCTGCGCCAGCCGCATTCCGTCCCATAAAAACGTCGTCCGGTTATACGGCTTTCCTTCCGCGTCCAGTTCGTGCTTCTCCACCCGCCTGCCCGGCGCGTCGTACACGTACCCGTAACGCCGTACGGTGCTCCCCCGGATGACCGCCACTTCCGTCAGCCGGTGCTCCGCATCCCAGCGGTAGTGCTGCGTACCGTTGCGGCCCCGCTTTTCCACCACCCGGCCATATTCATCGTAACGGTAATGCAGCCCACGGTATGACGTTATCCGGTTGAACGGCACCACGCTGCCTGCACCCGCCTGCGCGGTCTCTCCCTGCCGCCTGTCCAGCAGGTTCGCCGCCGCGTCGTACTGCCAGCTGTCCAGGTATGCCTCATTCCGGCACGCCGTGATGCGCCCCGTCGTGTCGTAAAAATAATCCGTCCCCCCTGCCGGCTGTGCCGCTTTTTCAGCAGCTCATCCTGGCCGCTGTACGCATATTCCCGGTCAATAAACGTCTCCGGCACCACACCGCGCATTCCTTTACAGGTCAGTTTCCGCGTTAACCGGCCCGTCCGGTCGTACATCCGCCGCGTGTGCAGCCGCCCCTGGCTCCGCTGCACCTCACGGTGCAGGTGGTCGCGCGTGAACTCGCTGATGACATCACGCCCCAGGTTGATTTGCTGGAGATGGCCGCTCCCGTAGTACAGGTACCGCAGCATCCGCCCGTCCGGCATCTGCGTTTCTGTGCGGTTGCCCTGAACATCGTACCGGTGCTGCAGCACGCCCTGCGCCGTCTCCTCGCTCAGCAGGTTACCCGCACTGTCGTAGCTGAACCGGATAACTTCCGGCTCTCCGCCTTCCGCCGCATCATGCCGCCTGCGGCGGATTTCCAGCAGACGGTCCGCCGCGTCGTACCGGCATCTGGGTGTTCAGCACGTCGCCGGTCCCGGCGTTGATTTTGCGCGTTCCCTGCTTCGTCAGATCCAGCAGGATGTTTTTCAGCGGCGCAGGCAGTTTCGCCGCCTCCAGTTGCAACTTGTCTGCGGCAGTAATGCGCGCTGGCAACGTCCCCGCCGCCAGCGCGCTATCAGCAATGGTCAGTTGGGTGTAATACTCGTTGAGCATGGTCAGCAGCGAAGCGATCTGCATCGTCCCACCGCCGCTCTGTCCGCCGTCCGTCCGCCCGGCAATGACCTCGCGCAGCGCGGCGAAACGGTCATCCACCAGCGTTTTTTCCAGCCGTTCTTCCGGGTGAATATCCTGGAACAGTTTTGCCGTCTGTACCACTTTCCCCGCGTTACCGGATGCGCGCTGCGCCAGTTGTTTCTGTCTGGCCTGCGGGTCCGGCGGCGGCACCAGCGTGGTCTGCTCCACCACCGCTTTTCCCAGCCGCATCAGCGGTGAGTCCGGCGACGCCAGGGTGCGCAGCACCTGTAAATCATAGGCCAGGCCGGAACTGCCCTCTTCCCCGGCACTGTTGATACTATGGATACTGTCCAGAAAATCCTGCCAGCGGCGGGCATATTCCGTCAGGTACAAACGGCGGACTTCGCGGGCGACAGACTGCTCCTGCCCCGGTATCTGGCTGCGCAGGCTATCAGTCAGCTTTTTTGGCGTACTCTCCCGGCCCATCACCCAGCCATCGTTCGCCGTCGCCGCCGCCACAAATTCCGGTAATCGTTTGTCGAACAGCTCCCGGTATCCTTCACGGGTAAAAATACCCGGCACGCCCCGATCCAGCGGCGCGCCGTTGCTACGCACAAACACCGTTCCCGCATCCGCGCCGACGGCGCGTACCGGCGTGCATGGTGGATTCCTGATGAATATTCCAGCGCCAGCTCAGTACTTCAATTTCATTTTTGTGTTTGTCATCCATTGACTCGCCGTCAATGCCGTCAATTTTCAGAAAAATGTCATAAGACATATCTACTATCCTTTTAACTACCTAAATTAAGCCCTGATTTATCTGCTTTATTAGGTGAACAGATTAACTATTCCTGTACAGCTCTTTCTTACCCATAAATTCATCAGAGCAAGAGAACGTATGCTTTTAATATCTTTGAATTTTACTTCTCGACACGCCTTTTAATTAATTCATTTAATTCCCTGTCATGGATAAAATCTATGCACTTCATGGTATTAAAATCTGATGATATCGAACCGTTATATTTCAACCCTGAATATTTTTTCGCAATCTCATCAATTTCATGGTAAATCTCCACAGATTGTTTACCATATTCAAGGTAAGCACTGGCCGTAGCTCTGGCATCGTTTTTAACGACATCATCTTTGTATACTAATGCCAGACAATGACTCAGCGCCCAATTTTTTAAGAGCTCCGACTGTGAATATTGTGTGGTCAATGCTTCTTGTGCAAAGGATGGCTGCCATACCAGCATTCCACTTATGCTGAAAGTAACTAATATTAACCATTTCACGGCAGTATCCACAGAGTCCCAACTTCAGGAACAAATGGTCCATTATCTGGGTCATTTAATAAGTGGCACTGATCTGAACAGATACTGCCATTCCATAATGTAACGTGTCCTCTGGCATTGCTCCAGCCATGCCCTTTTACTACGATAATTCCTTTCTTCCCGATAAAGTCACTCTGTTTCGGATTATTAACAATAAGATCAGGCTTGCCCATAGTATGAGTAAGATAATCAATCATATCATTCACGCGATAAATATAGAATTTATTATCGGCACCACTAACCTTTGCATACGGAGAGTTACGGGCTATTGGGAACCCTGTCGCATTCAAAACATAGCTCATTCGAATAGGGCAGGCATTTTGAAAATAACCACCAGTTATATTTTTCCCAACGTTTCCACCAATAATGCTACCCACATCAGCGACGGAATGATTCACCTTCCTAAAAGCTAACCACGCTTCATTGAATGAAGGTCTGTTCATTTTGCTTAACCTCTAAAAATTCTGTGTAGGTCATTAATTCTCAACACGTATCTTCATGGACGCCGCTTTCTTCTGATTGTCAGAATTCACCTTGTAAAACGCTTTCACGCTCAGGCCAGGCCGCTGCGATTAGGGGTCAGGTAGCGAATCGCTACTGCCGCATCCGGAAAGCAGGAGCAGTGCAAAAGGCATAGCTACCGCACATAACCACCCAGTGGGGTTACGCCATTTATTCACTGTAAATTCCTTTAAAATCAAAACAATAAAACCAGCCAGACATAACATCTGGCCGGAAAAACAGCCGTTAAATTTCTTTGTTGGCCTTGAAGTCGTAGCCTGCGGTGATGGTGCCGCCGCTGCCGCCCTGCTGGTTCTGCACCACGTATTCCTGCTTCACGGTGCTGAAGGAGAGCTCCACCGTTTCACGGGAGGCGATTTCACCATCGTGGCTGCCGCTCGGGGAAACCACGGCGACAATCAGGTCGGTGAAGGTATACTTGAGGTACTCCAGCGGATTGCCGCCAGCCTTACGCATAACCAGAATGGCCTGCGGAATGTGCTTGCCGGAGGCGCAGTATTTGAACAGGTTCGGGCTGGCGCGATCGATATAGTGATCAAAATCCAGGTTGGTGACGGAGACCTTACCGGAGCCGAGGCCGCTACCGGCGTGCATGGTGGATTCCTGATGAATATTCCAGCGCCAGCTCAGTACTTCAATTTCATTTTTGTGTTTGTCATCCATTGACTCGCCATCAATGCCGTCAATTTTTAAAAAAATGTCATAAGCCATTTTTATATCCTTATTAAGTTTTACTTAAAATAAACCTGATTTTATCTATATCTTTTTGTTTATAGATAAATCATTGCCGTACAGAATCCTTCTCCAATAACTTCAGGAGAACAGAAGACTGTATATTTTTCCGGTACCGATAATGTATTTAGTTATTTTATGAATTTGCATTATTTAATGCATATGAATAATGCTTCATAACTTCCGATAATAAAAACCATAACCTGTACTGAAATTTTCACGTCTCAAATCGCTAATTACAGATAAAAGATATAGACTGGTCTTCTGGCGATCCCTCAAAATTATGAGTCTTACAGCGAGTAGAAGAAGCAGGTATTGGTTGCGTCAACCATATCTGTTCATGACCATAAATACACGAAACCCAATAGCGATCGGTTTCTTTATCGCTAACACGTTCTGTTTCCCATACAGACCAATTTTCACCGTTTACTTTTTTAGTCTCTGGTTTGAGATCCATCAGGTTTTCAGGTTTACCCTGCGTTACCCCAATACTACTTAACCATAAACGCGACATATATCGAGGAGAAAGCTGCCACGGCGCTGGGACATCAGACTTCAGGCTCACAGCAGAAGACTGAGTATCAATAACAGCCGGACAACTGACTTCCCAGGCTACAGCATATTGTGAAAAGAGCAGAACAATACCAGGTAACAGATGAAAAGTTGAGCTTATGGTCATAATATGTATTTCCTACTCAATAATATAAAAAGCTTCGGCATTGTTACTGGCATCCGGATATGTGCCATCACTACGTATCCCACCTTTACGAGAAAGTGAGCGGGACGAGATTTTTTTCTTCTTTTTCCACTGATCCATAACATAAATATAGTTAGAATCCTGTTCAAGATAGAAAGCAGCATGTTTATGCGCAGCGCTACCAGATGGGTATTTACCATTAACAAAAGTTGCGATTGCTGTCCCCCTGGGGATCGACTTATCCCCAAAAACCTTTCGCCCTTGCTTCCAGGTTCCTGTAACCCCCAAATGTGCATATTGCTTGACTAAAGTCACACACTCCCCATCACCGACCTGATCTTTCCCTTGCAACGAATCAACCAAACCGTAAATATATGCCATATATCCCTCTTTATATTCTCTATCTTCTCTGACTTCACTCGCTTAAACATTCACAAAATAAATGCATCAGGCATTGCCCTGCTTCACTGACGGCAGTTTTGTCACCAGGCGCAGCGATCCCGTCAGCCCTTCAAGCTGGAAATGCGGACGCAGGAAGAATTTCGCGTCGTAATAACCTGGATTGCCTTCCACCTCTTCCACCACTACTTCAGCGGCAGCCAGCGGACGACGGGCTTTAGTTTCTTGCGAGGAGTTCACCGGATCGGCGTCGACGTAATTCATAATCCATTCATTTAGCCAGCGCTGCATATCCTCACGCTCTTTAAAGGAACCGATTTTGTCGCGGACGATACATTTGAGGAAGTGAGCGAAGCGCGAGCAGGCGAACAGGTACGGCAGACGGGCGGACAGGTTGGCGTTGGCCGTCGCGTCCGGATCGTAGTATTCCTGTGGTTTTTGCAGCGATTGTGCGCCGATAAAGGCGGCATAGTCTGAGTTTTTACGGTGGATCAACGGGATAAAACCGTTTTTCGCCAGTTCAGCCTCGCGGCGGTCAGAGATGGCGATTTCGGTCGGGCATTTCATGTCCACGCCGCCATCGTCAGTCGGGAAGGTATGGCAGGGAAGATTTTCCACCGCACCGCCTGATTCCACACCGCGAATCAACGTACACCAGCCGTAGTGTTTGAAGGAACGGTTGATGTTTACGCCCATCGCGTAGGCCGCGTTGCTCCAGACGTATTTGGTATGGTCAGAACCATCCGCATCTTCTTCAAAATCAAACTCGTCCACCGGGTTGGTTTTTGCGCCATACGGCAGGCGGGCAAGAAAACGCGGCATCGTCAGGCCAATATAACGGGAGTCTTCGCTAGCCCGCAGCGAGTTCCACGGCGCATATTCCAGGTTCTGGGTGACGATTTTGGTCAGGTCGCGGGGATTCGCCAGCTCCTGCCAGGAGTCCATTTGCAGTACCGAGGAGGAAGCCCCGGCAATAAACGGCGCATGGGCCGACGCGGCGACTTTGGCGATAGAGCCGAGCAGATCCACATCGGGCGGTGTATGGTCGAAGTAGTAATCCGCAATGATACAGCCATAAGGTTCGCCACCTAACTGGCCGTATTCGGCTTCATACAGTTTCTTGAACATCGGGCTTTGATCCCAGGCGATGCCCTTGTAACGCTTCATGTTGCGCCGCAATTCATCTTTTGACAGATTCATGAAGCGAATTTTCAGCTTTTCGTCGGTCTCGGTGTTGTAAACCAAATGCTCCATACCGCGCCAGGAGGATTCCAGCTTCTGCCAGTCGGGATGTTGCAGGATCAGTTTGATCTGTTCGGTCAGTTTAAAGTCGATCTGCGCAATAATAGCGCTGATGCTTTTATAGGCGTCATCGCTGACGGTGATCGTGTTCGCCAGCGCCTGTTGCGCCAGCGTCTGCACCGCGGCTTCCACGGCTTTTGCCGCCTGGGTAGTCTTGGGTCGGAAGGCCTGATTCAGCAACGCATCAAATTCACCGGATGCGGAGGCGGTATCCTGAGCAACCGCGTCGGTTGCCTGCATATTACTGTTTGCCATGAAAATTCCTTAAAAATTCGACGTTATTCCGCTGATTCATTATCCGCTGACACATCTTGCTGGGTAGCGGCCGATTTCGGCGCATTCGCCAGCGTTTTCAGCAGAGTCGGGTCCTGCAACAGTTTATTGACCAGATTTTCCGCCCCCGCCTTGCCATCCATGTAGGTCTGGAGGTTCGCCAGTTGAGTGCGGGCTTCCAGTAACTGGTTCAGGGCGTCCACCTTGCGGGCAATCTGTGCCGGCGAAAAGTCGTCCATATTTTCCAGCGTGATATCGACCATCAACTGACCTTCACCCGTCAGCGTATTCGGCACAGCGAACGCCACGCGCGGCGCAATGGCTTTCATGCGCTCATTGAAGTTATCAATATCAATATCGAGGAATTTGCGATCCGTCACCGGCGGCAGTTCTTCACGCGGTTTCCCGGCCAGATCGGCCAGCACCGCCATCACGAACGGCAGCTCGATTTTTTTCTCGGAACCGTAAATCTCTACGTCATATTCAATCTGCACGCGCGGCGCGCGGTTGCGCGCGATGAATTTCTGCGCGCTATTGTTGATAGCCATAATCCTTCATTTCCTTTTTAGTCAACTGGTTGCCGCAAGGGGAGCGGTATACCGGTACAGTTTTTAAAATCGCACTACGGACACTTCGAACGGCCGGTTTCAGCAAACGATCTCAAAAACAATCTGCTCATCACCATTAACGCCGATATCAATCTGCCTGATCGCGGCTTTTTCCGTCATGGCCTGCAACCAGTAGCGCGACAGTCGTGGCAGAATGTGCTGTTCGATGTAGCCAATCAGCAACCGCGCGCCCGTTTCATGCATTGGACAGCACGCCACAATATGTGCGACCAGTTCCTCGCTATACGTCAGCGTCACGCCGTGCTGTTCACCCATCCGCGCCACCAGCCGGTCAAGGTGCAGACGGGCAATCACGCCACGCGACGTTTCATCCAGCGGCAGGTAAGGGATCACCGTCACGCGGCCCAGAAATGCCGCCGGGAAATGCTTGCGCAATTCCGGCATTAGCGCCTCTTTAAGCCCCGTAGCATCGGGCATTAAGGCCGGATCTTCACACATCTGGCTGATGAGGTCGGAACCCACGTTGGTGGTGAGTAATAGCGTGGTGTTTTTGAAATCGACATGTGTTCCCTCACCGTCCTCCATCCCGCCCTTGTCAAACACCTGATAGAAGAGTTCATGGACGTCATGGTGCGCTTTTTCGATCTCGTCGAGCAGCACTACGCTCCAGGGGTGGCGACGCACTGCTTCCGTCAGCACACCACCCTCGCCATAGCCCACATAGCCGGGGGGCGCGCCTTTCAGCGTGGAAACGGTGTGAGCCTCCTGGAACTCGCTCATATTGATGGTTACCAGGTTCTGCTCACCGCCGTAGATAGCCTCCGCCAGCGCCAGCGCGGTTTCGGTTTTACCGACACCGGACGGCCCGGCCAGCATAAACACGCCCACCGGTTTGCGTGGATCGCCCAGTCCCGCCCTGGCGGTCTGAATACGTTCACCAATCTGCGCCAGCGCGCCGTCTTGCCCGGTAACGCGTTGCGCCAGTCGGGCAGGCAGTTCCAGCACCTGGCTGGCCTCATCTTTCACCATGCGCCCGGCAGGAATACCGGTCCAGTCGGCGACAATCGCCGCGACAACCGCCGCGCTGACTTCCGGGAACACCACCGGCGCGTCGCCCTGCCACTCCCTTAGCGCCGTTTCGGCCTGTTGCAGCGTGGTTTTGTCATCAGCATCAGACTCTGCGACACGCAGTTCCTGCAACGTATGTACCAGTTCCAGCTCCCGCTGCCAGCGAGATTCGGATGCAGTCAGTTCATTGTTGAGCGAGAAAATTCGCGCCGTCAGCGCATCGCGCCGCTCATCTGACTGAATCCCCATTTTTTCCTGCTTCTGCAACAGCGACCGTTCCATTTCCGCCGCTTTTAGCTGCTGGCGCAGGAACTGTACGCTGGCAGGCGGCGTGTGCAGCGTCAGCGCCACGCGGGCCGCGGCGGTATCCAGCAGGCTGATAGCCTTATCCGGCAACTGCCGGGCGGGAATGTAGCGGTGAGAAAGCTGTACCGCCGCACGTACCGCCTCATCCAGAATCAGTACGTTGTGGTGTTTTTCCAGCGTATCCACCAGACCACGCACCATTTCCATTGCGGGGATCTCTTCCGGTTCGGCAATCTGCAACACCTGAAAACGACGGGTCAGCGCCGGATCTTTCTCAATATGGCTCTTGTATTCGCTCCAGGTGGTGGCGCCGATAGTCCGCAGGGTGCCGCGCGCCAGCGCCGGTTTCAGCAGGTTAGCGGCATCGCCCGTGCCGGATGCGCCGCCCGCGCCCACCAGAGTGTGAACTTCATCGACAAACAGAATAACCGGCTGCGGCGAGCGCCCGGCCTCTTCCAGTAACCCTTTCAGACGCGATTCAAACTCGCCTTTCATGCTGGCTCCGGCCAACAGAGCGCCAACGTCCAGCGCCAGCAGCCGTACTTCCCGCAGCGCGGGTGGCACTTCCCCCTGCGCAATCGCGAGGGCAAAACCTTCGACGACCGCCGTCTTTCCGACGCCCGCCTCACCAGTCAGTAGTGGATTATTCTGGCGACGGCGCAGCAGAATATCCGTCATGGTGCGGATTTCATGCTCACGCCCCGTCACCGGGTCGATTTTGCCGTCGCGCGCCTGTGCCGTCATGTCCTGACAGTATTTTGCCAGCGCGGATTTACCGTCCTGCCCGCCGTTGGGAATCGCCTGACTGCTTTCACCGGGAATGGCTGATGCCAGGCCGGAGCCGTCGTAAGGGCGCTCCTGCGCTTCCGGCGATGTTTCGATCAACGAGGGCAGTATTTCCGTCAGTTCATCAACCGGAAGCGTGGCCAGCGGCGCGCAGATACTGCTCAGTACCCGACGCAGTTCTGGCGTGGTCAACAAGGCCAGCAGCAACCAGCCGCTGCGAATTTTGTTATCGCCGTAACGGACGCTCGCCAGCATCCAGGCCTTTTCAACGCTGAGATCGATATGGTGAGAAAAATCACTAATGGCGCTGGCCCCGGCGGGCAGCATATCCAGTTGCCGGAGTAACGCTTTCTCCACATCAGAAAGAGGGATCTGGTAATGCCGAAGAACGTGGAGAATATCGTTATCGGGCTGCTGTGTTAACTGGTGCAGCCAGTGAGTCAGCTCAACCCAGGGATTAGAGCGTAGTTTGCAAAATGCCGTTGCCGATTCCAGCGACCGGAATAGTGGGCCGGCCAGTTTTCCATATAACGCACTGCGTGAAACAGGAGTTTCCATGTGTTATGCCTTGTGACATAAAAATTCATAAAAATAATGCATCAATGCATATAAATACATAAACAATTCTTTATTGATAGCCTCGAAAAAATATCGAAACAAAACAATGATACAGATCAGGGACTAATTAGCAACCAAGCCGTTAATATTAAATAATCAATGAACAGCAAGATAAAAATCGCAATTGCAGAATTAAAAGAAATAATATTTCAAAAAAGACATCTATGCATACAACAATGCATTCACGAAGAAAATAATAAAAAGGGTGTCATCAATAATGACTCCCTATGAATTTAGTTAAAATTATTTATGAATTAAAACTCCCTAAACGTTTCCTCCAGAAAAATAAATACATTTAAGGGACATAATGAAACAAGACATGTGGGAATTACGGAAAATACAGTCGCAGGGTATAACGGATAACGCACAGTATCCCGCAGGGACATACATCGTATTTACTGCCGCCGCCCCCTACATTCCGCTTTTTGAGCAACATGGGAAAGACGATATCGCGCTCAGTCTTGTTCGCCACGAAGAGGCGTGGTGGATTGTTAATCACTCGGATGAACTGTGCTGTGCCGTCAATGAGCAGGTGATGGAACCTCATCACCGTATGCGGCTGAATGATGGAGATACGATTGAATGGGGTCTGTCATCCTGGTGCCTTGCCCGCACCAATGATGAGTCCCGTCCCGATGTTTCGTTTCCTCAGTTGGTTCAGTCATCTGAATCCGTTGCTGAGTACCTGGATCTGGACTGGTTTAAACAACAACAGCTCAATCCGCAGAACCCGTTCGATATTATTCCCGTCCGGGAAACCGCATCCTCTTACACTGGCCATGAAGCGGATAGCACACTACACCAGCTTTACCAGGAATATCAGCAGGCATTGCGGCCCTCCGGGCAGGAAAAGCCCCTCCGTGCTAAACCGTTTCCCCGAAATGAAGACGCTGTCACCCAGGATTTGACGTCGTTATACGATAAAAAGGGCGACACCGACACGTTACAGGATATGGTGGCAGGCGCGCCCGGTATTGATGCCATTCTGGATACGCTGGACACGACCGGTGAGGGTGAAATGCACTGGCTGGCGATGGAATCAATGCCCGATATCCTGCAACTGCTCTCGCCGGAACAGGCGGGGAAAACCGCACATAGCGAGATACTGCCCGATCTGACCCGCCGCGAGCATCGTATTATTGGCATCGACAGCCACTACCGAATCACTCCGACACAGAAAAATGGAAATACCGCCCATGAAAAAAACTGACACGCTTCCTGCTACCCTGTCCGCGCTGATACAGGAATACTCTTTTGCGGAGGGGATTCAGATGGCGGAGCAGCAGGTTCGGGAAAATCCGGCGAAAGCGCTCTGCCGCCACAGCCTGTTTCAGTTGCTGTGTGTGGCCGGAGACTGGTCGCGGGCGCTACACCAGCTTCAGCTATGCGCCAGGATGGAGGCCAATTATACCCAGGAGGCCCGGCTGTACCGGGAGCTGGTTCGCTGCGAAATGTTCCGCCACACCGTTTTTCAGGGTGAACAACGACCCGGTTTTCTTCTGCCGCAGCCCGTTTGGGTGGAGTCACTGCTGGCGGCACTCGCCTGTCATGACGATACCGGTGAGGTTGATAAACACCGTAATACCGCACTGGAAGCCATAACAGACACGGGCGGGCAGTGGAACGGCGGCGCATTTGACTGGGCGAGCGACAGCGATTCCCGCCTTGGCCCGGTACTTGAGCTAGTCACCGGCGGCGTGTATGGACGGCCTGGGCAGGTAAAGCCATGCATGACCGTCCGGTGACCGGCATGATTTTTGAACCTGAACACGGCTTAACCCACTGAGAGTAATGATATGGATATGTCCCTGACTAAACCGGTAAGCGCGGAACAACCCTGCGGCCCCGATCCGGAGTACGACCCGGAATACCTGCTGCTGTTCAGTCGCGCCGCCCCCCAGGCGGAGGCGCAATATGGTGATTTTGTCAGTACGCCGGAAGCCGTGAACTGGCCGGAAATTGAACGTGATGCGCGCCGTCTGCTCACGCGCAGTAAGGATATCCGGGTGTTGATCCTGCTGCTGCGCAGTCGCATCCAGCAGGCTGGCGCACAGGGACTGGCGGAAATGCTCACGCAACTGGCAGAACTGAGCGTAATCTGGTCCGATGCACTCCATCCACAGCTGCTTACCGGCGAAGGCGCACCCGCAGAATCTATTGAAGATGCGGCGCTGGCGCGCAGTAATGCCCTGGCGGCGCTGCTGGATCACGAAGGCGTGATGGCAGACATTCGCGGTATCACGCTGTCAAACAGTGCCGTCCTGCGCCTGCAGGTACGGGATGTCGAGCGCGCGTTATCCGCCCCTCGCCCGGCTGATGCGCTGGCCCCCGAATCCGTCCGCCAGCAACTGGCCGACCTCGAAGCCCGTGGGGCATTACCGCTGGCGGCGTTTCGCGAAGCGCAGGAAAGCGCAGAACGCCTGCAAGTGTGGGCGCGTGAGACATTAGGCGATCTGGCTCCAGATTTTTCACGCCTGCGGCAGTTGTTAGCGCTGCTGCCTGACGTGGTACAGACAACCACACCGGAAATCCCTCCGTCGCCAGCGCCAGTGCCAGACCCCGCAGGCACGGTTATGGATAATGCCGTTCCGGCACGGGCAGAGGATGTGCCGCCTGTCAACGCGCCACCCGGTATATCCCTCCCACACAATGCTGAACCGGGGCCAATTCGCGATCGTAATGATGCGCTGGAGCGCCTGCGGTGCATTCGTCGCTGGTTTGAGAGCAGTGAACCCAGTAGCCCGACCATCCCACTGTTACGCCAGGCTGAAAGACTGGTGGGAAAACGGTTCTCGGAGGTGATCAATGAGATCCCGGTGGAGTTGCTGGAGAAGTGGGATGCCCTGGAGTGATGATGCGCATGTCTGGCGGTTCTCCGTAATTATCTGAGTGATATCAACATTACGCAGTCTGCTTCTGCGCTGAACATGTCCCGATCCCGGTTAAGCACCGCCATGAGGCCGCGCCTTAAATGTCAGTGGGATCAAAATAGCCATGACAGTGAAAGAAGTGGCGGTAATATCCTGTTCGTCATCCAGGCGTAGGCCCATTTGCGTCAGATTCCACGATAGGCGGTGGAACTTCTTGAAGACGAAAAAAAACCGTATCCCTTTTACAGGGATACGGTTTTTTTTACTTCACAGGATGTATAAAAACACCCTGAGATTTGTATCTGGCGGAACGGACGGGACTCGAACCCGCGACCCCCTGCGTGACAGGCAGGTATTCTAACCAACTGAACTACCGCTCCGTGATGTTCCCGCTGGGAACGAGGCGAATATTACGGTTTGCGGTGTCGCCCGTCAACGCTTTTTCTCACCTTTTGAATCAGTTGCTGCAAAAATCGCCCGAAGGATGATTTTTATAGCCTAAAAAGGAATAAATTACGCCCGCCAAAGGCAACTTCCGCCCTTTTTCTGCACCAGATCAAGCCGCGATTCATGCGCAGCCAGCTCTTCCTCAGAGGCAAAAACGACCCGTAACCGGCTGGCCTGGCGAACGATTCGCTGAATGGTCGCTTCACCTTGCTGCCGTTGCGTCTCTCCTTCCATCGCAAACGTCATGGACGTTTGCCCGCCCGTCATCGCCAGATACACTTCGGCAAGGATCTGGGCATCGAGCAATGCGCCGTGCAAAGTACGTTTGCTATTATCTATCTCATAACGCGAACACAGCGCATCAAGGCTGTTACGCTTGCCGGGGAACATTTTCCGCGCCAACGCCAGGCTATCGGTAACTTTGCAGAAAGTATTGGTTTTAGGAATATCGCGTTTAAGCAGACCAAACTCATAATCCATAAAGCCGATATCGAACGATGCGTTATGGATGACCAGCTCCGCGCCGCGGATATAATCAAGAAACTCATCGACCACATCAGCAAAAACCGGCTTATCCAGCAGAAACTCATCGGCAATACCGTGTACGCCAAACGCCTCCGGATCCACCAGCCGATCCGGCTTCAGGTAAACATGAAAATTGTTGCCGGTCAGACGACGGTTTATCACCTCAACCGCACCGATCTCAATAATCTTGTGACCTTCATAGTGCGCGCCTATCTGGTTCATACCGGTGGTTTCGGTATCGAGGACAATCTGTCGTGTAATTGCAGTGCTCATATCGGTCATTTATGTCAGACTTGCGTTTTGTTATCGATTTCAATTACAGGAAGTCTACCAGAAATGCTTAAACAGGTAGAAATTTTCACCGATGGCTCTTGCCTGGGGAATCCAGGGCCTGGTGGTTATGGCGCTATCTTACGCTATCGCGGTCATGAAAAAACGTTTAGTGAAGGTTACACGCTGACCACCAATAACCGTATGGAACTGATGGCTGCGATCGTCGCGCTTGAAGCGTTAAAAGAACATTGCGAAGTGACATTGAGCACCGACAGCCAATATGTGCGGCAAGGAATTACCCAATGGATTCATAACTGGAAGAAACGCGGCTGGAAAACTGCGGAAAAGAAACCCGTAAAAAATGTCGATCTCTGGAAACGTCTCGATGCTGCGTTAGGTCAGCATCAGATCAAATGGGTATGGGTCAAAGGCCATGCAGGCCATCCCGAAAACGAGCGTTGTGATGAACTGGCGCGCGCCGCGGCAATGAACCCCACGCAGGAAGATAGTGGCTACCAGGCGGAGGCTTAGCCATCCGGTTTGCGATATTGCCGGGTGGCGCCAACGGTCTGGCGGATAGGGGTTTTACTTTTATTATGTCGCAGCGGATTAAGCGTAAGCGGGATGGTCCGCTTACGGGCCACAATAAGCTGTAAACAGCCCAGCGCCGGGATATGCGTATTTAAAAGCCGCCCTCCCTGCTTTTTCCAAGGTAAGACATGAAAACGGCTATAATGTAGCACTTCGAAATTGAGTAAAGACAGCCAGTCCAGTTGCCGCATAAGGGTAAACATCCGACTATTATAGGGCGGTGTTTTACGTAAAACGGGTACCAGTTTACGTAACCCCATCAAACTCAGCGGGTTAAATCCACTGATGACCAGCCAACCGTCATCAATCAATACGCGGTCGGCTTCCCGCAATAAACGGTGCGGGTCGGTACACCACGGCAAAGTATGCGCCAGCAGACAAACATCGACGGATTTATCCGCAAAAGGAAGGTGTAGCGGATCGGCCAGAACCTGCATCGGCGACCCCTGCGACGAAACATTCACCTGATGGGAGACCGCGCACGCTTCGGAATTGATTTCTGCGCTTAAATTACCGATTTTAAGCAAATGGAAACCATACATTTTTGCAAACCACGGATTTAGCTGCTGTTCCAGCGCCTCACGGTAGTAATTGCCCCAGGGCAACTCACCCCAACATCCGGGCGCAACGACAGTTTGAGAGAGCCTTGCCGGTTTCATCGCAACCTTCCGCTAATTATTTGAGAGGTAATATATGAATCTTAACAGTATTCCCGCGTTTCAGGACAATTACATCTGGGTGCTGACCAATGATGAAGGCCGCTGTGTGATTGTTGATCCCGGCGAAGCGGCACCCGTCTTAAAGGCCATTGCTGAACATAAGTGGATGCCGGAGGCGATTTTTCTGACGCATCACCATCACGACCATGTTGGCGGAGTCAAAGAGCTGTTGCAACACTTCCCGCAAATGACGGTTTATGGACCGGCGGAAACGCAAGACAAGGGAGCAACCCATCTTGTTGGCGATGGCGATACTATTCGCGTTTTAGGCGAGAAATTTACTCTTTTTGCCACGCCGGGTCACACGTTAGGACACGTCTGTTACTTTAGCCACCCTTACTTATTCTGCGGCGACACGCTGTTTTCTGGCGGCTGTGGTCGACTGTTTGAAGGCACGCCATCACAGATGTATCAGTCACTTATGAAAATTAATTCTCTGCCTGACGACACGCTCATTTGCTGCGCTCACGAATACACTTTAGCTAACATTAAGTTCGCATTGAGCATACTTCCGCACGATTCGTTCATAAATGAATATTATCGTAAAGTTAAAGAGTTACGTGTAAAAAAACAAATGACATTACCCGTTATTCTTAAAAATGAGCGTAAGATTAATCTTTTTTTAAGAACTGAAGATATTGATTTAATTAACGAAATAAACAAAGAAACAATATTGCAACAACCAGAAGCGCGTTTTGCATGGTTAAGGTCAAAGAAAGACACGTTCTGATAATTCTTACTTGTCATTCGCTAACTTCGCCGTTATGATCGGTCGTCTTTTAAGCAACTATTGACACACACATGAAGGCAAAAGCGATATTACTCGCCTCTGTCCTGCTTGTGGGGTGCCAGACGTCTCAGAACACTGGCAACGTCCAACAGCACGCACAGAGCCTTTCTGCAGCTGGTCAAGGGGAAGCAGGAAAGTTTACGAGTCAGGCACGATGGATGGACGACGGAACGTCTATCGCGCCAGATCAGGACTTGTGGGCTTTCATTGGCGACGAGCTAAAGATGGGAATTCCGGAAAACAGCCGGATTCGCGAACAGAAACAGAAGTATTTACGCAATAAGAGCTATCTCCACGATGTAACTTTACGGGCAGAGCCGTATATGTACTGGATAGCGGGGCAGGTTAAGAAACGTAACATGCCTATGGAGCTGGTACTACTACCCATAGTGGAGAGCGCTTTTGATCCTCACGCAACGTCTGGCGCCAATGCCGCAGGCATCTGGCAGATCATACCGAGCACAGGGCGCAATTATGGTTTAAAGCAGACCCGTAATTATGACGCGCGTCGCGATGTTGTAGCCTCTACGACCGCCGCGTTAGACATGATGCAGCGTCTGAACAAAATGTTTGACGGCGACTGGCTGTTAACTGTTGCAGCGTATAACAGCGGCGAAGGCCGTGTTATGCGGGCAATTAAAGCAAACAAAGCGCGTGGAAAACCGACGGATTTCTGGTCGCTTTCTTTGCCCAGAGAAACAAAACTCTACGTACCTAAGATGCTGGCATTGAGTGAAATTCTCAAAAACAGCAAACGCTACGGCGTACGTCTGCCAACAACAGATGAAAGCCGAGCGCTGGCACGAGTTCGTTTAAACAGTCCAGTTGAAATGGCCCAGGTTGCGGATATGGCGGGCATGTCTATCAGCAAGCTGAAGACGTTTAATGCCGGTGTAAAAGGGTCTACCTTAGGCGTAAGCGGTCCGCAATATGTTATGGTGCCCAAAAAGCATGCCGAGCAGTTGCGTGAGTCGCTGGCTTCCGGTGAGATTGACGCCGTTCAGTCCCAACTGATCGCCGACAATACGCCGTTGAATAGCCGTAGCTATAAGGTGCGCTCTGGCGATACGCTTTCCGGTATTGCTTCGCGGCTTGGCGTAAGCACGAAGGACTTGCAGCAGTGGAACAACCTGCGTGGTTCGCGCCTGAAAATCGGGCAAAGCCTGACCGTAGGCGCTGGCAGCAGCGCGCAACGACTGGCAAACAATAGCGATAGCATTACCTATCGTGTCCGTAAAGGCGATTCGCTTTCCAGTATCGCCAGACGTCACGGGGTGAATATCAAAGATGTGATGCGCTGGAACCATGATACGGATAATCTACAACCGGGCGATCAGCTTACGTTGTTTGTGAAGGACAATAGCACGCCAGACTCCTGATATTGTCCGACGAAAAAGCCAAAAGGCGCCGCTTCCCCCGGCGCCTTTTAAATTGCTATACCGCTTTATGCGCTTCCAGCATGATAGTATCGCTGCTAAACGAGCCGTCATCCTGCAACTCAAAATAACGCTTCACCTCTACCGGGGCGCTCGCCTGATATAATCGAATCGCCTCAACCAACGGCGCTGGAGTACGCATCCGCGTTACCCATGAGCGAAACTCCAGCGATAAACGATCGGTTATCACGGTATTCGTTACCAGCATCGCGTTATTGACCATCGCCAGCCATTCACCACTGGAATAGTTACGGACATGCGACGTGTCGCGTAACGCCTCCACCGTTTGCAGCCAGATATCGCGTACAGGATGTCCAGGCGACATGACATCCATGATAATCAGCACGCCGCCGGGTTTTAATACACGATAAACCTCACGCAATGCCTGACCAACGTCGTGCCAGTGATGCGCGGAATAGCGGCTAATCACCATCTCAAACGATGCATCTTCAAAGGGCAGTTTTTCGGCATAGCCTTGCCGGAGAGTAATATTACTTAAATGTCTTTCTTCCGCCGCTCCAGCGACAACCTCAAGCATGCTGGCTGATAAATCGTATGCCACGACCGAGTTGGCATGTTGCGCAGCGACAAAACTCGCGTGTCCAGCTCCACATCCCATATCCAGTACGTTCGCGTGGGAAAAATCAGACAGCCTTTGCGCCAGCCGCGCTAAGTCACGACCCGCTGCGTGAACGGCGCTATGTAAATAGGCGTTCGCCTGTGAACCAAACTGCTTTTCAACATTGTCATGGTGGGAATGCGTTGTCATGGTAGTGCCCTTCTGTTATGAGAAAAGTAAAGGGCAGCACCCGCAGAGGCCTGCCCCACGGCAGACCTGACGCACCTTTATTGCTCAGGTTTGCCGGGACTGAATTCAACGAGTAGCGGATTGTGATCGGAAGCGCGCGTCACCAGTACGGAGGCTTCATTCACGTTTAAACCACGATAAAAAACAAAATCCAGCGGTCGTCCAAACGCACGACGGCGTTGATCGTCAGTGAAACGCACCTGGCGCAGCGACATCTCACGTGCAAAGCGGTACAACGCATTCATACGTGGGCGGCTCCAGGCATTAAAATCCCCCGCCATAATGACAGGGCCGCTATGGTGCGCAATCTGGTCGCCGATCGGAAGTAACTGCTTACTGTACACGTCCACGCCCAGACTAAAATTTACCGCATGAACATTTACTACCATTAATAAACGGGTATCCGGCAACGGATATACCGTCACCAGGGCTGATTTCGCCAAACGTAAAATTGGTTCTCTTTCCCGTAAAGGGCAGCAGTAAACAGGATGGGCGGCAGAAAGCGTCATGACGCCAGACGGATGCTGAGGTAATACAAAAGCGGGAACCTGATCGGCGGCAAGATAGTTAGCGGTGGCAAACTGTACCAGTTCAGGCGTCGTCTGGGCCTCCTGCAACAGGACCAGATGCGCATCTTTGCCGTAGTTCTTCAGCACCGATAACCATTCGGCTCGCTGCTGCTTGAATATATTCCACACGAGGATACGGATCCGCTCTTCACTGCTTAGCGGTTCCCCGGCGGGCAATGCCTGGCCAATGCTCGCAAACGACCCTGGCGGCAAAATCCGCTCGGCGGGCTGTCCGGCAACATAGCGCATCGCATAGGTGTTTTTTCGCACTTTTGACTTTCAAACCTCTGTAACGTCAACCAGTCCTCAACCGGACTGGTTCTTCTGTTATAGGGATTTTAGCACTCACTTTCAACGAACAATTGCAGTTTGTTTTGTAAGTAGGCGCTTACATCAATAATTTACTCCAGAGCAATGCGTACAGGTTTATCAAGACGTCCGCTGACGCCCACCAGCAGGAAAGCCACCAGAACAATGAGGGCGCCAATCCACGGCGTCTGCGCCAAACCGTAATGCGCCACCGTTTGTCCGCCAATCACGGAACCCAGCGCAATACCAATGTTAAACGCCGCAATGTTCAGACCTGACGCCACATCTACTGCATTAGGCGTGAATTGTTCCGCTTTCTGTACCACGTAGACCTGCAACCCCGGTACGTTACCGAAGGCAAAGACCCCCATCACCAGAATGGTAGCCAGCGCGACATACTGCGTGGAGGCCGTCACCTGGAAGACCATAAGCAGAACAAACAGCACGGCGAAAATGAATTTCAGCGCCGGCACGGCGCCATGCTTATCCGCCAGTTTACCGCCCCAGATATTGCCGATAGCCACTGATACGCCATACCCCAGTAAGATCCAGCTTACCGCTGCCGGGGAGAATCCCGCCAGATCCTGCATCATTGGCGCCAGGAAGGTGAATGCCGTGAATACCCCGCCGTAGCCCAGCGCCGTAACGGCGTAAATCAGCAACAGACGAGGATGAGTCAGTACTTTCACCTGGTCACGAATGCTGGCGGCCGCCCGACCGGGAATATTGGCCGGAATCAGCAATTGACTGCTCATCAGCGCAATCACGCCTAACAGTGATACCGCAAGGAAGGTCTCACGCCAGCCAAAATGCTGACCGATAAATGTTCCCAGCGGCACGCCCGTGACCAGCGCTACCGTTAAACCACCAAACATAATAGCGATCGCAGAAGCCGCTTTCTCTTTTGGCACCAGACTTGTCGCGATGGTAGATCCAATCGAGAAGAACACGCCGTGCGCCAGGCCCGTCAGCAGACGGGCGACGATTAATGTCATATAGCCCGGTGCCTGCCATGCCAGCAAATTCCCCGCCGTAAACAAGACCATCAGCGCGACCAGTAACTGTTTACGCGGCAGGCGTCCGGTCAGCGCGGTTAGCACCGGCGCGCCAATAGCCACACCCAGCGCATAGATTGAAACCAGCATTCCGGCGGAAGGTAACGAGATAGCCAGTTGTTGAGCAATGGTCGGCACCAGGCCGACAATCACAAACTCAGTCGTGCCAATAGCGAAGGCACTTATAGTCAGTGCAAATAAAGCGAGAGGCATACATAACTCCATAACAGCAGTAATCAGATGACACGCAGTATGCCTGGATGTTTTAATGACAAAAATAGCCAAAATATCAATTTAATTTTGCTTCAGGAGCAAAAATGAAAGCCACCTCCGAAGAACTCGCAATTTTTGTCGCTGTCGTGGAAAGCGGCAGCTTCAGCCGGGCGGCAGAGCAGCTTGGACAGGCCAATTCCGCTGTCAGCCGGGCAGTTAAAAAGCTGGAGATGAAGCTCGGCGTCAGTCTGCTTAATCGTACGACCCGACAGCTGAGCCTGACTGAAGAAGGAGAGCGATACTTCAGGCGCGTGCAGCAGATACTGCAAGAAATGGCCGCCGCAGAAACGGAAATCATGGAGTCGCGTAATACCCCGCGCGGCTTACTGCGTATCGATGCGGCAACGCCGGTAATGCTGCATTTCCTGATGCCGCTGATTAAACCTTTTCGTGAACGGTATCCGGAAATAACGTTGTCTCTTGTCTCCTCAGAAACGTTCATCAATCTTATTGAACGAAAAGTGGATGTTGCGATACGCGCAGGCACGTTGACAGATTCAAGTCTGCGCGCGCGCCCGTTATTTACCAGCTATCGCAAGATTATCGCCTCGCCGGATTATATTGCCCGCTTTGGCAAGCCTGAGACCGTTGAAGAGTTGAAACGGCATCTGTGTCTGGGGTTCTCAGAACCTGTTTCGCTCAATACCTGGCCGATTGCCTGTAGCGACGGGCAGCTCCATGAGATCAAATGTGGGATTTCTTCCAATAGCGGGGAAACGTTAAAACAACTTTGCCTGAACGGTAACGGCATTGCATGTCTTTCAGATTATATGATTGATAAAGAGATCGCGCGGGGAGAACTGGTGGAACTGCTGGCCGATAAACGTCTGCCGGTAGAAATGCCTTTCAGCGCCGTTTACTACAGCGATCGCGCCGTCAGCACACGTATTCGGGCATTTATCGACTTTTTGAGCGAATATATAAGAACAGCTCCCGCAGGAGCTGTGAAAGAGGGGTAAAGGTACAAAGGATCGGGTAATTAATCCCAGGCAGGAGCCAGTCCTTCCGGGCTAACCAGACGATCGTTGCAGTCCAGTGCCGCGATCGCATTTTTATCTTCGGCATCCAGATGCAGATCCTGCGCCAGCAGGTTGCTTGCCAGATTTTCACGCCTGGTGGATGAAGGGATCACGGAGTAACCTTCACCCATTGCCCATGCCAGAATAACCTGCGCCGGGGTCGCATTATGTTTAGCCGCAATGCGCGCAATCACTTCATCTTTCAGCGCCTTACCGTATGCCAGCGTCATATAAGAGGTGATGTGGATACCGTGCGCTTTCGCCCAGTCAACCACCTTACGATTCTGCAGATACGGAGATAGCTCAATCTGGTTGGTGGCGATATTGTCTGCGCCCACCGCGGCAATAGCCTTTTCCATCAACGGAATGGTGAAGTTTGAAATGCCAATTTCGCGAGTCAGCCCTTGTTTTTTAGCTTCAAGCAATGCCTGCATAAATTCTTCGACAGACACGGCATCACCCGGAGATGGCCAGTGGATCAGCGTCAGATCGACATAATCGGTACGCAGTTTTTTCAGGCTCTCTTTCAGGCTTGGGATTAGCTTGTCTTTGCTAAGGTTTTCAATCCAGATCTTGGTGGTGATGTACAGCTCGCTACGTGGTACGCCGCTCTCAGTAATCGCCTGTCCAACAGCCGCTTCATTATCATAGATTTGCGCAGTGTCGACAGCACGGTAGCCCAGTTCAAGCGCCGTTTTCACAGAAGCGATAACCACGTCGTCTTTCAGGCGAAAAGTACCTAAACCGAATGCAGGGATAGTCATAGAATTCCTCTTTTTAATCACTATGTTCGTTAACTGAGGGGATTATGACCTTCAGCGCTTTGTAGAAAAAGAGCGAGAAATGCAGAGGATTTTTGCGAATTGAGCAATAATTAAATCGCAGGCAAAGAAAAAGCCCTGAGCTAATGCTCAGGGCTCTTAATAAGTGGCGGAACGGACGGGACTCGAACCCGCGACCCCCTGCGTGACAGGCAGGTATTCTAACCAACTGAACTACCGCTCCACCGAATTCTTTTACAATCACTGATTTTTACATCAGTTTACTGCTTAAATTGATGCCTGGCAGTTTATGAATCACTTCGTGATTCACCCTTCGGGCCGTTGCTTCGCAACGTTCAAAAGCTTTCGCTTTTGTCCTACTCTCTGTCGAGTAGTGAACTGCCCCGAAAGTTAATGCCATACTTCTAATTTGATGCCTGGCAGTTCCCTACTCTCGCATGGGGAGACCCCACACTACCATCGGCGCTACGGCGTTTCACTTCTGAGTTCGGCATGGGGTCAGGTGGGACCACCGCGCTAGTGCCGCCAGGCAA